>JAXGBA010000075.1:0-63073 GCA_034186235.1 Clostridia bacterium | reverse complement strand
GCCTGCCTTGTTCATAGCGAGAACATCAGCTGCCGCCCAATGATTAACCATATCAGTAAACGGATTGGAGATACTCGGGTTGGTTGTTTCACCGGAATAGAAACCGTTTGTTCCCTTATTTGCGGAAGGTCTTGTGGTTGTTCCGCCGCCACCTGCGCCGCCGGGGGTTACGGAAGGCTCATCGCCATTATCATCGGACGGTGATTTAATTTCGGAAATTGCAACGGTATAAACCGCCTCCGTTCCGTCCTGCGCAATAACCTTTACTATGGCTTTGCCGGGGAGGGACCCTGCCTGTGTGATTTCAACCTTTGCATAAGCGTTTGCCGCCTTTGCGGAAACAATAGCCCCCGTGCCGGCTTTAACGGTCGCTTGATATTCGGTTTTGCCTTTAATAATATTTATGGCTCTGTCATTTACAAACAGCTCGGAAAGGCTTGTATCGCTCGATTTTTTATAAAGCGACGCAACGGAATAAAGTCCAGCCTTTTCCGCACGCATTCTGCCGCTGCCGATTGTTTTCTCGTATTCTCCGAATACAAAGGTTTTTCCGATAAACGAAGGAATTTCAAGTTCTGATTCCACACCGATATTAAGCGAAAACATAACATCGCCGTAAACCGTTTCATCATTGTCAGCCCTTGAAATCACAAGCAAATCTCCGCTGATTTTCTGCGCCGGAACATACATTAAAAATACATTACCGTCAATTGTACCGCTGATTTTCAGCTGCGGAATATCTGTTCCGGAAAGCTTCAGGCCGGTCTTTGAAAGCTCGCCGACATTTATCTCGGCAAAGCTTAATCCCGGCTCGACCTTAAGCACGCCGCTTGCGGAAACAGAGGTTATTCTCTTTTTCATGAAATTCTCATATGCTGCCAAAAGCACGGAGGAGTCATCGGAGCTTTCAACGAAATTATTGAATTCCGCAATATCTGCGTCGTTCCATGCACCGAGGTGCGTTCCTGCAGGGGCGGACTCCGCAATTGATTTAAGTTCCGCCTTGAGTTTTGATAAATCGCCCTCTGTTTCTTCGACATATACCGGCGCCGAAAGAGCCGCTTCGCCCCTCGCCCCGCTGAAATCAACCGGAGTTACCGAAAACTTAATATACTTACCCTTAAGCCCTTCCGTAATTGTTAGGGTTTTTCCGTCCGCAATTTTTTCATAAATTCCGTCTATGCGGTCCGCCGCAAGAAATTCCGTAACGGTTTTTCCCTCATTATCGCTCTCGTAATCCTCATATGTATAGCTGCCCTGTATGGAACTCCCGACGGCAGCCGTACCTGTTATCTTAACATTATCGGCTGTCGGAGCACTGTTTTCAACGCCGTATCTTCCGATTGCGTCAAAATCTATATACGGGAAGTCCTTGTACTTTGCGTACATATCATCCGAAAGGTTAAAGTTACCGTTTGCATAATCTTTAAACATTCCGGTGTTTCCGCGCCTTATAATGGTATTCGTATCGAGCTTTTTGGGATAATGCCCGTCCATTCCCCTGATGTTCCAGCAGCTGCCGTTTGCATACTGCGGCGCTTTGTCAATATATATAATCATATTGCCCGAAATGGTATTGCTCTGATATTCCACAGCCTCGGGATGCTCGTAGGCATCCTTTATCCACGGCCAGCGTTCCCAGTAAAGCGGATTGTCGTAAATCTGCCTGAAGGTTCCGAAATACACCTCTTTATTCTGCCAATCGGAGCTTCCGTAGTTTTCGGTCACCACAAATCTCCAGTTTTCGTCCGACCAGTCGCACATATAATAAACTCTTGTTGCGTCGATTATAATATTGTCATACATATCATCACACTGACCGCCGTGGCTCTTGAACACCTCGACATTGCGAAGGTCCGGGCCGAAAACATTTCCGTAAATCGAAAGGTCGGAGCTGCCATCATCGGTAAACACGCAGCACGGGAAATAATTTCTGCCCTCCTGGTCGTTTCCTATGCCGTAAAAATGATTGTACCTTATAATATTGCCGTGCTCGCTTAAGTTTCTGCCGGTATAGATTACGCCGGAGTCGGTTCCGTTAATGCAGGAATTTGTAAAGCTGTTGTATTCCATTACATTAAGGCAGCCTCCGAAGGTCATTGCCGAATGCGAAAAATTCTTAAATTCGCAGTGCGAAACAACGTTTCCGACGCCGTTCAGCGCGACACCTGGAGCATAGGTTTCCTTGGTGAACGAGCAGTTATCAAACACCGAATTGGTAATAAGATTGTTACCCGACTCCAATGTTTTGTAATTTCCGCCGGTAACAAGATATATTCCGCCGATACCGCAATATTTGAAATCTCCGTTTTTGAAGGTACAGTTCGTCACATCGTCCATTCTCATGCCGTAACGTCCCGTTGCACTTACGGTACAGCCGTCAAATGTGATATTGTCTGCGGACGAGAGGTGCAGCCCCATTCCGTAGGTTTCGGTGAAGGTTATCCCTCTGAATGTAATGTTGCCCGTGTTTGTAAGCGTTACGAGCGTGCACGCCGAGTCCGTTACCGCAATGTCCGGGTTTTCGGAATTGTCAAGAGGCCAGAGATACATTTTTCTGTTTTCGATGTCGATATACCACTCGCCGGGCATGTCGATTTCCTGGTACACATTCATAAACCTGAACGGGTTGTCGGTATTCGGCGCAACTCCGCTCGCTGCGGTGTTGGTGTTTTCTCTTGCGATCATAAGCCCGTCATTAAGAGTTACATATCTTATCGGGGCATACCAGTAATGGTAGAAAAATCCCTGTGCCATAATGTGGTCAAGCCCGAAGGTCCAGCTGTCGGGAATATCCGAGTTGTATTTAAGCTTAAACGCCTTCTGTTCTGCGGTAACCTTACCGTTTCCGCCGTCAGTACCGTCGTTTGCACCCTTGTTCCAGCGTGCCGAAAGCCAATCGGTGTTGACCTCGGAATTAGGGAACCTCGCAAGCGTCATATCCTTGCCGTTCCATGTAACAATCGGCGCTTCCAAAACTGACTGATTATCCTTTATTTTGTATTCCGTCATTTCGCCTATGCCGAGGTCGTCAAAGTCTGCAACCAAAACCTTCTCTTTAGCCTCGGGCGAGCGGAGAATATCCTTCATTTCGCCTTCAACCGCACTAAATTTATCAAGCCCGAAATGAACGCCGCCCGTTATCTGAACATTCTCGTCACCGTAGTTTCTGTATGTAATCGGACAATTTTCGGTTCCGCCGTCCTCTGCGGTAAAAGCAAGCGTTGAATTCACCTTGTATTTTCCACCGCGGATATATACGGTTATGCTTTTTGCCGCCGCTTTGTCAACTGTGCGGACTGCCTCCATCGCCTTTCCTATCGTACGGAAGGGCTGAGAAAGCGTACCGGTATTGCTGTCGCTGCCACTTTCCGAAACATAAAACACCACACCGTTTTCGGAAAAATCTCTCTTGAATGTAATTTTGAGAACGCTTCCTTCTTTAATGTCCTCGGGAAGGGTTATTTTGTTATCCGTAATTTCAAGCTTTTTGCCGTCAAGCTCCGCGGAACCGGCAATATGACCGTCGTCCGGCACGAGGGTAAGCACCTTTTTGCCGCCGACATACGCCTTAAAGCTGCCGCTTATTTCTTTTCCGCCATCCGTAAGCTTTCCTCCGCCGCCGATTTCGAGTGTAATATTGACTTCTTTTTCGGTCAGCCATACATTTTCAATCGAATTGATTTTTTCTGCAAGCTTATCGGCAAGTATTTTTTGTTCATCTTCGTTCGGGTGAGAATTCAGCCCGCTTTCGCCCAAGTCACCGAAATTAAGATAAAACACCTTAGGGTCATTACTCTTTGAAACCGCATCCTCAATCTGCTGTCTGTAGCAGCCTTCATTTTTTGCACAGCATATAATTGACGCATTAGGATACTTTGCTCTGATTTTCTTTATAAATGCCGAGTATGCCGCCGAAAATCCGTCTGCGCTGGCACCTTCGTCCGCAAAGTAATCGTTAGTGCCGAGAAACACCGTAACAACCTGCGGAACATAAGAATTAAAATCCCATTTAGACACGCCGTTTTTCCAAAGTTCGGCATAATCATAATTTTCCGCCATTGTTTTTTTCGACGCAAATCCGGGGAGATTTTTATAAAGTCCTTTTCCCGAGCTTGCAATGACATTAATATCCGCATCAAGCGTGCCTGCCGTGACTGCGGCAAAGGATTTTGAAGCGTCGGAAACGCTTCCTCCCAAGCCGTAGCCCGCAGTATAGGAATCACCTATAAACTCAAGCTTTCTGACCTTGCCTGCTGTCGGCGCCGGTGCGGAAGCGTCTGTTTTCAAAGCGTCTGCGTAAATATATGCTCCCGGCTCATCGGAGCGCACCGCCGAAACGGTGTGCTTACCTTTATCAAGCCCATCGCAAAGGGTTATCCAGCCGTTTTGTTCAACAGCTTTTCTTTCGGTTCTTCCGTCAACCGTAATATTTACATATGCCGGCGCCGAGCCTTCAAATCCTGCAATTCTCATCTGTGCACCGCAGCCGCTGAACTCAAACTCAAGCCCCGCAAGAGGAAAATTCATCGAACGGCCGCTTCCCGTATTTTCTCCTCTGCCGAGAAATCTCACCGTATCGCTGCCGATGCTGTAAATTGCCGCACCGTCCACCCTCTTGATGTCAGAATAAGAAACACTTTCGCCGATTGAAGCCTTCGCTCTTATAAGCTTTCCTTCATCGTCGGCGCTTACGGTGTATTCCGCACCACCCGCCGCCTTGCTCCAGCTTTTGCCGTCGGACGAAGTTTCCCATTCATAAGTTATATCGCCGTCCCATGCAAAACTCGGCGTAATATAATTGGCGGTTCCCCATACTTTTGATGAGTTAAGCCATGCACCCGATGTGCTCACGGTATCGCCGGATACAACAGCTGTTTTGAAAAATTCATAAGGCGCCTCTGCCGCCGCCCTCGCTCTCAATGTTCCTTCAACGCTTGCGGAGCCATAAATCTGCGGTTTTGAAAGCGCCGTACCGGTATTTTCAAAATCCGTATCGGTATAGGTTGAAAGCACAACATCGTCATAATATGCTCCTTCTGCCGCATAAAGAATTGCCGTCTGGACATGCGACGGAAAGTTATCCGTAAAAAGCTCCACGCCGTCAAGATAGTATTTAACAGCATTTTGATTTTCGGTATTTGTGTTTGCCAAAATCGCTATCTGGTGCCAGCCCTTGCTTCTTTCTATGTATGCTTCCGGCTTCGCGTAAGGCCATTTTACCTCGCCGCCGTACAAAGAAGCATAAGCCGTTCCGTCAAGAAACGCCGTGTGTTCCCTCATTGACGGAGTAAACTGTGCAGTTGTTCTCTGCCCCTGAATGTTTTTATATCCGTAATATTCGCTTGATTTATCGAGGACGCCGACCGTAACATTTCCCCAGCCCTTTGCGTCCCACGCACCCCAGGCATTAAAGTTTACAGCTGCTCCGATTTCTGCATTTTCGGATATTACACCGTCATCATAAAACCACGCTTCAACGAAAAATCTCTTGTATGTGTCATTTTTCGTCCATGACTGCGTTTGAATATTGATTGATTTGTTCGCCGAATTAACAGACGGGTTCACACAATGATTTCCGCTTCTTGAAAAATTAAGCTTCAAATCGTTTCCGGATTCAAAAGTGCTGTTAAGCTTCGGCTTGCCCGTAATGCTGATTGCAATTTTGGCGGAAACCGTTGTTTTGTCCGGGTTTTCCTTCGTTACCGTCACGATTGCGCAGCCTTCGTGATGGGGCGTAACCGTTCCGTCCGCCGATACAGTCAGCACAAAATCGTAACTGGAAAAATACGAAAGCCCCTCGGTTATTTCGTTTCCGTTTTCGTCCCTTGCAACGATTTTTCCGCTGCTCCAGGATCCGTCTGCCGAAGAATACAGCGTCTGCGTTCCGGAAAGGTCAATTCTTTCGGAACTGCCGTCCGCCGAGACGGAAACCGAAAACAGCATGGTAACCGCAATTGCAAGCACCGTAAGCAGGCTCACAAATTTTTTCATATAAAATTCCTCCTTAAAAACATTTACAAAAACCGTTTTTTGTGGTACAATATTATTATAAATCTTGCACATAAGATTGTAAATGTACAATATTTACCTCAATTTGTACAATGTTTTCGGGGAGGGTTCCTTTATGGAAACAGAGCATTCAAAGCCGCAGATAGTGCACTTTGACATAACCTCAGGGAAAATAGAAAACCAAAAATCATTCAACGGTGCTCCGTACATTATTTTTCAGAAGCATACAAACGAAAGCGTCAGCCCTCACTGGCATCCGCAGTCCGAATTCTGGCTTATTCAGGAGGGTATCGGCAAAGTGACGCTGGACAGCACAACATATAATGTTCAGGCAGGCGACATTGTGTATATCAACAGCAAAGTCAAGCATTCTATGGATAAAAAGGATGCCCGGGGCCTGTCGTATCTTTGCCTTATCGTGGAAAATTATTTTATGGAAGAATGCGGCGTAAGCGACGCAACGCTTTTTGAAGAGGTAATCCGTGATAATGAAATTACAAGGCTTATAAACGATATATACCTTGAGGCGCTCCATAAACCCGATTCTTTTGAACTGAAAATCAAAGCGGATCTTATCGGTATTGCGGTTCTTCTTACGAGAGATCATTTTATGCTGCAATCGGGAGAACGGAAAGCGATTCCCGAAACCTCTGGCGAAGCTACAGCAAGGAATATAATCGACTATATTCAAAGCAACTATCAGAGCAAACTTTCGCTCAGTAAAATAGCCAAATCCTGTCATCTGTCCAAATGCTATATGTGCAGGGTTTTCAAGGAAGCGACCGGCGACACAATCCTGTCATACATAAATAATATACGATGCATTTATGCGGAATATCTTATATGCACCACAAATATGTCCGTTGCCGACGCTGCGGAAGCAAGCGGATTCAGCAGTGCGGCATACTTTTCGAGAGTTTTCAAAAAGATTTACGGATATCCGCCGATTCATGCAAAAAGCCGGTCAAAGGCATTTTGAACCTTTGACCGGCTTTCAGGCTGTCGGAAAAGTCGACCGGTTAAATATATTCTTTGATAATTTCAGCGGCATTAAATCCCATAAGAGCGTGCCCTTCGGTTGAGGGGTGAATACCGTCAGCTGTCAGCCAGCGCCCTTCCGGGAGAATTTTGTTCCCGTCAATAAAATGAAGATTGTCAAGCTTATGTGAAGCGTGATAATTCTTTATTATCTCATTGAATTTCATGTATTTTTCCGAAGTTCCTTCATTGTATGCGCCGGAATAAAGATACATCGACGGCGCAAATACGGGTTTCCCGGTTTCGGAAAGTTTATCGATAAAATATGTATAGCATTTTTCAAATTCGCCGCAGTCAAATGCACCGACCATGTTTATGCCGATTTCCGCATATGCGAAATCCCAGTCGGTCTTTGATGAAAGCCAGTCGGCAATTGCTTTTTCAGCAAAGCACGAACCGCCGACCCCCTTATTGATAACATCAACCCCAAGGTATCTTGCGGCGGTTTGGATATAGCACAAATTGCTTGCAAATGCGCCTGCGCCGTGCGTGATTGAAGAACCGTACGCCAGCATGGTTTTTACGGGAAGTTCCGACTTTTCGGGCGGTCTTACCTCTCCTTCAAGAGCGTCAATTTCTCCCACAATCGCCATGAACGCATGAAAATGTATTCTGATGACATTCGGGCTGTAGATGCACCCTTCAAAGAACTTTTCGCCGGTGCCGTCTTTCAGGATTGCCGGTTTTGAAATACAGATGTTCTTGGTTTCACCGGCAGCAATCCTGTATTTCGCCTGATAAAAATCTCCGAAATACACTATTATATCCCCGTTACCCGAAAATGAAGTTATATTGACAAACACCGTGTCGGAATCCGTCACGAATCTGAGTTCGCAGTTGCAGGCATATCGCGCCATGTTGCGGCAATGAGAATTGCACTCTTTTAAGACCTCTTTGGGGTAACGAAAAAGCCTGTCACCCCTCGCCTCTTTTTCGATATATTCCGCATTGTGATACATTACATTTCCTTTTATCATAGTATTCTCCCCTTTTTTACACAAAAATAAGCCGTCCGTCCCCGAACGGCTTATTTTAATTAATTACGAAATCTGTCAACTTTATAAACAGTTGTTCCGTCTTCTTCAGTGCTTACATATCTGAACTTGTCATATACTCTGTCGGTAAAGCTGTTTATTTTATAAATCGAAGCACCGTCTTCTTCCGTTCCTATGTACTGGAACTTATCAAGAACAAATTCATCACCGAGGTAAATGCTGCCTGCATTTGCATTGGAAAAAGCAAAGATATTGAACGAATTGCTTTTAGCGTCAGCCGGTGTAAACTTCACTTCAAATTTATTTTTATCTTTTGCTTTAATTTCAAGCGTCTGAATTTTGCTCTGAACAAGCTTTCTGTAGCCGGCTTTTTCAGAATATTCAGCAACAACAAATGTAACACTGTCGTTAGCAGCGCTGTTGTTCTGAAGTGTAACATTGATTGTGCCTTCGCCGCTCTGATAATCATCATAGTAAATGCCATCGTACGAAAGACGAACGCCCTCCGCAACGCTTACATCGGATGCATCGGCAAAAACAGTTACTGCAGTAAGCGCTGTCAGTATTGCCAAAGCCAAGCATAATAATTTTTTCATAATTCGACCTCCTCTAAGTTATACTAATATATTATACCTAAATTACCTGTTTGTCAAGGGTTATCCAAAAAATTCTTTTAAAAAGTTCTGGGTTTCGGTGTTAAGAGCGGCAATTGTTTCGTTAAAACGAGCCCTTTCGGTTTCGCTCATATCTTCATTATAAATCTTTTTTGCTTCTGCAATGTCGGCGGCGTATTTTGCACGGATATATTCGTTTGTAACAACATATTCGCCGGCGCTTGCATCTGCAATAACCTCGGCAATTACAGGCTTGACAATATTGACGAATTGCTTTTCTTTTCCGAAAAACTTTCTATCGTTATACGGAGGTTTTCTGCAAAGCCAAAGATATGCGTCATCAAGATAAAGAAGCACCTCTTTGTTTGCCTCCGCATTTTGGTCGAACCATTCTTTTTTATGCACACCGTCAAGTTCGGTTTTTGCGCTGCTTACAATACCCGAAATACCTTCATATGAAACACTCTCATCAATCAGATTATTGTATTTTTCCAGAATACCGTCAATCACGGCCAGTTCTTTTTCTCTGTAAACCGTTTTGTCAGCAATGTACCCCGACAGCTCCGATTTTGCCGCAGCTTTTGCGTCCGCAAGCTCTTTTTCCTCCCGTGTTATAACCGAATATGCCCCGTCCGCAGCAGTAATATATACCGCTTCGGAATACGCATATCCGTTGTCTGTTTTTGCGAACCGCCTCAATTGATATTCCCCATTCGCAAGACCGCTGATTTTTATGCATATGTTATCCTTTATGTCTGCTCCGATCTGCGGAATTTTTACGGACGCCGTTCCTTTTGACAGTTCAAAACCCACAATGTCCGAAACACCTTCTCCGCCGTCCGAAAAAAACGAAAGCCCGTTTTCTGTTTCCCACGAAAGCGCACCGAAGGAAAGCCCACCTTCGGCAAGCACTCGGCATGAAACGAGCAATATTAAAATCAGCGCCGTCAAAATCCGTTTTTTCATAGTTTACTTTAATTCATGACCATGGCAACAAAATATTTTCGTGCCTGTTCATCGATATTTCCCCTTAATTTTTTGTCGAAAGAATCGCGCTGTTCCTCGGAATCCATACTTTTAACCCTTGCGATTTCGTCGGGATAGTTTGTTTTGATGTAATCCTTGGTCACCTCAACGCCCGCTTCTCCCGCCGCTATGGTTTCTCTCACCACCGGCAGAATTATGTCGAGAATTTCCTTTTCCCGGTCGGTAAACTCAATCTTCTGAATTTGGTCATAGACAATCCTTAGGTTTGTCATAAGCTCACAGGTTTCTCTAACCGAAAACTCGACCGGCTCACCGTATATCTTCTTACCGCCCGACACAACATACGGCGTCAGCCGATAAGGACTGTCGCCGGCACGAAGCGGCCTTCCTGTGAGTTTCAGCATAAAATCCTTCATGCCTTTTTTGCCGGTCAGTTTAATATCGATCGGCTTATAGTATTCACCTATTTCTTCGTTTACACACTTGAATTCGCACCCTGCATAATCGATTTCACCGCTGATATCGGCAGAAAAAGTCAAAGTACCCGCATACCCGAGATATTCGTATCCGTTCGGCATGGTGCACTGCCGGCTTTCTTCGTATGTATATTCTCTCGTTATACCCTCGGCGTAAACAAAGCCGCGGCAAAAAACCGAAAGCAAAACGAGCATAATGCAGATAATTCTTTTCATTTTACGCCTCCTTACAATATTTTTCATTCTGAAACAATATATTTCCGCAAACAGACAACATCGTTTTCAATCATGATATTGAAAAATCAAAATTCATGTTTGTCTTACTTTTATTATACTGTAAAAACTCGTTTAATGCAAGTAGTTTTTTTAATTTGTTATGTTAAAATAGATATGCCACATAATTCTATCGACAAATTCGCATGGATACGGCTATATTCTCAGAGCGGCACAAAAGCTTATGTATCTTTACGGATTTCCTGAAATAGACATAAAGGAAAACAATAATCATTTTGATTCGGAAACGCTGAATATCCTAATAGTTTGCCTTGGTGCAATGTATGGAGTAGTCGGAGCAAATCATGCAATAAAGGCAATGGCCAAAGCATTGGCAGGCGATTTTAAAATCGAGTAAGTACAATATAAAACAAGCATATCGCATTATAAAACGATATGCTTGTTTTGTATTATTAAGTTAAATTTCAATCAGCCGATCTGAGCGCCGTTAATTCTGATGCCGGGGCCCATTGTAGTGGTGATTGCAACGCTTCTGAGATACTGACCCTTTGCAGCCGCAGGCTTAGCCTTAACGATTGCAGCCATGAGAGTGTTGAAATTTTCCTGTATCTTCTGAGCACCAAAGGAAACCTTACCGATCGGGCAGTGGATGATATTCGTCTTATCCAGACGATACTCAATCTTACCTGCTTTGATGTCGGCGATAGCCTTGGCAACATCGGGAGTAACAGTGCCTGCCTTCGGGTTAGGCATAAGTCCTTTAGGACCGAGAACCTTACCGAGGCGGCCAACAAGACCCATCATGTCGGGAGTAGCAACAACGATATCAAAGTCGAACCAGTTTTCGGACTGAATCTTTGTTACCATATCTTCAGCACCGACGAAATCTGCGCCGGCTTCTTTAGCGATGTCGGCATTTTCACCCTTAGCGAAAACAAGAACTCTAACGGTTTTACCTGTTCCGTGAGGGAGAACAACCGCACCTCTAACCTGCTGGTCAGCGTGACGGGAGTCAACGCCGAGCTTGATGTGAGCTTCGACAGTTTCGTCAAACTTAGCCTTACCTGTCTTAACTACGATTTCACAAGCTTCAGCAGGGGCATATAATTTTGCTTTATCGATAAGCTTAGCGCTTTCGACATACTTTTTACCCTTTTTCAAATTCAATAACTCCTTTCGTGGTTATACGGAGCAAAAGCTCCTCCCACAATACTTGAAGGCCGGAATCAGTCTCCAACCACAACACCCATACTTCTGCATGTACCTGCGATCATGCTCATAGCAGCCTCGAGAGAAGCAGCGTTCAAATCGGGCATTTTTGTTTCTGCGATTTTGCGAACATCCTCTTTAGAGATTGTAGCAACCTTAGTCTTATTCGGAACACCCGAAGCCTTGTCGATTTTGCAAGCCTTTTTAATAAGAACAGCTGCCGGAGGAGTCTTTGTTATGAAGGAGAAAGACCTGTCCGCATAAACCGTGATAACAACAGGAATGATAAGACCTGCGTCCTTAGCGGTTTTTTCATTGAATTCTTTACAGAAGCCCATGATGTTAACACCATGCTGACCCAAAGCGGGACCAACCGGCGGTGCAGGAGTAGCTTTACCTGCGGGAATCTGCAATTTAATGAAACCTGAAATTTTCTGAGCCATTAGTATGCACCTCCTTACGATACAAATGTGGTAATTGGCGAAACCAAGAAATTTTTGATTTCTCCCACTTATATAACCGGCGAACAAAAGTTCGCTAATTATCAGCATTCAGAGCAGTTCTACTCTAAAGTTTCAACCTGGTTAAGTTCAAGCTCAACCGGGGTTTCGCGGCCGAACATGGAAACCATAACCTTAACGATTTGTCTTTCCATGCTGATTTCTTCAACCACGCCGATAAAGTTTTCGAGGGGGCCCTCCAAAACCTTAACGCTGTCGCCTACCTGGTAATCAACCGTAACGGTACGCGTTTCGATGCCCATGTTAAGCGCTTCCTCCTCGGTGAGTGGAACGGGCTTGCTGCCCGGACCGACAAAGCCGGTAACGCCGCGCGTATTGCGGACGATGTACCAGGTTTCGTCATTCATGACCATTTTAATCATGACATACGAAGGGAACTTTTTGCGCTGTGTAACCTTGCTGCGGCCGTCTTTGTTTTCAACAACCTCCTCCATGGGAACCTGAATATCAACAAAGAGATCGCTCATATTGCGGTTTTCAATGGACTTCTCTATGTCCGCCTTGACCTTGTTTTCATACCCGGAATAGGTATGAACAACATACCATTTAGCATTATCACTCATTTAGAAACCACCCTCCGGTCATATTCCGAGCAATTTCTGGAAAATCAGCATAAATGCATAATCAAAAACAGCAATCAAAGCGGCGGAAATAATGATAGCAACGAGAACGATGCCGGTATTTTTGGCAACCTTCCCGAAAGTAGGCCATATAACCTTTTTAAGTTCAGATTTTACCTCTCTGAAATAGTTGGCAATTCTTTTAAAAAGGCTCACCTTTTCAACAGTTGCAGCCATAATTATACCTCCCGTCAAGAAAATAACAAATTATTTTGTTTCCTTATGAGTAGTGTGCTTTTTGCAAAATCTGCAATACTTTTTAAGCTCTAATCTGTCAGGAGTATTCTTTTTGTTCTTCATTGTATTGTAGTTTCTCTGCTTACATTCTGAGCAAGCCAATGTAATTTTAACTCTCATGCTAAGTGCACCTCCTAAAGCGTTGGCAGGGTTTTTCATACACAAAAAAAAAGACCCTGCTTCAAGTATTATAAGTATATACTAATTTTTGCAAATAGTCAAGTGTTTTTTAAAAAATTTTCAAATATTTTTTGATTTTTTCTAAAAATTCATAAAATATTGGAACAACCTACCTGCCGAAGGCAATTCATTATTCATTTTTCTCTATTCTCTCTTATCTATATATGTTCCCGGCACAGGCCAGAGCTCGTTTCGGTTAATCCACTCACCGTTCTTTATAACCCAAACGGTATTTCCGGTCATCCGTAAAACGGTTGTACCGAAACTGGGTTTTAGCTGATTTGTTCCGTCAAAGCAGGTACCGTCAAAGGTAATTTCATATTTTTTGCCGTTATAAAAGTACCGGTTATTGACGCTCAGCTGAAATGCCCAGAAAAAAATTCCGTTCCCCAACGGCCGGCATCCGTAGCAGCTCGGCTTACGGTTGCCACCGCTTCCGCTTTATCCGGGTTTACAGCAACCATAATATAATGGTTGCCCGAAGCGTCTGTGCCGCGTGCCAGTTTGATTTCGTCGCCCTGAGTAACAAAACCGCCCGTTCCGCTCTCAAATGTTTCATTGTACACTGCAACTCTCGCTGCATAAGCCGCAATTGCCGGAAATGCCACAAGCAAATTTGCCGCCAGAAACAGAAGAGTCAATGTCCATGCCACACTTCTTCTCAGTATTGTCATTTTTCTTCCTCTCTTAATTATAAAATTTTTTTGCAAGGATTTTATGCAATTATTATATCAAATAACCTTTGCCAAGGCAATGCGAAGTATTGACAAAATAGTATTTTGCTGCGTCAAAAACTGACAAACGGGGCATGCAAGTGAGAATTTAATCCTCACTTGCATGCCCTGTTTCATCTTTTTAAATATAAAATCGGCGGAAAGATTTGAAATCTTTCCGCCGAAGGGTTTTATTTTGCGTAATCGATTGAGCGCGTTTCCCTGATAACATTGACCTTAATCTGACCCGGATATTCCATGGAGCTTTCAATCTCCTTGGCAATATCGCGTGCGATTACGACCATACCGTCATCGGAAACGGAATCGGGCTTAACCATGATTCTGATTTCACGGCCGGCCTGGATTGCATAGGATGTTTCAACGCCCTCAAAGCTGTTTGCAATTTCTTCGAGTTTTTCAAGACGCTTTATGTAGTTTTCGATGTTTTCCCGTCTTGCGCCCGGTCTTGCGGCGGAAATTGCGTCTGCTGCCTGAACAAGACATGCAATCAGCGTTTTACATTCAACATCGCCGTGGTGCGCCATGATAGGATGAATAATCTCCTCGGTTTCACCGTACTTTTTGGCAAGCTCGGCACCGATTGTAACATGGGAACCTTCAACCTCATGGTCAACGGACTTACCAATATCATGCAAAAGACCTGCACGTTTTGCAATTGTAACATCCGCACCGAGTTCGCCCGCCATAAGCCCTGCGATATGTGCAACCTCAATCGAATGCTGAAGCACATTCTGACCGTAGCTGGTTCTGAAGCACATTTTCCCGAGAAGCTTAACAAGCTCGGGATGAAGCCCGTGAACCCCGGTTTCAAATGTTGCGCGTTCACCCTCGGCCTTGATTTTAGCCGCAACTGCCTTTTGGGCGCGTTCAACGGTTTCCTCAATTCTTGCCGGGTGAATTCTTCCGTCCGAAATAAGCTTTTCGAGAGCAATTCTTGCAACCTCTCGTCTTACCGGATCAAACCCTGACAGTATAACTGCCTCGGGAGTATCGTCAATAATCAAATCTATACCCGTGAGGGTTTCAATTGCACGGATGTTTCTGCCCTCTCTGCCGATAATTCTTCCCTTCATTTCGTCATTGGGAAGCGACACTACCGAAACGGTTGTTTCGGTCACATGGTCGGCAGCGCATCTTTGAATAGCCAGACCGATGATGTTTTTGGCCTTTTCGTCAGCTTCGTCCTTAGCTTTGCTTTCGATGTCGCTTATCATCTTGGCTGTTTCATGCCTGATTTCGCCTTCAACCTTTTTAAGAAGAAGATCCTTCGCTTCGGATGTGGACATATCCGCAATCCTTTCAAGAAGCGCCATTTCCTTTTCTTTAAGGCTTTCGATTTCTTTTCTTGATTTTTCTACCGCTTCCGCCTTTTCGACTAAAGCAGCCTCTTTCTTTTCCGCATTTTCGATTTTTTTGTCAAGAGAGTCCTCCTTCTGCTGAAGGCGCCTGTCCTGACGGTTAAGTTCATTGCGTTTTTCTTTTACTTCTTTATCATAATCGCTGCGCAGCTTCTGAATTTCTTCCTTCGCTTCGAGTGTCAGCTCTCTCTTTTTCGACTCAGCCTGCTTATAAGCGTCGTTAAGAATCTTTTTAGCCTGTTCCTCGGCGCTGCCGAGTTCGCCTTCCGCAACCTTTTTGCGGTAATTAACGCCGGCAAAGAAACCGCCTATACCAAGAATTACTGCAACTGCCGCAAGCACGCAATATATAATTATCTCCAAATGCGATTACACCTCCTTAACCAAAAATTATTATAACGCATAGTCCGCCGACGATGGAAACTGCGGACAAATCCGCACTGCCGCACGCTTTGGCAAGAAACGCCCGGCAACGCATATTCCTCCAAATAAACAAAAAATCCCACGCTGAAAAACATCCGAATATGCCCCGAAGGACCCTCTGTCGGAATACAGTTACAGCAGGGATAAGCTTTAAAATAAATATTTAACTTTTATATATATAAATAATGAAATAAAAAAAGAAAAAATTTATATTTAAAACCTTAATTGTTTGCTCAACAGAGGTTTTTTGCATATCATTACTATTTAATTATAATATATAAACCCCGTATTGTCAAGACTGTTTTTGTTAAATTTTGTTTACATGGCTAAAAACCCTTCCGAAACAAAGCACAACTCCAGCGTGCCGTTAAAGCTTTCGGTAATATCCGCCTTCAGTTTTTCGGAAAACTGCGATTCAATCGTGATTTCCGCACAAATATTTTCAAGAAATTCGGATTTCGTTATTTCCGCACCTGCGGATTTCACGGCATTCTGAAACTTTCCCCAGTCGGAATACGGCAAAGTTACCGAAAAAACGCTGCATTTTGCCATAGTTACAATTCCGGCGTCTTCTATTGCCTCCTTTGCGCTTTTGGAATACGCACGCACAAGACCGCCAACCCCTAAAAGCACTCCGCCGAAATACCTTACAACTGTAACCAGGCAATCGCAAAGCCCCTCTCGGCTTAAAATATCCATAACCGGCGCTCCTGCGCTTTTGGAAGGCTCGCCGTCATCGGAAAATCTTGCAAGATTATTGTTTCTTATCACATATGCGTAAACGCAGTGGCGTGCGTCCCAGTATTTTTTTCGGGTTTCCTCAATTATCGAGATTGCCTCCTCCTCGGAATCCACATGATAAGCCTTTGCGATAAATCTCGAACGCTTTTCGGTATATTCTCCGCAGCCTTCCGCATTAATCGTTTTATAATTCATCGATTACATACCTTTCAATTTTCGAAAAATATTCGTTTTCCGCAGTAACCACAAGTTCGCAGCCGTTTTCCGTATGGTTTTCCGACTCGATTTTACATCTTTCGTACACAAACGATGTCACTGCGCCGTCAGTATACGGAATAAGCAGACGAACCCGTTTTTTGGACGGTTCGAGAGCGGTTTTAATCATATGCAGAAGCTCGCCGACACCCTCTCCCGTTTTTGCCGAAATTACAACGGAATTTGCAACATTCGGAATATTTTCCGCCTTATCCGCCTTATTGAGCGCCACTATAACCGGCTTTCCGCCTGCGCCAAGCTCAGAAAGAAGATTGTTTACAACCATCATATGCGTTTCAAATTCCGGCGAAGAGGCGTCAACCACATGAAGAATAAGGTCCGCATATACGCTCTCCTCAAGCGTCGATTTGAACGCCTCGACAAGATGATGGGGAAGCTTTCTGATAAATCCGACCGTATCGGTAAAAACCACATCAAGCTCATCTTCTATCCTCATTTTTTTGGTAAGAGGGTCGAGAGTGCAAAAAAGCTTGTCCTCCGAAACCGTTTCGGCGTCGGTCAGGGTGTTGATAAGCGTTGACTTCCCTGCGTTTGTATACCCGACAATCGCAACGGATTTCACCCCGGTTTTAAGCCGTTGGCTTCGCATGATTCCGCGGTGTTTTTCGATTTCTTTAAGGTCGGCTCTTAATTTGTTGATTCTTGCCTGAATATGTCTTTTGTCGGTTTCAAGCTTGGTTTCGCCCGGGCCTCTCGAACCTATTCCGCCGCCCTGGCGTGACAGCGACGCACCTATCCCCGAAAGCCTCGGAAACATATATTTAAGCTGTGCAAGTTCCACCTGGCACTTGCCCTCGCCCGATGTTGCCCTCTCCGCAAAAATATCGAGAATAAGGCGGCTGCGGTCAAGTACGGTTACACCTGTTGCCTCCTCAAGGTTTCTGACCTGGGAACCCGAAAGCTCATCGTCAAAAATTACATAATCCGGATTATGAATGCGGCAAAGCTCGCAGACTTCTTCAAGCTTACCCTTGCCGATTAAGGTTGCAGGCTCGATAAGCTGACGGTTTTGAATAACCGTCGCAACGGTTTCCGCTCCGGCGGTTTCGGCGAGTGCGGAAAGTTCGTTTAAGGTTTCCTCGCTCGATTCTTCCGTTATCCCCCTCGTTCCGGTATTAATTCCTACTAATATCGCTTTTTGCATGCTTTTTTACTCCTTGTTATGCTCACCACAAGCGGCGGGCAGTTCGGATAGTTTATAAAATCATGATACAGAACGCTGTACTCGTTATTACTGATGTCTTTAAGGAATTCCAGCAGTGCGTCATGTTCTTCAAAACCGCTGTCGCCGCCGTAATAAATGGCGAGCGTGATTATTCCGTCATCCGAAATCAGTTCCATTGCCGCCTTTATAGCCTCTATAGAGGTTTCGGCAACGGTGAAAATCCCGTGATCGCCTCCCGGAAGATACCCGAAATTGAACATCACTGCTTTTACGGGGCACCCAACATACTTTTTCATGTTCTGATGCCCGTCTTCAATCACCGTACAGCGCTCCGAAACACCTGCGTCCGAAAGCCGTTTTTTTGTGTTTTTTATCGCAGCTTCCTGTATGTCAAACGCAAACACTCTGCCATTTTCCCCAACAAGCTTTGCAAGGAAAAGCGTATCGTTGCCGTTGCCGGCGGTTGCGTCAATGACCGTATCACCCGGGCGGACGGTTCTTTCGATATATTCATGCGAAAGCTCAATTGCGTTCTGGTACATCACATCAGCTCCTCATTGTAGACAGCCCTTACGCCGCCGATGAATTTAAGACGGGAACGTGCACAGATAAGGTTTGCTTCCCCGATTTTTTTAACCGAAATCCTGAGCGGAACACAAACAGGCGCAATATGCATTCCGATAAGCGTTTCGCCGATATCCATACCCGCTTTTGCGCTGATTGTTTCAACCGCAACGGGATGTTTAAAAGTGTTGTATGCCGCCGTAGCAAACGACCCTCCGGCTTTCGGCTGCGGCACTGCGTTTACGGGAGCATAACCGAATTTCTCTGCGGCCTCTGCCTCGATAATAAGCGCACGGTTAAGGTGCTCGCAGCACTGCGCCGCCATATATATTCCCTTTTCGGAAAGGACCTCGTATATCGCCGCAAAAACCTCTTTTGCAACTTCAACATTTGAGTCGGTTCCTATCTTTTTCCCTATTATTTCGCTTGAAGAACAACCCACAACAAACAGTTCTCCGGGCTTTACTTTTGACGCTTCGATCACCTCCGAAACCGCCTTTTTTGCTTCTTCTTTATATGACATCATCAATCACCTCTTCATATATTTTACTACATTTTTTATAAAAAGTAAACATAAATATCAAATAAAGTGAATAAATAGTAACAGGGGGTGTTTAACATGAAACGATTTCTGACGGTATTTTTCATAATTTCGTGTTTGTTTTTGCTTTTCGGATGCGGAAAAGCCGCAAACATAAGTTCGGATAAAGCGGAAAGAATTGCGGTGCGCTCCGCAGGGCTTTCGCTTTCGGACGCACTTTACCTCAAAACCAATCTCGGCTATGACGAAGGAAAACCCGTATATCTTGTTTCGTTCCGTTCCGGCAAGACCGACTATATATTCAAACTCGACGCCGATGACGGCTCGGTTATGAAATACACGAAAAAAGAATGTATTTTTTAAGACCGTATTTGCGTTTTTTCCGAAAAATTGTGTCTGCAAGTGCATGTTTTAAAATAATGATTGATAAATTTCTCTTTTTGTGATACACTTATGTTTCATCAGAAAGGGGAATATAAATGGATTGGAATTTTTATATTGCACAAACAATCGGCATACTTACAACAGTCGGTGCTGTAGTGACGGTGCAGTTCAAAAACATACGAACAATATTGGTCGGCGAGATTATCCTTAATTTGCTGGTTGCACTGAATTTCGTTCTTCTTGACGGTACCTCCGGCGCGGGAGTATGTATTCTGGCAACGGTTCAGACGATTTGGATTTATTTTTATAGCCGAAATGGCAAACGTTTTCCGTTACCGATTAATATCGGATTTATGATCGGATATATAGCGGTTTCGGTGTTTTCGTTCAGCGGATTTCCAAGCGTGCTTTCCTGCATTGCGGCGCTTTTCTATGCGCTTTCGGTTACGCAGCCTAACGCTAAAAAATACAGAATTTATATGCTTATGAACAGCCTTATATGGGTTGTTTACGATATTGACCTTCACGCATGGACCTCGATTTTTACTCATGGCTTCCTTGCGGCCTCCGTTGTGGTGGCAATGGCAAGGCTGGACATAAAGAAAAGAGTAAAATGAAAAATTTGGATTCTGCAATAAACTTCTGCATAAAAAAAGTTGATAAGTGTATTAAAGACATGAACGGATTGTACCCGTCGGGTTCATCGATAAACAATGTGTACCGGCCGATGACAAACGATAACGGAAGCTGGGCGCAAGGCTTTTGGACAGGTATGCTGTGGCTTTTATATGAATTTACCGGCAACAAAAAATACAGCGAGCTTGCGCTGAAACATATTGGCGATTTCAGCATCAGAATAAAAAAACGGCTCGGCGTAAATCACCATGATATGGGTTTTCTGTATTGCCCGTCATGCGTTACGGCATACAGGCTGTTCGGCGACAGCAAAGCCAAATAAGCTGCAATACTCGCAGCAGACAATTTGTGTTCCCGATTTAACGAACGCCCAAAGTTTATTCAGGCTTGGGGGAAAATAGGCGCCGAAGACAATTTTCGGCTCATTATCGACTGCATGATGAACCTCCCGCTGCTTTTTTGGGCGGCGGATGTTACAGGAAACGAAAATTATCGCCGTATCGCAAAATCACATCTTAAAACATCGGTAAAATATGTGATCCGTGACGACGGAACAACATATCATACATACTTTTTCGATAGAAAAACCGGCAACCCATTAAAAGGGGTCACCGCTCAAGGCTATTCGGATAATTCCGTCTGGGCAAGGGGACAGGCCTGGGGAATTTACGTAACGGCACTGGGGTATACGCATACCATGGATGACAGCCTCATCGAAAAATTCAGGCTTGTTGAAGACGCTTTTGAAAAACGCCTTCCAAAAGACTTTATTCCTGCGTGGGACATGGTTTTCACGGATACAAAAACAACAAAAGACACCTCAGCCTCTGCAGCTGCGATATGCGGAATCCTTCTTATGAACAGATTTTTAAAATCAAAGCCTCTTGAGAAAACCGCACTCTTGATGACAGAAGTACTTCAAAGCTGCCATACCGATGAAAAATCCAACGGCATTTTGGCTCACGCCGTCTATAGTATGCCGGCAAATCTTGGAGTTGACGAATGTAACATCTGGGGCGATTATTTCTACATGGAAGCCCTTATGAGAATAAAAAATCCCGGTTGGAAATCATGCTGGGAATAAGAAACCGTCTGCTTTTTCATCGCAGACGGTTTCTTATTTTTCTGTTTCTGCCACAAACATCATAACAAAGCTTACCAAAAGTGAAACGCAGCAAAACCATATTGATTTATCACCTATAATGCGCGTTATGAGCGTTCCCGCCCCGGCGCCGACGGCAAACACGGCTATAACGCCGAAGTAAGTCAGCGCCTTCACAAGGATTTCCCCGTCGCGCACACGAAAATATGCGCAAAGTGCTTCTGTTCCGCTGCGCATATTTCCTATGCACATCGTGCTTGCATAAGCATGACCCCTCACTTTATGGAAGGTCTGAACCTGCATTGCGCACACAAACGAAACAAGGGCATTCGCTGCCGGGTTAAGCCTGTGGGGCATAAATCCGACAGCAAAAAGCAGAATAATCTCAATAGCGAGAATTATCTGCCTCCAGTGTATTTTCTCAAAGGTTTTGAAGCGTATGTGAATCAGCTCCGCCGCCGCTGTTCCTATGAGAAACGACACTACCGGAATAAAATATTTAAGAGCAGTATTCCATTCGCCGGCAAAAACCGCCGAGCTCATAAGCACAATATTGCCCGTTTGCGCATTGGCAAAAACTCTGCCGCGGCAAAAATATGTGTAAGCGTCCTGAAATCCGCCCGACAATATAATAAACAGCGCGGTACGGAATGTGTCGGACATTTGGCCGCGCGCACCTTTATGCAGCATAAAAAATCATTCCCGTGAAAATGTCAGTAAAAAAGAAGTGTACGAAAGCATAAATCCAAGCGCAGCAAGTATGAATACTGCGTAACTGCCGTGCGTCATAACCTGCGAAATGCAGCATATCAAAAAGCCCGCACCCATTGCGGCGGAAGCCGCTCTTTCGGAGCTGTGCGGCTCAGCTATGCTTTTAGCAATGCTGAAAACAAGAGCTAACATTCCGGCATCAAGCAGCATTTCCGTAATAATTTCAAGCGTTACCATAAAATCGCCTTCCGTTCCTTGACATTCATTCTAAAATATATTATAATATTTTTCATGATATATGTAAAATGTATATTGGATATGAGCGATATATCAAATTAACATATCGGAGTGTTTTTAATGAATATAAGCAGTGAATATTACAAGGCGTTTTATTATGTTGCAAAGCACGGAAGTGTTTCAAAAGCGGCGAAGCTTCTTTACAGCAATCAGCCGAATCTGACAAGAACGATTAAAAATCTGGAAAGTCAGCTTGGGTGTCCGCTGTTTTTGCGTACAAACTGCGGCATGAAGCTGACGGAAGTCGGGAGAAGACTGTACTCCCATATAAAAATAGCGTTTGAGCAGATTGAAGCGGCCGAAAACGAAATTACCGAAAGCCTCAATCTTGAAAGCGGCAATGTTTTTATAGCGGCGAGCGAGGTGGCACTTCGCTGCCTTCTGCTGCCGATACTGAAAGAATACAGAGAACTTTATCCGAAAATTCATATTCAGATAAGCAACTATTCCACACCCCAGGCAATATCGGCGCTCAAAGACGGAATTGCAGATTTTGCGGTTGTAACCGAACCGAAAGTAAAATCGACGCTTCTTACCGAAATAACTGTAAAAAAGGTCGTGGAGGCGGCAATATGTTCTCCGGACATTCCCCTGCCCGAAAACAGAAAAATACCGCTTGCCGAAATAAAGAAATATCCTTTAATTTCACTCGGAAGCGATACAAAATCATATGAATTTTACTGCGGATTTTTCAAAAGCTTCGGCGAGGAATATGACCCCGATATTGAAGTTTTTACGGCTGACCAGATTCTCCCCGTTGCCGAGGCCGGCCTCGGCATAGGCTTTGTCCCCCGGGAATTTATCCGGCCGCAGGACAATGTGCGGATAATCGATTTGAAAGAGAAAATCCCCGAACGCAATATTTGTCTTATAAAAAGAACCGGGCAGCCGCTGAGTGCGGCCGCCGCGATGCTGGAACACATGATATTAAAATGATGCGGCCTTTGCAAGCAGCGATACGGCGGAAAACTCGTCCTCCGCATACTGAAAGCCCGTCAGGTCATATTCATTCATAACATAGGTTTTGCCGTCTTTTTCGGCTGTTCCGTAATCCGTGAGCCTGAATCCCAAAGGCTCGGTCGAAACATTGATTATATAAGGATATTCATAAGCCGGGCAAAGCGGCGAAAGAGTTATGCGGTCAAACACGGCAAGCTTTTCGGTGTATCCCTCCTCGGGAGGATTGACCTCGAACGAACCGCTGCCGCCGAACGAAACATCGTATTTTTTCACACTGCAAAGCGTATTTATACCGGAAACCGATTTTTTGTATGTATAAACAAACGCCATTGCGGAGGTTCCCTCGGCACAGTTTACGGTAACATTAAAGCTTTCGCCCGACTTCAGCGACACATCTACGCTGCCGTCCGCAAAGGCCGTGCACGGAAGCATTAAAAAAAGCAAAATTATAGCAATTATTTTTTTCATATATTATCTCCTCCCGAAGTTTTTTATAACATATCTTGCGTAAAAGCTTGCGGCAAAAAATGTAACAGAGAACACCGAAAACAGCGTCAGCGTGCTTGCAATCGGCATCGAAACCGCCTGCGGTATAACAGAACTGAAATATATCAGCACGATTATGAGCGGATAAATAAGCGCACCGCCCAGCGCAAGCAGGTTCATGGGAAGCTTTGCAAGTGTTATTATGAACGCATTCGTATAAAGTTCCAGAACCGAACTGCGCATTCTTGCCATAAGATTATAAACGAAAACCTGAACCATGTACAAGAGCACTGTCAAAGCACCGAAAAGCCAAGTAAGGTACGATGACAAAAGCCCATCGGTAAAACCGAAATAAAGCAGGTTGTATAAAAAGCCGAACGCAAACAAAAGATTGATGATTCCGACCGCAACTCCTTGCTTAAAGTGCTTTTTGAATGCCGAAAAATAGCTTGAAATGTCCAAAGACTGCTCACCATCAAGATAATCGTTGATAATCTGCGTGAGCGCTGCGGAAGCCGGCCCGACCGTAATAAGCGGAATACAGCTTACAACAAATGCCGCATTAAGTATAATCAGTTTGCCGAGCTTTCTGAAAATAAGCTCCAGGCACAAAAACAAGCCCTTCCTCTGCGGGGCGTCTTCGGCTATGCCTTTGCCCGGCTTTTCGTAGTTAAAGAATCCAAAAAAACCTGCCATATGTAATTTATCCTTTCGTTAAAACTCAATTCCCGGTCTTGCCGGAACTCCTTCGTCAAACGGGTGCTTGATAACCCTTATTTCACTTGCATAATCGGCAATCTCGATAATCCCGAGAGGCGCATGGCGCCCTGTGAGAATAAGCTCCGTACCCTCCGGTTTTTTCCTTATAAGCCGCATAAGCGAACCAAGCGACAAAAGCCCGTTTTCAACCACCCCGAAAATTTCATCGAGAATAACCATGTCATACTGAGGCATAAGTTTTTTTAAAAGCGCAAATTCATATTCAACCTCACTTTTAAGCTGCCGGCGCTGCTCGCTTGACAGCCCGTTGAAAAATCCGGAAACCGTTTCTTTCCTTATAACGGAAATTCCGAGTTTTTCAAGGCATTTAAGCTCTCCCGTGTCCTCGTTTTTCAGAAACTGAAGCACGCAGACCGAAAGCCCAGCGCCCTTCGCCCTTACCGCCTGCCCGATTGCCGCCGTGGTTTTGCCTTTTCCGTTACCGGTGTACACATGAATAAGACCTTTATTCATAACAATTCCACCTCACTACTATATTTTATAATAAAAACTCAAAATAATCAACCTTTATTTTGAAAAAAGAGTTTACATTTTTTTAAAAATGTTGTATAATTAAGTGTATTATAATAAAATCAGAGAGGATTTGTATGATAAAACTGCTTATCAGAAGGTTCATAAAGAATTATAACGATACCGAAAACGAAGCCGTCAGGGAACGCTACGGTATACTTGCCGGCATTGTCGGAATAATATGCAACATAACTCTTGTAGTAGTGAAGCTTGCAGTCGGCTTTGCGATGAACAGTATCGCCGTTATGTCGGACGGTTTCAATAACCTTTCCGATACCGGTGCGTCGCTTGTTACGGTAATCGGCTCAAAACTCAGCGCAAAGCGGCCCGACAGCGACCATCCGTTCGGCCACGGTAGGTTTGAATACATCTCCGCACTGATAGTTTCATTCATCATTATATATATGGGAATCGAAACGCTTGTCGGTTCAATAAGGAAAATCATAGAGCCGCAGCGCGTTATATTCAACCCGTACCTTACGGCATTGCTGCTTCTTTCGTGCCTGATTAAGCTTTGGATGTATTCCTACAATAAATATATGGGCAAAAAAATCGATTCCGCTTTGCTGATGGCCACCGCAGGCGACAGCCTGAACGATGTTTTTTCCACAACGGCGGTTGTTCTGGCAACGGTTATCGGGGCATTTCTTAAAAAGTTCCCTATGGACGGAATCCTCGGCGTGATTGTGTCTGCGCTGATATTAAAAACAGGGCTTGATATTGCAAGGGATACTATTACGAAACTGCTCGGTCAGCCGCCGAAACCCGAAACGGTAAAAAAAATAAGGGATATAATAATGTCGGGCGAGCATATCGTCGGGGTGCATGATCTTATAGTGCACGACTACGGCCCCGGGCGCACAATCGCTTCCGCCCATGCGGAGGTCCCTGATAACGAAAATATTACCGAGGTTCACGAAATAATCGACGCTCTCGAACGGAAAATATGTGATAAACTGGGCATAATCATGGTTATACATATGGATCCGATTGCGGTAAACTGCCCAAAAACAACCAAGCTTAAAGAAATGGTTGAGAAAATGCTTCCCGAAATCGACCCCGAAATCACTATGCATGATTTCAGGATAACCGACGGACAGGAAAATATCAATATGATTTTCGATATAGTGGTTCCCATCGGATATTCGGAATCTCAGATTGAAAATGCAAAGCATAAGCTTTCAGAAATGATAAAAGCCAAAGACAAAAAATACAATACCGTCATTAATATTGACGAAATGTGAGGTGCTTTTCAAATGACAAATCAATTAATCGAAAGCCGTACAAAAAGACTGGTCATACTTGCGCTGTTCTCCGCGCTCATTGCGGTTATGGCGTTCACGGTGGGCTATATTCCGCTCGGGTTCATGAACGCAACGATTATCCATATCCCGGTAATCATCGGCGCAGTGCTTTTGGGACCTGTTAACGGCGGAATTTTAGGCTTTGTTTTCGGGCTTACAAGCCTTATAAACAACACGATCAGGCCGAACATAACATCATTTGTGTTTACGCCATTTTATTCGCTTGACCCGAGATTTTCAGGCTCTTTCAAAAGCCTTCTGATTTGCTTTGTACCGAGGATTTTAATCGGCGTACTTTCAGCACTCCTTTTCCGCGCTCTTTCAAAAACCAAGCTTAAAGGCGGAATTTCGCTTGCGGTTACAGGCTTTGTCGGCTCAATGGTAAATACCGTGTTTGTTATGGGCGGGATTTATTTTCTCTATGGCGAAAGCTACGCAGCGGCAAAGGATATGGGCTTTTCCGCACTGCTGGGCGTAATCATGGGCGTTATCGGCATGCAGGGCGTTCCGGAAGCGATTGTTGCGGCAATCCTCACCGCCGCAATCACCGTGCCGGTTATGAAATATCTTAAAAGATAAAAATACGGCGGTGCTTATATGCCCGAATCAAATCGGATAGAATTCAAACGAAAACTGAATGACAAATTAGAGCGTGAAAATGCATGGAAAAAGCGTAATAAAAATAATTATCTCAAGCGGAAACGAAAAACCATACTATTTGCGTTCTAAAGGTATGTGTGAATCCGGCTGTTTCATCAGAACGGGCAGCAGTGTTCAGCCTATGCCTTATGATTTGCAAAGGTGCAAACCGAAACAGAATATATTTTATTAACAACAGCTGAATTAATATAATCACCGTACCGAAAATTTTTTCAAAAATATTGATTTGCCGATATTTTTATGCTATAATATACTAAGGTTTAAAAATGGCGTATTGTGCGTATCTTCCATTGAAAGGATAAAAATTAAGTATGTGCGGATTTGTAGGATTTGTGAATGACTGTGACAACACGAAAAATGTGCTGCAGCTTATGATGGATAAAATTAAACACAGGGGGCCCGACTCGGAAGGGCTATATACCGATGACGATATTGCGCTCGGGTTCAGGCGTCTCAGCATTATTGACCTCGCAAACGGAAGCCAGCCGATTTTCAATGAGGATTCGTCCCTTGTTATGGTATTCAACGGCGAGATTTATAATTATCAGTCGCTTCGAGAGGAGCTTATCGAAAAAGGGCACACATTCAAAACTGCGACCGACAGCGAAACCATAATTCACGGTTACGAGGAATATGGGGAGGAACTTCCCAATAAGCTGCGCGGAATGTTTGCGTTTGTAATCTGGGACAAGAACAAAAAAGAGCTTTTCGGGGCACGGGATTATTTCGGCATAAAGCCGCTCTACTATGCAAAACAGGGAAAGCATTTTCTGTTCGGATCGGAGATAAAATCGTTTATTCCGCACCCGCATTTTAAGCGTGAACTTAACGAATCAGCGCTTGAGAGTTATCTTTCGTTCCAGTATTCGGGACTTGACGAAACATTCTTCAAGGATGTTTTCAGACTTCGTCCGGCTCATATGTTTAAGTATAAAGACGGTGAAATGGATATTAAGCGTTACTGGCAGGTTAAGTTTGACGAAGAAAACGGTCACGATATGGACTACTGGGTTGACGAAATCAGCAAAACTTTTGACGAATCCGTCGAAGCCCATAAAATAAGCGATGTTGAGGTAGGCTCATTTCTTTCAAGCGGCGTTGACTCAAGCTATGTAGCCTGCCGTGCAAATGTTGACAAAACATTCACTGTCGGATTTTCAAATGAAAAGTACAACGAAATAAGCTATGCCAAAGACTTGGCAAAATATATAAATGTTGAAAATATAAATAAAGTTATAACACCGGAGGAATACTGGGATTCGCTGCCGACGGTTCAGTATCATATGGACGAGCCGCTTGCGGACCCCGCTGCGGTTGCGCTCTACTTTGTCTGCAAAATTGCGTCCGAGCATCTTAAAGTTGTGCTTTCGGGCGAAGGTGCGGATGAAATTTTCGGCGGCTATAACTTATATAAAGAACCTTACGATGTTTCGTGGTATTATAAAATCCCGAGATGTATCCGCCGTGCAATCGGCAAAGCCGCATCTCTCTTTCCTCATGCAAGAGGCTTCAACTTTCTTGTAAGGCGCGGAAAGGATGTTGAAGAATGGTTCATAGGCAACGCAAACATCTTCTCGGAAAAAGAAAGAAAAAAACTTCTTAAAATAAAGACGGACGCCCCTTCGCCCCAGACCGTCACCAAAGAATATTATGATAGGGTAAAAGATAAAGACATGGTTACAAAAATGCAGTTTGTTGAGCTGCATACATGGCTTGCGGGCGATATTCTGCTTAAGGCTGACAAGATGAGCATGGCTCACTCTCTGGAACTGAGGGTTCCGTTCCTCGATAAAAAAATCATGACGCTTGCCGAAAAAATCCCCGTTGATTTCCGCGTAAGCAAAGAAAATACCAAGCTTGCCCTCAGGAAGGCTGCAATGCGCGCAATGCCGAAGGAAACCGCCAACAAAAAGAAACTCGGGTTCCCGGTTCCGATAAGGGTTTGGCTTAAAGAGGACAAGTATTACAATAAGGTTAAAGGCTATTTTGAGAACGAAACATCAAAAAAATATTTCAACACAGCCGCTCTTATAAAGCTTCTTGATGACCACAGAGCAGGAAAGTACGATAACAGCAGAAAGATTTGGACGGTATTTTCATTCCTTCTCTGGCATGAACAGTTTATGGAGGCTTAAATAAATGGTACAGCAGTTTGTTGATTTTATAATGAGCGTTTTCGGCAATCTTTTCGGGGTGTTTATCCTCTCGATGTCGCCGATTCTGGAACTCAGGGGAGCAATCCCGGTAGGCGTTGCCCTCGGAAAATACAGCTGGTGGCAGGTATATCTTGCGGCGGTTCTGGGCAATGCGGTTATAATTCCTTTCGCAGTGTTTTTTCTCCGTAAGATATTCAGGCTTTTGAGGAAAATAAGCTTTTTTGAAAAGATTATAGATAAAATCGAAAGCAAAGCACAGAAAAATGCGGACAGTATAAAAAACGGCATAAAAGTCGGTCTGTACTTTTTTGTGGCAATCCCCCTTCCCGGGACCGGCGCATGGACAGGCTCGTTGGTTGCGTCGTTTCTCGATATTAAGATTAAGGACTGCTTTTGGCCTATTTTCTTAGGGGTTATTACGGCCGGCGCAATAACAACGATAGTTGTGTACGGCGGAGTCGGGATTATTCGCTCACTGTTTTAAAAATTGTAAAGAATAGGATGAAGTTTTGTGGATAAATTAGTTATCAACGGCGGAAATAAGCTTTTCGGCGAAGTAAATATAAGCGGCGCAAAAAACGCCGCATTGCCGATAATCGCCGCCACCGCCTTGGTTGAGGGCAGATGCGTTATAGAAAATGTCCCTAATATCAAGGATGTTGATGTTCTGCTTGAAATACTGCGGCTTTTAGGTGCAAATGTGAAATATAACCGAGGCGGCGTGATTGATATTGACTGCTCAAGGCTCGATAAAAGCTGCGCAGTTGAACCTATCGTAAGAAAAATGAGGGCGTCCTATTACCTTTTGGGCGTTCTGCTGGCGCGTTTTCATTCGGCAGATGTTGCGCTCCCGGGGGGCTGCGACTTCGGCGGCAGACCTATCGACCAGCACATAAAAGGCTTTGAAATTCTCGGAGCAAAGACGACGGTTGAACACGGCATAGTTTCAAGCCGTGCCGAAGACGGGCTTTGGGGGGATTCGGTATATCTTGATGTGGTGTCCGTCGGGGCAACCATAAACATAATGCTTTGCGCGGTTATGGCGGAAGGTATGACGGTCATAGATAACGCCGCAAAAGAACCGCATGTTGTCGACCTTGCCAACTTTCTTAATTCCATGGGCGCAAAAATCAAAGGCGCCGGAACGGATACGATAAGGGTTACGGGCGTGAAATCGCTTCACGGCTGCACATACTCGATTATTCCTGACCAGATTGAGGCCGGCACATTCATGGTTGCGGCAGCAGCCTGCGGCGGAAATGTGCTTGTAAAAAATGTTATTCCGAAACACCTTGACGCTATCACCGCAAAGCTTGTAGAAATGAAGGTCGGCATACGGGAATATGACGATTCCGTCCGTGTTTACAGAGATGGCACCCCAATACATAAGGTAAATATCAAAACATTGCCATATCCGGGGTTTCCGACGGATATGCAGCCGCTTGCGGTTATGCTGCTGACAATTGCGGAGGGCACAAGCATTGTGCGCGAAGATGTATGGGAAAGCCGTTTTCAGTATGTTGACCAGCTACAGCATATGGGCGCAAATATAAAGGTCAACGGCAAAACCGCCGTAATAGAGGGCGTAAAGCAGCTTTCGGGATGCCCTGTCCGCTCAACCGACCTGAGAGCAGGTGCTGCGATGCTTATTGCAGGCCTTATAGCAAAGGGCACAACCGAGCTTTATAATCTTACTCATATCGACCGCGGATATGAAAACTTTGAAAGCAAGCTCCGGGTACTCGGAGCAGATATAACAAGAGTTAACGATGTGGAGGACTTGCTTTGCTGAGGCTTTGCTCGCTGTACAGCGGCAGCAGCGGTAATTGTATATTTGTTGAAAACGGACAGACAAGACTGTTGGTTGACTGCGGCGTAAGCGGCAAAAAAATTGAACAGGCGCTGTCTTCGCACGGTATAGACCTTAAATCCATAAATGCAGTTCTGGTAACGCATGAACATTCCGATCATGTTCAGTCGGTCGGAATTATTCACAGAAAAAGCGGAGCGGATATTTATGCAAACGAAGGCACATTTCGCGCATTTGAAAGCTCAATCGGGCGTTACAACGAAGCTTCAGTCAAGATTTTTGACGGAAAATTCAATATAGGCGACATTGAAATAACCCCGTTTTCCATTCCTCATGACGCAGCAGATCCCGTAGGCTATACATTTTCGGACGGTATCAAAAAGCTTTCGGTCTGCACGGATATCGGGTATGTAACGGATGAGCTTTCAAAAAATGTTATGGGCAGCGATGTGATTTTGCTTGAAGCGAACCATGATGTTGAGATGCTTAAATCAGGGCCTTATCCGTACCCTCTGAAAAAAAGAATACTGTCGGATAAAGGGCATCTTTCAAACGAAAAAGCCGGCGTTTTATGCAGAGAACTTATCAAACACGGCTCAAAAGATATAATTCTCGGTCATTTAAGTATGCATAATAACCACCCCGACCTTGCATATGTTACGGTAAAATCCGTGCTTGAAGAGGGCGGAATAAAGGTTTCGGACTGCCGCCTTTCGGTTGCGTCAAGGGAGTTTCCGGGGGAGATTCATGTATGTTGAAGGTTAAGCTTGTCGTTCTCGGAAAACTGAAGGAAAAATATTGGGCGGACGCCGCAAAAGAATACATAAAAAGGCTTTCGGGATACTGCAAAATCGAGGTTTGCGAAATAAAGGACCTGCCCGTCCCGGAAAATCCGAGCGAAAGTGAGATAGAAACTGTTCTTTTGAAGGAATCGGAAGAAATAACAAAGCAAATCGGCTCGATAAGGAATGTTGTTTCGCTTTGTATCGAAGGGAAAAGCATTTCATCGGAGGAACTTTCTTCTATGCTTGCGGATGCCGAAATGAACGGCGGAAGCATAGCTTTTGTTATCGGAAGCTCTCATGGGCTTCACGAAAGCATAAAGAGGCTGTCCGGCAGCCGCATTTCGTTTTCAAAAATGACCTTTCCGCACCAGCTTGCAAGAATTATGCTGCTTGAGCAGATTTACAGAGGCTTCAAAATCAAAAAAGGCGAAAATTATCATAAATAATTACGCACTTCCGTATAATCTATCGGGGGTGCTTTTTATGTCTGACGAAAAAAGGAACGAAGCGCAGAATATAATACTTGAAAACCGCAAAAAACTGAGTGTTTCTGGGGTTATGGAGGTTGAAAGCTTTGATGAAAAGCAGATTGTTCTTAAAACCACTCTCGGAAATCTCACAATAAAGGGTGAGAGGCTGCATATAAACTGCCTGAGCGTTGAAACCGGCGACGCAGTTATTGACGGCACAGCCGACAGCCTTGTGTATTCAAAATCAAAACCGGACGAAAGCTTTTTCGTCAGGCTGCTTAAATAATGGCGGTTTATGTAAGCCGTCAGGGACTGATTTTTCTGGCGGCGGTTCTCTCCGGATTCGCCTGCGGAACAATATATGACCTTCTTAAGCTTTTGAGAAAATATCTGCACCTAGGCGGAGCGGCAGTGGTTTTCACGGATATACTGTTCTGGCTTTTGTCCGCATGCATAGGTTTTGGAACAATGCTCAGATTTGCAGACGGTGAAATCCGCGGATTTCAGCTTATCGGAATGTTTCTCGGCGCTGCCATTTATTTCGCAGTGCTTTCAAGACTGTTCGAAAAACTGTTTCTTGCTGCGGCAAAGCTACTGTTTATGATTTTAAAAATTATCGCCGCACCGATTTTGTTTTTGCTGAAATTAATCAGAAAACTTGTCCTCCAAACCGAAAAGAGATGCGGAAAATTCGGTCTTATAGTCATGTTTTACCACCGCAAGTTGAGAAAAAATGCGCTGCTTATTAAAAAAATCAGAAAAAGCACTTGAAAAATCGTCAAAAAAATTGTATAATAGATGCATAAGATGTATGAGACGAGGTATGCTTATGCCTAAACGAAGAAAAAGATGCTTAAAACTTAAAAATATATTCAGAGACAAAAACGGCAAGTTCAGATATTCGTCACTGCTGTGGGCGGTGGTTGTTGTCTGGGCATGTTATGTGTTTGTTTCGCAGCAGATAAATCTTTCCGACCAAAAACGCCAGATTGCTGAAATTTCAAACAAAATAACGGCGGCGGAAAAGGAAAATAAAGAGCTTAACTCAACCCTGTCCTCCGTCGGAACGGACGAGTATATCGAAAGCGCAGCACGGCAGAATCTCGGATATACGAAATCAAACGAACAGGTGTTTGTTGATTCGTCAAAAGCTAAGAAATAAAAGGTTCCGCCGAATATCGGCGAAACCTTGTTTTTTGGAGTGAATACATGAACTTTGTGAAGAAGAATTCTACCGAGCTTAAATTTTTTGCCGTGTTTTTTATATTTGCCGCAGTACTAACACAGTGCTCCGTTTCTCCGCTTATTTATCCTGATGAAGCGGGGTATATCGGCTGGGTATATAAGTTCATTTACGGCAGCGGAAACGGGCTTCGGTATCTCCCGGGTTACAGCATTTTGATAACACCGGCATTTTTGCTTACCGGCGGCGTCAGAACGGCATTCATGCTCGTAACGCTTATAAATTCCGCACTTTACGGTGTGTTCTCGGCGGTATGCGTTAAGCTTGCAAAAAAGCTGGAACTTCAAAATCCGATTCTTTGTGCAGCGGCGGTTTCGCTTTATCCGTCGTTTGTGCTTTATGCAAACCTTGCGCTTTCCGAAGTGCTTTTGACGCTTCTCTTTGCGGTGATTTTGTATTCGATAACCGCACTTTCGGAAAACATATCTTCAAAATCCGCACGAACGGCGGTTTTGCTTTTTACCGCCTATGCCTGCACGGTACATTCGAGGGCAATTATACTTATTCCGGCAGTTTTTGCCGCAATTGCACCCTCGGTTTTCAACAAAGGCTCAAAGACGGCAAAAACACTTTTGACCGCTTGTTTTTCCGCCGGGGCTGCGGGAGCAGCAGGATTGTTTTTCTATCTCCTGTCCCATTCCGAAACAGTCAATGCGGCGCATATGCTGCACCAAATAGAAAATCTGTTTACGCTCCGCGGAATTTTCAGTTTTTTCACAACGCTTGCGGCGCAGTTTTCTTACCTTATAATGTCAACCTTCGGGTTTATAATAATCGGAATTTATTATACAATAAAGGCTGTGCGCAGCGAAAAGACCCGCCCCGCAGCACTGTTTTCGCTTGCAGCACTTTTGTTTTCAGCAATGGTTTCGGCAGTGTTTATGTATCATCACGAGCGCCCCGATCATGTGATTTACGGAAGATATAACGAATATGCAATTGTCGGCGTTATGCTCTTCGGAATATCGGGTTTTCTTAAAGGCGGCGCAAAGCTTTACTTTGCCGCATATGCGGTTTTTTCCGGAATAATAACGGCTGTTTTCTGCTCCGAGCCGCTTAAAGACTTTGGTTCAAATCTCTGCCACACATGGGGGATATATCTCTATAAAGCATTTTTTTATAACTTTTCGTATATTTCGGTATTTGTTCTTTTTGCGGCAATATCGGCAGTTATTTTCATTATAAAAAAGCCGAAAATCACGGTCGTTGCATTATGCATACTGTTCGCCGCCGGAACGCTTTATACAGAATACGATTATTTTTATAAAGGCGCTGAGCCAAGACAGCAGTATCCTCAGCTTGCGAAAATTCTTGACGGAGAAAAGACAGTTTCTGCCGATATAATTGAAGGGGATTCCATGGTTTATCCGTGGGAATACTACAATTATACGGTTTATAATCCCCGGCTTTCTATAAAGGACGGCTCAAAATACACTCTGAGCCAAAAGCGGCTTCCCGGCATGACGCTTGTAGGCAAGGAGAAAAACTCATCTGTTTATCTTTACGAAAAAAACGGAACGGCAGTTGATGAAACCGGCGAACCGAATGCGTCGGTCGAGCTTACGGCACATGATAACGGATATATTGCTGTAACATATAAAAACCTCGGCGCACCCTGGCTCTGCCTTGACGCAGCAGATGCGGTCACGGGGGCGGTCCGCGGCGGAATGAGAGTTTATAAAGACGGTAAACTCTTGGCTGATGTCCGTCGTGACTTTACGGATAATGTGTACGATTCGGCAGGGGTTATATTTGATTTCCCGTACGATGACGGCGAATACGATGTTATCATCGAAACCGTAAGGGAGTTCAGATACCGCGGCGGAGAGCTTTCGCTCAAAGCGGTTGTATCGGACGGTAAGCTTGAACTTTCAGAATCGAACAAAAAAATCTCCGCAGGATTTACAGAGTTTGACCCTCTTCAAATCAAGGGGGCGGAAGGCTTTTACAGGTACTATGTCACACCGGGCGGCGCAAAAATCCCGGGGATTTACCTAAACGGCACCTATCTTTCGATAGAAACATACGGCGAACACGGCGAACTTGATGTTGAAGTTTTCGGAAACGGCAAACCGCTTAAATTTATAAAATTTGAGGATAACAGCTATATATTTGAAATGTCCGAACCGATTGAAACTCTGGAAATAAAGTCGTCAACATATAAATACTGTTATAACGGTATGAATTTTCTGACAACGGAATCGAATGTCAAAGCGGTTGATTATTTTGTGCGCGGCATGAAAAAGCTGTTTGATGTGAGACTTGACCACCGTAACTACGGTGTTGATATTAAAAAAATACACATAAATTGAGGAGGAATTATCTATGAAGATGAATGTTACAATCGCAAGACGATACGGAAGCGGCGGCCATGACATAGGAAAGCTCGTTGCGGACTGGCTGGGAATTGATTTTTACGATAAGGAAATTCTTGCAGTTGCCGCAAAGGAAAGCGGAATTGATGTTGCCCATTTTGAAGCGGCAGATGAAAAGCCGGCAAACAGCTTTTTGTATTCAATCGCAATGTCGGGGCAGATTTATGCAAATGCGGGAGATTTTCTGACAAACGATAAGCTTTTTGCCTTCCAGAGCAATGCTATTCTCAAAACCGCAAAGGAAAAGCCGGGGCTTTTTGTAGGACGCTGCGCCGATTATATTCTGCGTGATTTGCCAAACGTGGTTAAGATTTTCATACACGCCGATGATGAAACAAGAATAAAAAGGATTATGGAAATCAAAAATGTAAACGAAGCTGAAGCAAAAACTCTTATAAAAAAGGCAGATAAAAAAAGAGCAAGCTATTATAACTTCTATGCAGACGGAAAATGGGGCGACCCGTCGCTTTACGACATGACGATTAATTCATCGAAGCTCGGAATTGAAAGAACTGCCGAAGCAATCTGCGATGTTATACGGCTTATGGAAAACAAATAAATTAAAAAACTTCGAGAGTTCCCGGATTGGGAACTCTCGATTTTTCTTTTTTATGCACAAAATTATTCGTCATCGTCTGCTTTTAAATTCCACGGTTTTTTTCAGCCGCCAAAGGATCGACCGTAATTTCAAATGGCATCTTTCTGTCTCGAACAACTTTTTTCATAAATAAGATGAGTGCGATGTTCAAAGACATTCCCATCTCCTTGCAGACTTCTTCCATATCGTTCCTTAATTCCGTATCCATATTCAAACTGTAAATACTACGATACATTAAATTTTCTTCTTTCTTCCGCATAAAATAAAAAGTGCGCCAACCCGAAGATTAACGCACAAAAAACGCAATACTCCAAATTGTCGCCAAACAAAAGCCAGTGCATCCAAATCAGTATAATGCAAAGTGAGTATAAGCGTTTTTATCATTCTTAACTTATACCGATTCGGAAAATATTAAGCTTTCGTTTGGCTATTATATTATACCACAACCGAAAGAATTTGTAAATAGTTTATTAAAAACTCTGCGCAAAATAAAAAGTGCGCCGATCCGAAGATAAGCGCACAAAAATGGGCAAGCTTTTTCCGCTTTGTTTACAGAAATTTCAAAGCATGTTTTTGATAAAAGTTCCGTAACCTCTTGTGGGGTCGTTGATGAAAACATGTGTAACTGCGCCGACAAGCCTGCCGTTTTGAATAATAGGGCTGCCACTCATGCCTTGCACAATTCCTCCAGTTTTTTCGATAATCCTGTCATCGGTTATGTGCAGAACAAGATTTTTTGTACCGCTTATGCGGCCGCTCATAGTTTTTTCGATTTCAGCGGAAAATCTTTCCACGCCCGTTCCGTCGATACAGCAAAGGATTTCGGCATTGCCCTCCCTGACCTCATCGGGTGCGGCGGTCTCAATCGGTTCAAACCCCGGGAGCATCCAAGAATTTTCTACATAGCCTCCTATGCCCACCTCGGTATTCTTGTCAATCGTCCCTTCGTAATCGAGAAAGTCGCCCGTTATAAGCCCCGGTGTACCGACCTCACCTTTCGAAGCACCCGTTACCGAAACCTGAACAATCTCACCCTGTCCGATTCCGTAGCGGCTGCCGGTGTCAATGTCGGTTATGCCGTGCCCGAGGGCGCCGTAACGCCCGGTTTCCGGATTATACCATGTCATTGTGCCGATACCTGCGGCACTGTCGCGGACCCATGCCCCGATAAGACGGGAACCATCAATCGGATTAACGGTAGGTGTGACCTCAACCGAAACGCATTTTCCGTCCCGTATGACCTCAAATATCACCTTTTCTCCGCATTCGCTTTCAAGCGCCGATTTAAGTTCCTCGGTCGATTTGACTTCACACTCCCCGACTTTGGTAATAATATCTCCCTTAATAAGCTTGGAAGAATCATCACCCGGACCTGAAAGCTCTGATGTGCCGACAACGCATACGCCGTCCGATTCTATTTTTATACCTATTGTGTTACCGCACGGAACCAGACTCAGGGTTTGCCTGTCCGCATCGGCAGTTACGGAAGGCTCTCCCGAGTAAGTCCACATCATCATCGCCGCTGCCGCAAGCATCGCCGCAAACGCCGCAATTACCTTTCTTTTCACTTCGTCACTCTCCCCTCGCTATTATGTTATCCCGAAGGAAAAGTTATATCCCGTGAACATTATGGCTCTCTTATGATATTCGCCCCAAGAGAATTTAGTTTTTCATCCATATGGAAATATCCCCTGTCGATATGTTCGATTTCTGAAATTTCGCTGCTTCCCTTCGCCGAAAGCGCTGCGATTACCAGCGCTGCTCCCGCGCGGAGGTCGGTTGCCTCAACGGGCGCACCGGTAAGCTGCTTTTCCCCCTCGATTATCGCACTCCGTCCTTCCGTTTTTATATTTGCGCCCATTCTTTTAAGTCCGCCGGCATAAAGAAATCGGTTTTCAAAAACGGTTTCCTTTACTATGCTTGTGCCATCTGAAGTGCTTAAAAGCGCCGAAAACTGCGCCTGCATATCCGTCGGAAATCCTGGATATGGCAGCGTGCTTATGTCAGCCGCTTTCAGCCTTCCGTCAGTTTTAATTTTTACGGAGCCGCTGCCTTCCGTAATTTCCGCCCCCATCTCGGTAAGCTTTGCCGTAATGGGTTTAAGGTGCGCAGGCTTGCAGTCCTTAACCGTCACATCTCCGCCGCGGGCAGCCGCCGCAACGAGATAAGTTCCGGCTTCTATTCTGTCCGGCATGACCGAATAATCCGCACCGTGCATTGAGTTTACGCCGATAACGGTTATTTTTTCCGTACCGTCGCCCTTGATTTTTGCGCCCATCTTTCTGAGAAATGACGCCAAATCCACAATTTCGGGTTCGGTTGCGGCATTGTTTATCACGGTTGTACCCTCCGCAAGGGTCGCAGCCATCATTATGTTTTCTGTTGCGCCCACGCTCGGGTAATCAAGATATATTTCCGCACCGTATAGTCTTCTTGCCTTCGCCGTTATCACGCCGTGGCTCTGCGATATTTCCGCTCCCATTTCTCGAAAACCTTTTAAATGAAGGTCAACCGGTCTTGTGCCTATCCTGCATCCTCCGGGAAGTGAAACTACAGCCTTTCCCTCTCTCGCAAGAAGCGGCCCCATAACCAGAAACGAAGCCCTCAATCCGCTCACCAAATCGTACGGAGGCTTAACGGATTTAAGCTTGGATGTGTCAATTTTCAGCTCAGAATCACTTAAATTTGACAATTTACAACCTAATTTGCACAATATTTCTCTAATTAGGGCGATGTCACTTACGCTCGGCACATTTGTAAGCCCACATTCGCCACCCGAAAGCAATGACGCTGAAATTATAGGAAGCGCCGCGTTTTTTGCACCATCAATCCTGATTGAACCGCTTAATTTTCCGCTGTTTTTAACTATAAATTTTGACATTTAAATATATCACTCCTAACAATATTTATATCGTTACCATAATGTTACGAGAATATAATATCGCAACATGTCGAACGGTATTTACTTGTTGGATTTTTTGTAATAAAATAGGTGTCGTTGTAGAAAAGAGGCGAACGGTTTTAGTTGCATTTTGTGCCAAATTATGGTATTATGTAATAGAACAAAGAACTTTACATATTGGGGGGTAACATTTTAATGAATAAGATCCGTGTATTTGCCGCTGATGCCAACGGGGAATGGCTCAGACGGCTTTGCGACCATCTTAAAGACAAGCCAAACTTTGAAATTACAGGTACCGCTCAGAAGGGAAGGGACGTATGCACAATGGTGCCGATACTGGAACCGGACCTTTTGATACTGAACATTGGCATTAATGAACCTGAGGGGACAGAGGTTTTAAAATCACTGAGTAAAGTCAAATTCAAAAAGCAGCCGTCAATTATTGTCACTTGCGAAAAAGGGCAATGCGTATTGACAAGAGCCGCCGTAAAGCTTGGGGCTACATATTGCATGGCTAAGCCTATTGACTTTTCCGTGCTGACCGAGCGGATAATACAGTTTGTATCGTCCGAGCCGCAGTACACAGAAGCCGCAGCGCCGCCTGTCGGGGGAACAAGCAGCAATGCGGAAAATGAAATAACGGATATAATGCATGAAATAGGGATTCCTGCACATATCAAAGGCTACAGCTATGTAAGATCGGCAATTATGATGGTACTTGACGATTCGGGTCTGCTCGGAGCAGTTACAAAAGAGCTTTACCCGAAAATTGCAAAAAGATACTCAACCACAAATTCCCGTGTTGAAAGGGCGATAAGGCACGGTATAGAAGTTGCGTTTGAACGAGGAGATCCCGATGTTTTAACGGGATATTTCGGCAACATCTGCCGCTTCGGAAAAAGAAAACCGACAAACAGTGAATTTATAGCAATGATTTCCGATAAACTCAGGCTTAAAATGAAAAATATTAATTAATTTACGGAGGCTTATAAAATGGCAAAAATACGAATTTTTATTGCGGATGATGACGCCGATTGGAGAGAAAAGCTATGCGATTATCTTGAAAGCAAGCACAATTTTGAAGTTATCGGCACTGCCGAGGACGGCGACGAAGCATGCTCCAAGCTGCGCGAACTCGAACCGGACATACTTATACTTGATATTTGTATGCCGTATCTTGACGGACTTGAGGTTTTAAAAAGGCTTCGTCAGATGAGCCCGAAAAAGCAGCCTGCAGTTATTGTTACCACCGCAATCGGGCAAAGCAAGCTTACACAGACCGCCATTCACTACGGCGCTTCATATTGCATGTTAAAGCCTGTGGAACTCACGGCGCTTACCGAAAGGATTGTGCAGTTCAGCGGGAAATTGAACGAATCTGCCATGGTATCTCAAACGGTGGCGCAGATTGCCGGTTCAAAACCGGATATGGAAACCGAAGTAACAAATGTTATGCATGAAATCGGTGTTCCTGCGCACATTAAGGGATACACTTATGTTCGGTGCGCCATTATGATGGTAATTGAAAACGCAGAACTTATAAATGCTGTCACAAAACAGCTTTACCCGGCTGTTGCGAAAAAATACCACACAACAAATTCCAGAGTTGAAAGAGCAATCCGCCACGGAATCGAAGTTGCATTCGACCGAGGCGATCCGGAAGTGCTTTCATCGTATTTCGGATATACAATTCACAGCGAAAAAGGGAAACCCACAAACAGCGAATTTATAGCGATGATTTCGGACAGAATCAGGCTTAAAATCAAAAATGCATAAATCCCTCGCATTGCGGTTATAATAGACATATCAAAATTGGAGGTTATTTCAATGAAAAAACTTTTATCTGCATTTATTATAACCGTAATGCTTTTCAGTATTACAGCCTGCGGCAGCAATGACGCTGACAAAAATACCAACAGCAGCACAAATAACAGCGTCAGCGACAAAGCAAACGACATCAAAGATGATACGAAGCAGGGAATGAAGGATGCCGGCGAAGATGTAAAGAATACAGTAGAAGACGCCGGCAAAGATGTCAAGGACACCATAGAGGACGCCGGCAGGGGTGTCAAAGATACAGCAGAAGATATAGTGAAGTAAAAGTAAGCAAAACAAAAATACCGTGATACGAACGCTGATTTCATCGTCTGTATCACGGTATTTTTTTGGAAAATTAACTTATTTTACTGCCTTGAATGCATCATCGAGCGCTTCAATAAGGTCGTTTATGTTCTCAATTCCGATTGAAAGCCTTATTGTGTTTGGCTTTATTCCCTGTTCGACAAGCTCATCTCCGGAAAGCTGGGAATGAGTTGTGGATGCGGGATGGATAACAAGCGACTTCACATCCGCAACATTCGCAAGAAGCGAGAAGATACGCAGATTATCAATAAATTTCTGTGCGGTTTTGTCATCGCCCTTTATTTCAAATGTGAATATTGAGCCGCCGCCATTCGGGAAATATTTTTTATAAAGCTTATGGCTCGGTTCGCTTTCGAGCGACGGGTGATGAACCGCCTCAACACCGGGGTGATTATTTAAGTAATCCACTATTTTGAGTGCGTTTGAAACATGGCGCTCCACCCTGAGGGAAAGAGTTTCAAGCCCCTGCAAAAACATGAATGCATGAAACGGCGAAATTGTCGAGCCTGTGTCACGCAGTAAAATTGCCCTTATATATGTTGCAAACGCAGCATTCGGGGCAGCGTCCGCAAAGCTTACACCGTGATACGAGGGGTTCGGCTCCGAAATCCACGGATATTTGCCCGAAGCCTTCCAGTCAAATGTTCCTCCGTCAACTATAACTCCGCCGATTGCCGCACCGTGACCGCCTATGAACTTCGTTGCGCTGTGAACCACAATATCCGCACCGTATTCAATCGGCCTTACAAGATACGGCGTTGCAAAGGTCGAATCCACCACAAGCGGAATACCGTGTTTGTGCGCAAGCTTTGCGAGTTCTTCTATATCTATAATGTTGGAATTGGGATTTCCGAGAGTTTCAACATAAATCGCCTTTGTATTCGGACGGATTGCCGCTTCAAATGCGCCTTCTTCGTCGGGGTCGACAAAGGTTGCGCTTATCCCCGATGTCAGAGGAAGCGTATGCGCCAGAAGGTTGTATGTTCCGCCGTAAATGGTTTTAGAGGCAACAATGTGCTCACCGCTTTTTGCCAAAGCACCTATGGTATAGTTGATAGCCGCTGCTCCCGAGGCAACTCCCAGCGCTGCCGAGCCGCCTTCAAGAGCTGCCATTCTTGCTTCAAAAACCTCCTGTGTGGGGTTTGTCAGCCTGCCGTAAATATTCCCGGCATCACGAAGCGCAAATCTGTCCGCTGCGTGCTGCGAATTATGAAAAACAAATGATGTCGAAGCATAAATCGGAACCGCTCTTGCATCCGTTGCCGGATCGGGATTTTCCTGCCCGGCCTGTACCTGCAGTGTTTCAAATTTGTATTTTTTGTCAGCCATTTCTATATACCTCCGTTAAAGTCTATCTTTTTGCTATGTTTTGAGTATACCACATATTTTCGTTTTTGTCCAATACATATAACTTATGCTTTGTTATAAATTTTATTTATTGCTCTGCCCGTGCTTCTGCGATTACTTCGTTCATGCTGCCGGTACGGTACCCCTGCAAAGCCAAATCAGTACCGTCTGTTTTGGTTCTCTAATGGTTTATACTTCAACATAAAAATAATGCGAAAAGACTTAGCAAAGCCTTTTCGCATTTTTGAATTTTACGCCTTATTTATCAAAAACAATCATCTGATGACCGGTAAATTTATCAACCTTAAGCTTTACTGTGTTTCCGTCAAGTTCATAAGGAATTTCGGTCATCTGCGGTGCAAGATACACCTTTTTCGGCGCCGACGGGAGGGTTATTTCAAGCTCCGTATCATAAATCGGCACAAGGTCCTCGATAATCTGCGTATCTTTGCCTCGGGTTACAGGAGCCGCATACAGCATATGAGCAACAAAGCGGTTCTGCTGTTCCTGAACGGTCATAATTCCCTGTGCGGGCAGATTCGTTTTAATCATTCTTTCCCCGAGCATATTGTCAAGAACATGGAAGAAAACTTCTTTAAGGAAGAGGCTGCCCTTTTCGGCGTAGTCCTCAAAAATATTCCATGCAAGATATGCCCCGTCTTTTCCGATTGTAATTGCCGGAGATGAATTTTTGTTTGCGCAGGGAGTGTGCCTGTGCGAGCAGAAATGCTCAACGGTTCTGTTGAAATACGGATTCTGAATATACCCTTCAACAACATCCGCCTTGACATTATAGCTGCCCGAATATGTAACAAACGCCGCATTTCTCAATGATTTAAGCTCAAAGCTCGGTCTTATGTAGGTGGGTTTAAACTCATTTTCGCCTTCAAACTGCGCACCCAAATCAAATGCAAACTCGTCGTTCATTATCGGGGCGGAGCCGGCAGCGATAATTTTCCCGCCGTTTTTGATAAAACCGTCAACAAAAGCCTTGGCTTTATCGTCAAGCACCATGCTGTCGGGCAAAATGATTACATTGTATTTGGACGAATCCGTGTCGAGGTCGATAATATCAAAGGTATACTTGCCTTCAAGCAGCATCCTTGCGACGCCGTTGTCGGAAATGCACTCTCTTCCGCTCTTCTCTATACCGTTTACGGACTGAACCGACAGCACGCCTACCTCCGCAACCGACTTTACATTGTCACACCAATCCTCAATCTGCTCAAGGTAGCTGTATGCCTCGCCGATAAGCGCGTATGTTGCTTCGTCCATTTTTCCGGTGGGGTGAAGCTGATCGCCTATTGAGCATTTTGCGCCGTTTGCCGCCGCCAGTGCAACCTCATATTTAAGCGCATTCGGGTGTTTATATCCGCCGAATTCGCCCCATGACTGATGGAACTTGCCCGTCATACCCAAAAATTCCATGCCAAGTCCCTGAACATAACGCGCGGAAAGCGGAAAATGGTCATATCCCCAACCGCCTGTCGGGAGGGATTCAAGCTCCAGATGCGTGTTGACATGCGCAAGGTCGCGCCTTCCTCTTGTGATATGTCCGCCGTTATGGAAAATCGGCATATCCGGCTTTATTGAATGTATTGTTTTTTCAACCGCATCGGTATATTTTTTATATGTTCTCTCCGCCAGAAGGCGCACATCTGCCGGATTTTCGGGGTCAAGCCCTTCCTTTTTCATAATCTTGAGGCAGTTGCAGCAGTAACATTCCGAAACGCCCACAATGTCAAGAAAAATACCGTCCGCATCGTAATTCTCAACAACCTCTTTAATCTGCGCAAGAAGCACATCAAGGTAATCCGAATTAAAGCAGCACTTATGATAACCGGGTGTTCTGAAATCATTAACCCACTGTGTTGACTGGTCCTGATTTCTTACAAGCCAGTCGGAGTGATCGAGCACATACTTTTCGTCAAGCCCTGCGGAGATATAAACCGGAGTTTTTACGCCGATTTCATGTGCCGCTTCAATCTGAGCCTTAAGAAGGTCAAATTTAAGACCCGGATGCTGAACACTCGCCTTTGTCGGGTGATATGTCCATCCGTGATGACACTTTGAGAACACGGTAATGGAGTTTACATGCCCGAGCTTCAGCATTGCCTGAAAGTTTTCTTTTGAAAATTCGCTTCCGATACCGTCGATTTTTTCGGAGGTGTGGAAGTCGAGATGAACCTGTCTGAAATTCATATTCAGTTCTCCTTATAATATAATTTAGTAACTTAATATTAGCATAAAACTTCAATCATGTAAATTGAATAATTGATACGATTTATGTAAATTCTGATATTTTAAACATGAAAACAGCCGCACCCGAGAGGGTACGGCTGTAATTGTTCTGAAAACCTTAATATATAATACCCAAAGAGGGATTATGCTTTATGCTTTTCAAAACATTCGCTGCAGTAAACAGGCTTATCTGTTTTAGGCTGGAAAGGAACAACTGCCTCTTTGCCGCAATCTGCGCAGATTGCCGTGAACATTTCGCGGTTCTGGTTGAATGCGCGCTTTTTGACCATACGGCACTCCTTGCAGCGCTGAGGTTCGTTCTGCAAACCTTTTTCAGCATAAAACTCCTGTTCACCTGCTGTAAAGACGAATTCTGCGCCACAGTCCTTACAGGTTAATGTCTTGTCTTCGTACATTTGAAAATCCCTCGCTTTTAAATAGTTTGTCCCTATCGGATTTGAACCGAACCGAAAAACAGCTCCGATACACATTTTATGTATCTCGGGACATATATCAGCGGCAAATTTGCCGCTTAATTACGAATGTTTTTGTCAAGCTTGCGCTTAACCCTCTGAAGCGCATTGTCAATCGATTTATGCGAAATGCCGAGTTCGTCTGAAATTTCCTGATATGATTTACCCTGAAGATAAATCGACAGAATTTCCATTTCCTTCGGGCTTAAAAGTTCGTTAATTTTTTTGCCTATGGAGGTATAATCTTCCTTATTTATAATAATTTCCTCCGGGTCAAGGCAGCTGTGCTCGGTTATAGTATCGAGGAGCGTCTTGTCCGACTCCTCATCAAATACCGGGTGGCTCAGCGACAAATAGGAATTAAGCGGCATATGCTTGCGCCTTGTAGCGGTTTTTATCGCCGTTATAATCTGCCGTGTAATGCACATTTCCGCAAACGCCCTGAAATTGGTGTATTTTTCGGTGTCGTAGTCTCTTATCGCCTTGTAAAGCCCAATCATGCCTTCCTGAATAATGTCCTCACGGTCGGCGCCGATAAGAAAATATGGACGGGAACGGGATTTAACAAAGTTTTTATATTTTTCAAGAATATATTCCAATGCGTGAAGATTATCGGCTTTTGCAAGCTTGACAATCTCGTCATCGGTCATAGAGACGAATTCGCCGTGTTCGGAATCTGCCATTATTAATTCCTCTCTTATAAGTTGTCATCTATATTATATACAAAAATTCATGTTTTGTCAATACAATTTTGCAAATATTTTGACAAAAATGCAAAATGAGCACAAAAAGTTGAACGATTTATTGCAATTTATTTGGAGGAAATTCATAGAATTTGTTTAATGCTGTTGCATTTTTGACGGTTTTGTGGTAAAATACTTTTTATATTGTGTTAAGAGAGTTGATGTAATGTTTGCAAGAATCGAAAAATTTGAATTGCAGATTAAAAATAAAAATGATTTTTGGCGCAGATATTTCAATCTGATAAAAACCGCCGCCGGCATTTTGCTTTTTACTGTCCTTTTGATGACGGTTATGGGGCTTATCCATACATCCAACGAATTTGCAAAAGACGAGTTTTTTGCGTCCGACGGCTGTTTTTTCAAAATTGCTTTTAATTCGGTGTTTATAGTTTTCCTTCTTTGCGCATTTACGGCGATTACAAGAAGCCTCGGCATTGCGAATGCGGTTGTTACGGTATTGCTTTCGGTTTTTTCGTATACCGTGAATGTTGTATGCATTATTACGGGCGACCCGCTTCTCCCGTCGGATTTTGTGCTTACCGGCAGCCTTGACAACATAGTTTCGTTTGTGGAGCTTCCCGTGCAGAAAACGGACATTGCAGCGGCGGTGATTGTTGTTTTGTCCGTTGCGGCAGGATTCATATTTTTCGGAAGACGGCTTCCGTCGGGCAAGCCGAAACTCAGGATTCCTGCGGTGGTGCTCTCAGTTGCCGCATTTTCGGTTCTTTTGTACTTTTTCGGCTTCAACCATAAATTTGTGTATGATATTCTGCCGAAGTTCAATGTTTGGGTCACGGCAACCGATCACAAGGCGGACTATGTCCGAAACGGTGCGCTTTTATCGTTTATTCCAAAAATGGGCGACCTGACTGCACCAAAAATCGAGGGCTACAGTAAGACTGCGATTGACGATATAAAAAAAGGATTCAGGAACAGAAACGAGTTTTATCATTATGATGATGTGAAACCCGATGTTATAGTGATTCAGAACGAGGCGTGGTGGGACCCGACAAAGCTTACCGATGTTCATTTTTCCGCCGACCCTCTGGAATTTTACAGAAGCGGCGCCGAACGCACTTATACCGGTGAAATGATAACCCCGGTATTTGCCGGCGGAACATGCATGCCGGAGTTTGAGTATCTCACGGGCTTTAACACGATATTCCTTCCGGCAAACTGCTACCCGTATATTCAGGCGATAACATCGGATACGCCGTCAATCGCCCGCATTTTTGGAGAAAACGGCTATCAGACCGAGGCTATTCATACATTTAAGAAAAGTTTTTACGGCAGAAACAAAGCATATAATTTTATGGGCTTTGATAATTTCACCGATGTTTCGGATATGGAAAATCCGGAGATGATGGGCTTCTATGTTTCCGACAGGGAAATGGCGAACGAAATTATAAGAAAATACGAAAACCGCACAAAAGACAACATATTTATATACGGCATAACCATGCAGAACCACGGCGATTACGAAAAACCGAGGTATGGTTGGCACGATATAGAGGTCACGAGCGAAACACTGTCGGCGGAAGAGCTTTCGGGAATCCGTGATTTCACGCAGGGCGTAAAGGATGCGGATAATATGTTCCGGCAGCTTACGGAATATTTTGAAAATTCCGAAAAGCCTGTTGTTATCATGATGTACGGCGATCATCTGCCGCTTTTAGGGAACGAGGGCAGCACTTATGTCAGCGGCGGCATGATTAAGGGCGATGGCGCATTTGACTACAAAAAGCATGAGGATCTCTTCAAAACACCGTATATAATCTGGTCGAATTACGACTTAAGCTCCGAGTACAACATAACGGAAATAATGAGTCCCCAAACGCTTTCGATGCTTACCATGAGGCTTGCGAATTTCAAGTCGGTTCCGTGGTTTTACTTTTTGTTCGATGAGTTTTACGAAAAATATCCGGTTTATTCGCAGTTTGTTGTCAAAAATTCGGCATTTGAAACGGTTGACAATATCTCGGACGAGGATTGGGCCACAACCTTTGCGTATAAGCTTGTTCAGTATGACCTGATATACGGCAAAAAATATTCGGAAAAATAATTGTATTCATATTATCCCCCCTTCGTAAATAATCTTTACGAGGGGGGATTTTTATGATTACATTTATTCTTACGGTTCTCGGCAACCTCTTTTTCTTAGCGGGATATATAGTTAATCCGAATTCGTTTCCGAAGGCGCTTGACGAGGAAACCGAGCGGAAATACATAGATGAATATTTAGCCGGCGACCGTTCAAAGCGCGATTTGCTTATAGAGCACAATTTAAGGCTTGTGGTTCATGTTGTAAAAAAATACATAACGAGCGGCAAGGATATGGACGATTTGATTTCCATCGGCACAATCGGGCTTATAAAAGCGGTTGAATCGTACAAAAACAGCAAGGGCACGCGCCTTGCGACATATGCTGCAAGGTGCATTGAAAACGAGGTGCTTATGGTGCTGAGAGCGGAGAAGAAGCTGCAAAGCGAGGTGTCGCTTTATGAACCTATAAAGAGCGGCAGGGGCGGCGGCGAGATGACCTATATGGAAATCCTCGAAACCGACAGCGAGGAGGTCTACGGCGATGTTGAGCTGAGGTTTGACACAAAAAAGCTGCGCTCGCTTATCAATAAAGTGCTCAGCGGCAGGGAAAAAACGATTATTGAGCTTCGCTACGGGCTCACCGACGGCAGAGAATGGCCGCAGCGTGAGGTTGCGGAGGTTCTTGATATTTCCCGTTCCTATGTTTCAAGAATAGAAAAACGCGCAGTCGAAAAACTGCGCGAAGCATTTGATGAAGCCTGACTCGCCGCCCCGATGAGGGGCGGCGAGTCAATGCTACCAATCTTTATTTTTGGATAATGTAACCGAATCCGCAAAAGGAATGAGAGTTATAAAATCTCTCCATGCCATAACTTTAATTGTATCAATATCGCCGCTCAGAATCTGTGTGCCTGTTCTGTAATCCGATATCTTCCTGTCGGCAATCATACCGTTTTTAAAGCCTACAATCAATATTTTTGCCGATTCGGGCGAAATAGTGAAATCATAGTTCACTTCAACGGAATTGCCACTTTTACGGGCGGAGCACTCTAAACGGGGAACAGAGTTGAAGTGTATACTGGTAAAATAATTAATTATATCATTGCCGACATTGCTTATATCGATACGGTTCCACTCCTCGCTGCTGCCATGATAATATATATCGCTTAATTTTTCGCAGCTGTAAAATGCATAATCTCCGATTTTATTGACGGTTTTCGGTATGCTGATGCTTGAGAGGGCTTCAAAACCGTAAAACGCATAGCCGTTTATTTCGGATACCTTGCTGCTCAGGTCGATGTGATCAGTTTCTTTGCCGTTGAGCCTGAGTTTTTTGGAATAGCTGAGCGGATTTGATGTTCCGTTTGTAAAATTAATTTCGCACCATGCGTCGGCATCCTCAATGCTTACGCTTGAAAGATTTTCACAGCCGTAAAATGCATAGCCGCCGATTTCGCTGACGGTTTTCGGTATGCTTACGCTTGAAAGGTTTTCAAAACCGTAGAATGTATATCCGTTTATTTTCGTTCTATTTTGCGGGAAGGATACTTCGGTTACTTCCTTATCGCCGATTTTAAGTTTTCCGGATTGCGAAACCGGATTTGAAGTTTTGCTGCCGAAATTAATCCCGCACCATGAATCTATGTCATCCGCCGTGACTTCGCTGAGCATCTGACAACCGTAAAATGCATACCCGTTTATAGCTTTAACATTTGACGGAATATGAACTTTTTTGATATTGGAATACAGAAATGCACCCTCGGCAATAAGTCTCGCAGAGCTTTTTATTTCACATTCTTCTATATCGGGGTTTACGGCGATAAGGCAGTCGTCTATATAAAGAACGCCGTTTTCATATTTTGTTTCATCCCTCAAAAACGCTGCGTCCCGGAATGTACCGTTTTCGATGACCTCCACACTTTTCGGGATATTTATATTTTCAAGAGCATCGCAATACATGAACATGCCGCCCTTGAGCCTTTTCAACCCCTCCGGCAGATGAACGCTTTTTAACTTATAGGACCATTTAAATACCCCGTCGCCCAATTCGGTAACGCTGTCGGGGATGTTTATTCTGACAAGCTTGGTATCGGAGAATGCCAAATTGCCGATTTTTTTCAGGCCTGACGGCAATTTAATATTTTCGAGGTAAACGCCGTAGAATGCACCGTCCTCAATGATTTTAACGCTGTCCGGCAAAACAAAAGAAGTATTTGTATAATCGCCGGCATAGCGGATAAGCGATGTTTTGTCCTTATTATACAAATTGCCGTCGAGGGAACTGAAGTACGGATTTGCCTCGTCAACATATATGGGTGAACCGGAACAAAACACATAACTGCCAATGGTCTTTACGCTTGCCGGTATGGATATTCTGCAACTGCCGTAGTAACTGAATGCATAATCTCCGATTTCGGTAACGCCGTCCGGTATAGTTATATCTGTTGACGAATAACATGATTCAAACGCAGAAGTGCCGATGCTTGTGATACCCGGCTCTATAACCACGCTTTTGATTGAATTACGGTAATTGCGCCAATAATCTTTCTCGCCTATAGCCGGCATATCGCCCGTGCCGCTTACCGTAAGCCTTCCGCCGTATGTAAGCTCCCATGAAATATTGTTGCCCGGCAGCTTGCCCTTCACCTTTATATCATCGGATTCAAGCGGTACAAATTGTTTCTGCGCATTGTTTAAAAATGTGTTGTTTGCTCCGATAGATATGCAATCCCATTCATACTGCGTACCCTGATAAATAATCTTCTCAAAATTATTGGGTAAACTTCTTGTTCCGAACAAACTGTCGCTTATGCTCAAAACAGAATTCGGAATAGTGATGACTTTCAGCTTTTGGCAGCTGTAAAATGCTTCGTAGCCAATGCTCATAACGGAGTTCGGGATGGTAATTTCGGTCAGTGCCAAACAGCCGCCGAATACACCGTGTTCGATACTTTCAAGGAATTCGGGAAGGGTAATGTTTGCAAGCGCTTTGCAGCCCTCAAATGCGTAGACTCCAATATTTGTAACAGTGTTGGGAATGGTGATTTCGGTCAGTTCCTCGCAGAATTCAAAAGCATTCTGACATATTTTCTCTGTCCCGTCAAGTACTGAAACCCGCTTTTTTCCGCCGGGACAAGCAATCAATGATTTTTTATCTTTTGAGTACAAAATGCCGTCTGCCGAGCAAAACGCAGGATTGTTTCCGCTGACGGATATTGAGGTTAAACTGCCGCTGCGGCAAAAGGCGAATACGCCTATACTTTTAACGCTGTCGGGCATAACATATTCGCTGTTTTTATTACCCGGAGCATACCTTAACAGGGTGGTAAAGTTCTTGTCATACAAATTATTGTCTTTCGAGGAATAATATTGGTTATCGGGATCCACCGTGATATTTTCAAGCTCACCGCCATAGCTTATATAAGTATTGCTGATTCTTCTTACTGTTGCGGGTATGGATATGCTTATCAATTCAAAGCAATTAGAAAAGGCCAAACTGCCTATGCCTGTAATACCAGATTCAATTATTATATTCTTCGCTCTGATCCATTCCCATGGACGAGAATTATCCGGAATATTGCCTGTGCCGCTGATTGTCAGGGTGCAGTCATCATCAAGGGTCCAGTTTATGTTGCTTCCGGACAGAGTACCGCTTTTCACTCCCAGATTCAAACTTTCGGCAGGCTCAATCTGAAGCTGATTTTCCGTATCAAGCGGTTGACCGTCATCTGCAAATGCATAGGTGCATGAGGTGATGGTTAATACGGCAGCCAAAACCGTGATTATAATTCTTTTTAACATAAGAAACATCCCCCTTTAAGTTATTACGAGTATAATTATACCATACTATCCTATAAAATGCAAGCCTTTTTAATAAAAAAAGCAATTATTTTTTAATTATAAATTTAATTATAATTTTGATTATTGATTAAATAGTAAAATAGGTTAAAATATTATTATGGAAAGGAAGTGCTTTTATGGACTTTATAATAAAAAAACCCACCAGCTCAAACAGGACGATAAGGATGCCGGATACGCTTATTGAAAAAATTGCAAAGATTGCGGCGGAACAGGATATTTCATTCAATCAGGTGGTTGTTCAGTGCTGCGAATTTGCGATTGAACACTTGCCGAAGGATAAAAAGAACTGAAAAAGATGTATAAAAACTCCCGTGCAGATTTCATGCACGGGAGTTTTTTGTATTACATTATTTAACCGGATTGAACTTATTGATTTCGTAGATTGTTACATCGTTTTCGTCATCAGTGCCGACAAAGACCACATTTTCTTTTGCCGCTTCAAATCCGGGAACCGAAATCGGTTTCAAATCATCGGCAAAGTATGCGAAAAGCTTTGTTTCTGCATTCTCGGGAATTGTGATATTCAATTCCGCTGGTGCGGACTTTCCGGCTTCAATGTGTAGCTTTGCTGTTTTGAAGCCATCAAGTTTTTTAACTCCGTTTTCGGATTTATAAACCGCCAGAACCACGGTTGCGCTTGCGTTTTCAATATATTTATTTGAAGCTTTAAACGAAACCGACGCATTGCCGGGTTTAAATTCGACTGCTGAGTCGCCGTTTATCTTAAGCCGGACATCCGAAATAACAACGCTGCCGTCCTTTTCCGGAGCCTTTATAAACTCGGATTTTGTTTCAACAGAATGTGATTTTGCAATTCCGAAGCTGTCAACGCTTGTTGCGGTAACAACCGCTCTTAAATATTTATCGGCATCGGAAGCTTTAGCGGTGTATGTTTTTCCGTTTGCAATATCCGTCCAGGAAACGCCGTCTGCGGAATTTTGCCACTTGTACGAAAGTACAGGGGTTGCATAAGGGTTAACATCATACATTTCACCATTTGCGGTGAAGGTTGAGCCAATACCCTTATTTTCGCCGCCGAGGTCTGCTTTTGATACTCTCGGGAGAACATCGTAGAGAAGATTATCGCTCGGGAGTTCAAGAATGAAGAAATCGTCAAACATGAATTTTGCCGGATTGCTTTCGGAAATTGGTGCGTTTTCGGGGTAATCGCCTGCCGTACCGCCGCTGCCGCTCATTGTAACGGTAAATGAGGTTATTCCTCCCGAGTTGCTCTGCGGTTCGCCGTCAAGTGTGATTCCTTCAATTTTATAGCCAAGAGAGTATCTTGTCCAAGCTGTCGTAAAGTCCCCCATGGAGGTATTTATCCATTTTCCGGCCCCGCCGAGATCTGTCGTAAGATTTGTTCCGGTACCTTTCTTACCGGAGAATACGTAGGGTTTTGAGTTTGCGGGAATAAGATAGAATCCGATTGATGTCTGCAAATCTTCCCTCGTCTTTTTAGCCCATATCGACATAAAATATGTGTAGCCTGGCTTGAAATTATAACTGCGCTGGTTGAACCTGTCGGAGCGGTCGTTAGCCGAAATTCCGGTTGTTGCTTTGGTCCTTGTTACAACCGCTGCGCCGCTTCCGGCTATGCCTGCGGCTTCATCATATGAAACCTTTGCAATGTTCGGAAATCTTGTGGTGAAGCTTTCCACAGACGCTTTTGTATTAGCGTCATTATAATACATAATATCGCCATATTTGCTGATTCTTAATTTATAGTACTCCTCATCGGTTTTTTCAAAACCTTCGGAGGTTGTATTTTTGGCAATTGCAGCGGCTCTCAGATATTTTCCAATAACATCTGCGGTGATTTTGTACGAAACGCCGTCTGAAATATCCGTCCAGCTAAACCCATCATCCTCGGAAATCTGCCACTTATAAGAAAGCGATGGCGTATCCGCCGAAGGGTTGACATCATAACGTTCTGCGTTTACGGTTATTGTTGTGCCGACGCCGAGTGTTTCCGTGTCATAGCTTGCAGAGAGGTTGCAAATCATGGGGAGAACATCGGACTTCGCATCGCTGTCCTTAACCTCAACGCACATAAAATCGTCAACCATCGCTTTTCCGCCGAGTGTGAGTTCTGCCGCGGCGGCAGGGTCGTCTGCGGAAACCTTATCGGTAAATGTAAGTCTTGTCCACACTCCTGCTTTTGCGGAAGCCGTTTCGGAGGACACGGACGAAGAATTGCGGTTTACTTTTATGGCTGCGGTCATGTCGGTTTCCGGCTTTACAAATACGGAATAATAATATGTATATCCGCTGCGAACCGGGAACGCCGCAGTTTTTAACGAACCGTCAGCCGACGCTGCGGTTGTACCGCTCATACCGCCTGCCGATTTTGAGATATTTTCAAAAGCGGTTGTTTCGCCTTCAAAATCGCCCTGTTTGGATATGAAAGCCATTGATTTTGCCGCAATTTTGACGATTTCGGTATCAACGGGTGTCCCCTTAAAATCATAAGCATTTACAGGGGTTATTCTGCATTTGATATATTTGTCGCTGTCGCTTTCGGCAACGGTATATTCCTTGCCGGTACCGATAACAGAAAAACTGCCGTTGAATTTATCCGAGGACAGCCATTCATATTTGTGTGTTCCGGCAGAAATCGAGTTTCCTTTATAGGTAAACGAAACCGTAAGCTTACCGCCTGTGAATGTATCACCGGTCAAAGCCGCATTAAGCGCCTGCGGCTTAACGGTAGGCTTTGCGTCATCTACAAGGAAATACCCTATCCCGTACATTGCACCTCCCGTAGATCCTGCAGCAGTTGTCATTTCAACAATATATGTATCGAAAGGCAGACCGGAGAACGAATAATTGCCCGAGGGCTTATAATAGGTAATATTCTGGTATCTTCCGATTGTTGCGGTTTTGTAAACCTTTGTAAGATCATTCGCTTTGTAAATGTTTGTAACAAGATTGCCGCCCTTGGGGCCGTTTGCACCGAATATACCGAACGCCGTTCCGGTAAACCTGTAGTACATTTTTGAACCGGCTTTGCTTGAAACCGACAGTATATCCATGTGCTTTCCGACGTTTGAACTGTATGTGCCGTCGCTTACCGTATTGGTATCAGCCCAGTCGCCGTCTGTTATGAGCATATTGTCGGCGGTCAGTTTTGCGGCAGCGTCTGCAAGAGTGTATCCTGAGGAAAGCCCTTCCTCTGCTGCGGTTTTATAATTTGCCCTTACAATTCTGTCTTCCGAGGTATATCCGTTTCCGGCGTTTGTGTCAACGCAGATAGGGTGCTCGGTTACGGAAGTGTAAAAAAGAGGGTTTTCCAGAACGGTGTTTCTCTTAAAAAATCCGTCCCTGCTCATAACTTCAATCATTCTGTCAGCGTAAACCCTGTAACCTTTGTTGTTTGGGTGGGTATTATCGCCTGTCAGCGTGTTTTCTTTATCTTCCTTATTCCATACATATTCGCCTTTTTCAACGCCGTCCCAGATGAAGGCATTAAGGTCGATTTCGGGAATATTATATGCTTTTGCAACCTGGCTCATATAAGATGCCGCACGCTTAACATTTTCGTGCTCAATGCAGGTTGTGTAAAGGAATATTATTTCCGGAACCTTCGGATGCCTCTGCAGCTGGCGAACTATGTTTTCCATACTGTTTTTGAGCGGTCCCTCTGCAGTGTTTGAATCGTTTACCGCAAATTCAACGAACACAATGTCGGGATTTGCATATGTAATATCCTTATTGATTCGCTGGAGCCCGAAAGCTGCGCCCGTTCCGCCGACGCCGCCGTTGATTTCGGTAACTTTAGCGCCGTTTGTACGAGTTTTCTGAAAAAATTCGTTTGTTATCAGCGTTGAGTAGCGAAATGAAGTAGCGGGTAGGTCGCCCACTTTGGTTGCGCCTGCTCCTTCCGTTATTGAGCCGCCTAAGAAGGCGACGGTCAAATCCTTGGTTGTGTCAAGATAGTTGTCAAGCCCGTACTGTGTATCCGCATTTACGGAAACCGCAAAAACGCAGGATAAAGCTATAAGTACGGACAGTATCATTGCTGCAATTTTCCTCATGTTGAATTCTCTCCTTATTTAAATTTATAGATTAATTATACATCAAATCAAAAACTGATACAATTCGCAATTTGCACAAAAGAAACACCATGTTTTTGTGCACTTTGCCTAAAACCCGGTGAGAGTTGATCAATAAATGCATTATTTGCTATTAAATATGTGTTTTTTAATATTACAGTTTTAAAACAGTTGACTTTTAAGTGCATAAAAAGGTATAATGATAAAAAAGCATAAAAGGAGAAATGATTATGAAAAAAATTGTTGCAATTCTGATTACACTTGCAATGCTTGCAGGCTGCATAACGGCGTTTGCCGATATTGCGTCGGTTTTCTATGTTTCGGTAAACGGAAGCGACAGTGCAAACGGCGGCAAGGACAGCCCTCTGGCAACGCTCGGCGAGGCTGTAAAAAGGGCAAAATCAACCCCCGGTGCATACATTGTGATGAACGAGGGCGCTTACGAGGCCGGCGATACGATTGAACTTGATTCTTCGATTTCAGATCTACACATTGTTGCAAACGGCAAGGTTACGGTTACCGGAGGCGAGAAGATTCCGTATTCCGCATTTGAAAAGGTGACCGATGAAGCAGTTCTTTCGAGAATTGTTGAAGGCAAAGGCAAAAATTCGGTTGTCCGTGCGGACCTTAAGGAGCTTGGAATAACTGATTTCGGTGAAATTAAAGTCCAGGGCTTTATGGGTGCATCGGATGACGGCGGCTATGACCCTTCAAACTCTTTCGTAAAGGGTGTTGACAGAGGATTTGCTCCCGCCCTTACATATAACGACCGTTATCTTACGATTTCCGAGTATCCCAACGGCGACTACTGCTACACAACCACAATTATTCAAAAAAAGGACGATGACGGCCTAATCAAGTTCAATGTGAACGATGCCCGCACCAAAAAGTGGACGGCAGCAAAGGATATATGGGCGTTCGGTTATTATCAGCACGACTGGATGGAAGCGATTGCTCCTGCGGAAATCGATGAAAAAACAGGTGTAGTTACAACCTATGCGGCATCCGATGTTGTTCCCGACAGGCGCGTCAAGTTCTTCAATCTTTTGGAAGAGCTTGATGTTCCGGGCGAATACTATATTGACCGCACCGAAGGCATTCTTTATCTTATCCCTCCGGAAGGGTTCAAGGACGGCGAAAGCCTGGTATTCTCGGCGCATGATGCGGACTTTATAGATATAAACGGCGCAAAGAATGTTACCATAGAAGGAATAAAATTTGAAGGCACCGAAAAAAGCGCAATCCGTGCGGACAAGGCGGATGGTCTTACAATAAATGACTGCGAATTCACCGCAATAGGCGATACGGTTATTTATCTTAACGAGTGCCTTAACACAACCGTTGAGAACACTCACATTCACGATGTCGGCTCCTGGGGAATATATGTGTATAAGTGTGGCGACAGGGAAACCCTTACCCCCGGCAACACGAAAATCACCAACTGCCATATCGAAAGATATTCGCAGTACCGTGCAACATACTGCCCCGGAATACATATGTACATGGATGTTGCAACAACCGTTTCGCACTGCGAAATTAACGACGCACCGCACTTTGCGATAAGGTATGATTCAAACGATTCGATTATCGAATACTGTGAATTTTACAGGGTTTGCACCGATACTTCGGACTCCGGCGCAGTGTACTCCGGAAGATATTACAACACATGGGGAAATGAAATAAGATATAACTATTTCCATGACCTCACAATGATTGACACGAACACCGGTATGCAGATGCAGGCGGTTTATCTTGACGACATGAGCTCGCAGACGAATGTTTACGGAAATGTTTTCTATCGCTGCGATTCGGTTGCGCTCTACGGCGGCGGACGAAAAAATACATTTGAGAACAATCTTATGATAGATAACGCAAAGCCGTTTGTTATGGACGCAAGAGCCGAAAACTACAAAAACCCGAATGCGGCAATGAGCAATGCCAACAAAATCAACTGGCATACCGACATCTGGGCGCAGAAATATCCGGAGCTTATGAACCTCGAGTCCGATAACCCGGGCATACCGAAATACAATGTTATAAGAAACAATGTTCTGTACGGAACGCCCGAAATGCGCATAAACAAGCTTGTTTCGGAATACGGAACGGTTGAAAACAATGTGGAAATCACTGACAAAAACGCATTTACAGACTACAGAAATAAAGACTTTTCAATCAAAGAGGACGGAGTTATAAGGCAGCTTCTGCCCGACTTCAAGCAGATTCCGTTCGGCGAAATCGGAAGATACGAATATACAAGGAATACCGAAATACCCGATTCTTCCGAGCCGGCGCAGACCGATGAGATTACAATTATGCTTAACGGTTCACGCCTCAGCTCCGATGTTCCGCCGGTGATTATGAACGACCGCACGATGGTTCCGATGAGAGTTATATTCGAAGCTTTGGGTGCAGATGTTTCGTGGGACGGCAATACGAAAACAATAACCGCTACCCGTGCGGACAAGAAAATAACAATGCAGATTGATAACGCCGAAATGACGGTTAATGATGAAAAGCTTACGCTTGACGCAGCGCCTGCAATTGTAGATTCGAGAACGCTTGTTCCGGTCCGCGCAATTGCCGAATCGCTCGACTGCGATGTTTCCTGGAACGGAGCAAACAAGCAAGTGGTAATTGAAGAAATTAAATAATAAATAAACTCACCCCTTTATGCCAACCTGCATAAAGGGGTGAATTTTAAAGAATTATAAAGGATAAATTTTTAAAAAATCAGCTTCAGTATAACCGTTGCCGCCTGTGCACGCGTTGTATCGGAAAGACCTTCAAACGCAGTTTCGGTCATTCCGCTTAAAAGCCCTGCGCTTACGCAAGCATCCACAGAATCTGCCGCCCAATCCGGAAATTCGGATTTGTCTGCAAATTTCTCTGCGGCACCCGTCTGCGCCTCCTTTTTAAGGAAGGAATATGCGTTTGCAATTACAACCGCCATTTCAAACCGCGTAATCGTATCGGAGGGGCGGAACATTCCGTCATTGCCTGATATTATGCCTTTTTCGGCACAGGCATTGACCGCATCCGCATACCATTTATCGGGCGCGACATCCGAAAACTCCGAACCGCCTCCCGAAAGCTTCAATGCACGGGCAATCAAAGCTGCAAATTCAGCCCTTGTAATGCTTCTGTCAGGCTCAAAAGTTGTCTCGGAGGTTCCGCTCACCAGCCCGAGCTCATACATTTTCATCACCGAATCCTTTGCCCAATGATTTATTATATCGTTAAAGCAGAATTTTTCCTCAGCATCGGGCATTTCGGGCTTTGCATCAGGATTAGCGGTATAGGTTGTTTTGGAACCTCCTCCTCCGCCTCCTCCGGCACCTCCCCCTCCGGGAGTTACGGGTGTTATCGGCGAAGGCTTCTGCGGTTCATCGCCGGAGTCCTGCCTTTTGTTTGCTGTAAAGGTATAAACCGTCCTGTCGCTTCCGTTCGGTGCGGTTACGGTGATTGTATATGTAACCGGCAGTTCATCGGAACTCTTTGTTATTTCAACATTTGCCGAAGTCTCTTCGGCTTCTGCCGCAATCTCCGGAACATCGGACACCGTAAGAGAATAGCTCAGCTTATCTTTTTTGAATCCGCTAAGCGCCTTTCCATTTACAAGAAGTCCTTTGAGTGCGGAATTTTTCGGGTTCTCGATTTTTACAGGCTCGGAATAAACCTCATCGCCGTATGTTCCACTGACATCGAGCGGCTGAACCCTGCACTTTACGTACTTTCCGATAATATCTTCCGTTATCGGAAGCTCTTTGTCGGCAGAGGAGGTTAAGAGTCTGTAATTTCCGTTTTCACTCTGCGCCGAATACCAGTTATATATTGTTTTTCCCTCGCTGTCGCCGTCGGGATCCGCATAGTCATAAGCAAGCATATAGCAGCCGCCGGCAAAATCCTTATTGTAAGAAATGTTTGAAACAGTCGGCTTGCCGCCTTCCGCATTCCCCTTGCAGCCCATAAGGGTCATATCGACATTTTTGAAGTCCGGAATAACCTTTTTGACCTCGGCAAGCCCTTCTTCGGTAAGCGTAAAGTCGCTTCCGTACGATTTAAACATACTGTTCCCGCTGCTGAGAATATCGCTTCCCGCCCTATAGGTATCGGCTTCGTTTGCCCTTGCGATTGCTGCAGTTTGATTTGTTATTTTCACGGCAATATTTTTATAAAAGTCATTTGTCGGGTTGTCGGACATATATTTCTGCGCCCATTTTTTAAGCTCCGCCTTATCGGCTTTCGGGTCTTTGTCGGCAATCTCCGCGTATCTTTTGCTGCTTACCTTATCCCAAAGCCATGACCATTGGGTGTTTTCATAGTGCTTTTTCCAGATTTCCGACTCAAAATTAACATCCTTTGTGATAAGTTCCCAGATTCCCGCATTGCCCTGCGGACGCTTGTTGTAAACCCAGAGATACCATTCGCTTTCGGAATCCGCGCCCCAGTAGCTGCCGGTACCGCCGTTCCAGCCCTGGCCGTTAAACGCTGCCGGCATATCGACAAATATGTTGTTTGTGATTTTTGCATACTGTCCGCCGTAGGTTTTAAGGGCATGGTTAAGCGGAGCGGTTCCGCCGTTTTCGGAAGTATTTGTAGCACGGTAAAATACATTGCCGGACACGAAAGGTCCGGACGAACCGTCGTCCCAGAAAACAGCTGCTGTTCCGTACGAACCGTAAGCATTGCCGATATCATGGAAGTAATTATCAAGGATTTTAAACCCGAGATTTGACGGATTTCTGCCCCAGTAAACCGCTGCTGCGTCGCCGCCGTCGGTTACGGCGTTGTACACCTCGTTATGCTGAAACAGGATATCGTTTCCGCCCAATATTGCAAGCGAATGAGGCGAATTGTAAAGCTTGTTGTTAAGGATTTCGGTGCCCACACCCTTGACCTGAACCGCCGGAGCATAAACATAATAAAGCCTTGTAACATCATGAATTACATTGTTTTCGATTATGTTTCCGTCGGGCGTAAGAGTTTTTCGGAGAGTATCGTCACAATTGAATATAACTCCGCCTGCTGCGGTATCGTAGATATTGCAGTTTCTTACTGCGGTATCGGTGCAGTTGAAAAAGCTCATCGCCTTGTTCGAGGTGTGGCGTACATGAACTCCGTCAAATGTCAGCCCCTTGCAGGAAACCGCCGAAATCGGGGTTGACCTTGTTGTTTCAAATGAGATTCCTTCAAACGAAATATAATTTGCGCTCTCCAGCTTTACCATAGAGGCTTTAAGCTGCGAAATCTTAACATCCGCATTTTCCATATCGCAGAAGGGATAAAAATACATCACTTTGTTTTCGCGGTCGATGTAGCTTTCTCCGGGGCGGTCAATTTCCTCCGGAATATTGAGAAAACAGATTCTTCCGCCTTTTTTCGGAGCATAATATGTTCCGTTTTCGGTCGTTACGGTTTTTGTTTGTTTATCAAATGACGCAACCTTATATGCGGCGTAGTACCAGTCATATACGAAAAATCCTGCAACCATCATTTCTTTTATTGATGACTCCGACCAGCCCGACATCCTGTCATCAGGGTCGGAGACCGTCATCGAAACCGGCGTTTTGCGCGACTGAAAGCCTTTCGTATTGACATCTGTAATGCTTAAATAGGCATTGTCTTTCACATTGTTCGGGTATCTTGCAACAGTAAGCGTAGAATCATTTACCGTAACTTCCACCGGATTGTAATTGTAATTAAAAACATAGCCGTAATCCGAAAGCTCGGAAAGCTGATAATCCGCCAGATCGATTTTCATCAGCTTGCGTTTTGCAAGAGGGTCTTTTACCTTATCGTAAATCTCGCCGGAGGTCACTGTCGAAATCTTGGAATTGTCGATTTTTTCGCCACCGACAAAGCTTGCCTTTTCGCCGTTGTATGCACGGTAGATTATCGGTGCGAGCTTCTGACCGCTGTCGTCTTTTGTGAAAGAAACGGTCTCACCGAAATCATATTCGCCGCCGCGGATATTGACAATAACGCCGCCGCTTGTCATTTTTTTGAGGTCCCTTGCGGCGAGCCTTGCACGGTCAAGGGTTTTGAAAGGCGCATCGATTGTACCGGAGTTTTCATCGTTTCCGTCCGGAGCTATAAAAATCTCTGCGGCGTCTGTATTTTCAGTTATTTCGATTGCGCTTGTATATACGGTTTCGCCCGAAAGACCGTTTTCGTCAACCGGGGTTACACCTGTGCGGATCTTTTTTCCGGCAAATTCAGCCGAAGGAATGAATACATTTCTGTTTTCACCCGGAATTTCGTTCCATGCGCTGCCGTCCTCCGACTGCTGCCATGAAAATACCGTTTTGCCTTCGTTTCCGCCGTTCTCGCTCTTTACATATGTGTAGGAAACAGTGAGCGGAGCAGCTGTTTTGCCGCTGCCGGAAAGCACTGCGTTTTCTGCTTTTGGAGGAGTCCTGTTTGCAGATACCGGGAACTCCGTTGCTGCCGTTACGGTGTCGCCCACCTTCGGCTCTGCCTTGCTTTTCGGCGTAATGTCAACCGCTATGTACTTGCCTATATCTGCGGTTTTGCATTCATATGTGCTTGAAGTTTCACCTTCAATTACGGTCCACGCACTTTTGTCGGGCGAGATTTTCCACACATAGCCGGCTTCGTCAGGTTCATCGCCGTCCTCGTCCCAAAAATCCGCCTCCGCAGTAAGGGTGTGCCCCTCCATCGCAACGCCTGTTATACGGGCATTTTTTGCCACGGGCTTGTTTGCCTGCTTATAAATCTTCACATAATCAAGCGAAAATTCCGAATTTACGGTGTTAAAGCAGCCCGTAAAGCTTATGCTGTTTAAGCGGTAAGCAGATGTGTCCGTTCCCTCTTTGAGGTTTCGGTTCTTTCCGCCTTCGCCTATGCTCAATTCCTTTCCGGCCGAATCGGTTATCTTCATATTATATGTTCCGCTTGCCGAATCAACATCGATAACGGTCGTGTACCACTCTCCGGGGGTTGTGGTTGCTATGAACTTATTATCAATATCCGCCGGAGTGCGGAGACTTCCCGAAGCCCAAAGCCAGCAAGGTTTAACTGTAATTTTTGACGCTCCGTTCGAAATGCCGAACG
>JAXGBA010000074.1:0-6467 GCA_034186235.1 Clostridia bacterium | reverse complement strand
GCATCGAAAAAGCGGTCGGACTTTTGAAAACCACCACATTGACCAAGCTTGACATTGCGGAGCGGTGCGGATTTTCAAGCTCATCGAATTTCTATAAAGCATTTAAGAATGTAACCGGCAATACGCCGTCGGAGATTGGAAAAGCCTAATCACCAGTTTGCCATTTCCGAAAAGACCTTCCAAGAGGGTTCTTTGTAAAATCTGTGCCCTTCATTTCCCACAATAAGCCTGCAGTTGTCGGGTGCGCCTTCTTTTTCGTAAATCTTACGGACTTCGGAAAAGGTTTCGTTTACGCCCTCAAGAGGAAATCCGACGTCATACCTGCCCGAAACAATAACGAGTGGTCTTGGGGCAATAAGGCAGCTTAAATCAGCCATTTCAAAATATTTTGCAATACCGGGGATATAATTGCACACGCAGTGCCGCATTGAGATAATTGACCGCCTGTAGGTCGAAATACTGCATGACGGCATAGCGATTTTTATTCTCGGTTCCATGCAAGCGGCATAATACGAAACCGTTCCGCCGCCCGAATTCCCCATGATACCGATTTTTTTTGTATCGATACCATCCTTGAAAAACTCAAGCACGTCTATTGCGCGGGAAACATCCCACACACGCTCGCCTATCATGGTTCTGCCCATCAAAAGCGCCGCCATTGAAGGGTGCTCGCAGGTGCATTTTGAATTGGAGATACAATCGGGCATTTTTTCGCTCTTTCTCTGCCCAAATGCACGTTGCTCCAATATAAGCGCCGCATATCCGAGCCCGATTATCTGCTGCGCAAAATTCCGGTTGCCGGAAAACGCAGTCTGCTCATCTCCCGGATACTTGACTTCACCCATGGAAATATGCGCACCGGACGAATGCCCTTGAAGGCAAATTATAACCGGGCATGGTTTTTTTGCGTTGTTCGGTATCCAAAGGTGACACGGAACATCGCACCCTTCCTCTGCCGCAAACAAAAAGCTTATATCGCGGTATGTTTCGCACTCCTTTTCCGACAGAATACGAAGATTAGGCTCCGTCTTTTCGGGAGTGTCGCCAAGAAGCTCGGTAAACTTCAATCTTACCTTCCGTTTCCATTTGTTATAATCTTTAGCTTCGTCAAATCCCAAAATCGGTTTGTTTCTTTCAAAATAAAGTTCGTGGCAAATATCTGTTGAATAGTTAATGTCCGTCATAATGTTACACCGTCCTTAAAAATAGAAATTTCTTCAAAACCGTTCAGTTCATTTTTTGTTTTTTCGCCGCAGGCAATGCTTATGCAAAAGTCAAACAGTTTTTTATCAAGATTTTCGCCCGTTAAAACAGGGCTTGCGTCAAAATCTATCCAGTTTTTCTTTTTGGCGGCAAGCGCTGCGTTTGTTGAAATCTTAGCTGTAGGCACGGCGCTTCCTGCGGGCGTACCTCTGCCCGTGGTAAACAGAATCATATGTACTCCCGACGCCATGAGGTTTGTAATTGCAACAAGGTCGTTGCCGGGGCCGCTTAAAAGATTAAGCCCGTTTTTTTCAAGCGGTTCACCGCAGCTCAAAACATCGACAACAGGCGACATTCCGCCCTTTTGCACACATCCGAGCGACTTTTCTTCAAGCGTTGAAATTCCGCCGTCCTTATTTCCCGGAGAAGGATTTTCGCAAATAACCTGATTGTGCCTGATAAAATACTCCTTAAAATCATTAATAAGCCTGACCGTTTTGTCAAAAACCTCTTTGGAAACGCATCTTTTCATCAAAAGATGTTCAGCTCCGAACATTTCCGGAACCTCAGTAAGAACACAGCTTCCGCCGTAAGAAATCAGCATATCCGATACTCTTCCGACAAGCGGATTTGCGGTAATTCCGCTGAGTCCGTCGCTCCCTCCGCATTTAAGCCCAATTTTAAGTTCCGAAACGGAAATGCTTTCGCGCTTGAATTGCAAAGCATATTTTTTCAGTCCGCGCACAATGCCTGCGCCGTCCTCTATCTCGTTTTCGCTGTCCTGACAATTAAGGAATTTAACACGATCGCGGTCATATTCTCCGAGAATTTTTTTGAACTCACCTATGTTGTTGTTTTCGCACCCGAGTCCCAAAACCAGCACGCCTGCCGCATTGGGGTGATTGACCATGCCTTTTAATATAAGCTGAGTAAATCTTTGGTCATCACCGAGCTGCGAGCACCCGAACGGATGAGAAAAGTATTTGGCGCCGGTTTTTTCCGCAATCAGCTGTGCGGTTTTGTTCACACATCCGACCGTATTTACAATCCATATATCGTTTCTTATCCCCACACTGCCGTCTTTTCTTCGGAAACCCTCAAAAAACACTTTCTTTTCGGATAATTTAACCGGCTTATAATCGGGAGAATATGAGTAATTAAGCATGCTGTCAAGATTGGTTCTGATGTTATGAATATGCACCTTTTCACCGGAGGATATATTTTCTGTCGCATGACCTATCGGAAAACCGTATTTAATAATACTGTCGCCTTTTTTTATGTCACAAACAGCAATTTTGTGACCTGTATTCAAATCAACCTCTACATTATCGGCAGGATTAATCAGCATATTTTTCCACCCCGTCATAAAGATAAGACAAATCCTCGCCCCAAAGCTTTTTGCTTGCAAGAATTTCTTTGGTTGACGAATTTTTCATAAAATGCATCACCTCTTCATCGTCGTTCGGCATATCGGTTTTATAAAACTTTATGAGGTTTGCAAATGCCTCAATCAAATTCTCCGGCATTTTGCCGTACCTTTTAATATATTCCGTAATCGACGGCAGTACCCGAACGCGAAACTTACTGACCGAGTTAAGGGCAATCGACGAAAGATAATGCTTTATGTACGGATTCGCAAAACGCTCAAGCACACAGCCGGCATAATTCGTAAGTTCCTTCTCGGGCAAATCAAGCGTAGGAATTATCTCATCGAATATGCATCTTTTGATAAATGCAAGCATTTCCGGATTGTCCATGCACGATTTAACCGTATCAAACCCTCTAAGGAGAGCATAAGAAACCATCGAGGTGTGAGCGCCGTTGAGTATTCGCACCTTTTCGGCGCGGTATCTGCTTAAATCATCCGTCCAGATAACATTCAGTCCGATTTTTTCAAACGGCAGCTCGGCTGCCGCTTCCTTTTCACCCTCGATTACCCAAAGATGAAAGTATTCCGACGTATTAATGAGCTTATCCTCATATCCGAGCTCAATTTTTTCGTCCTTCGGATATCCGGTATTTATTCTGTCAACAAGAGTGTTGCAGAAATGATTTTCCGTTTGTATCCAGCTCTCAAAATCCGTTCCGAGTCCCCAATCCCCCGAATACTTCAATACGATTTCTTTAAGCTTTGTTCCGTTTTGCTCAATAAGCTCGCACGGAAGAATTACAAACCCGCCGAGCCCGGCTTTGAAACGCTCATAAAGCAGCACGGTAAGCTTTGCAGGGAACGACTTCGGCGGAGCATCGTCAAACTTGTCATTTGCAACATAGGCAATCCCGGCTTCTGTAGTGTTTGAAATAATAATGCGAAAATCCGGATTTTCGGCAAGTTTTAGATATTCCGCATAATCATCATAAGGCTTTACACATCTTGAAATTGAGTTTACAATCGTTTTTTCGACGCCCTCCGCACCCCTGATTATGTGGGTATACCCGCAATTCTGTGCCGAAAGCAGATCGCACATTCCGTTTTTAATCGGCTGCACAACCACAATGTTTCCGCAATATTTTCCGCTGTCATTGAGCTTTTGAATCATCCAGTCGGCAAAGCCCCTTAAAAATCCGCCTTCACCGAACTGTATTATTCTTTCGGGTCTGACGACCTTATCAAATGTCATATTTTAAAATCTCCCAAATATTTTTTTGTGTTGAAAATCATTTCGTCAAATAAATTTTTGGCAGTATCCGTATCAAGATTTACAAGAGGGTCTGATATGAATGCCGCAAACGCTTTTTCAAGATTTCTCTCAAGTCCTGCTTCGACCGTCAGCTCCTGCTCGCCGACCGTTCTTGAAATCAGCGAATATATCCCGCCCGGAATATTCCCGGACATAACCGCCTGTAAAGAGTTCGTCCTGAAAACCGCATTTGTTTCAACCACTGCCCCGAGCGGCAAATTCGGAATTTGCCCTAAATTCGGAATATTGACATTGGTAACCAGATCACGCAATCCGAGCAGCGCCCGCATCTGTTCAACGCCCTCTTCACCGTTTTCTTTCAGTTCAAATTCGGTTTCTCCGCTCACAAGTCTTGCCGATTTTTCGAGCCTTTCGGTCAAATCCTTTTTTCGCCACGAAACCGGTGTAAGCCCGAAATGCATTTGCCTGACCCTCTGCGGATTGTCAAGATACCATTCCTTGTCGCAAAATTCTGCAAGATGTCTGTCTCCGGCGGCAGCAATGACGCCGTATCTTAAAAACAAGTCCATCTTAACCATTTCTTCGCTCTGAAAAACATTGTTCATCCAGTTCGTATCGCTCTTTTTGCCATAGCCGATCTTGGCGTATTTTTCGCAGAATTCCTTATATAAGGGATATAAATCAATCTCCCTGTACTGTGCGGATGTCAGCCAGGTAAAATGATTTACACCCACAACATTTACCTTTATTTCTTCTCTTTTAACATTATTAATTCCGCGAAATTCCTCAAGAACATTCACCAAAAGCTTTTGAGTGCCGAAAACCTCATGACAGCACCCGAATGCTTTAATTCCCGGAAACACCTTATACAGCGTTCTGACACATACCGTCATGGGATTGGTATAATTAATAACCCATGCGGACGGGCAGTTTTTCTTGATTTCAAGGGCAATTTTTTCAAACATCGGTATTGTCCGCATGGCACGAACAATACCTCCGGGCCCGGCTGTGTCGCCCACAGACTGATATATTCCGTACTTTTCGGGAACATGGACATCGCTTTCCATCTCGTCAAAGGTCCCTGGAAGGATGGATATAATTACAAAATCTGCATCAAAAAGCGCTTCGCCGATTTTTTCATATGCTTTATAGCTCCAGGGCGACTTGCAGTTTTTTTCATTTCGGATCTTGTTTCCTATTGTTTCGTTTGCCTTTGCGGCATCAAAATCAATATCATAAAGCGCCACTTCTCCGCATATATCTTCCGCCAGCGCAAGATCGCCCATAAGCCCCCACGCCCAGCCTCTTGAACCGCCCCCGATATATGCAATTTTCAAATTTTCAATCATGGTTTTTCCTCCAAAGCAATAATTAGTTTAATTATATAACATTATTTCTATAATTTCTATAAAAATAATGCTGATTTTTAATAAATATAATAAAATATTGCTTGAATTTAATGCGTTATAATGTTATAATTGCAGGTGGAGGCGATAACAATGATTGAACTTTCCGATGAATGCATAAACGGCTACGCAATCGTACGGGAAATGAGAAAAACCCCCGTGTCAATGGCAAATAGACACTATCATGAACATTTTGAGATTTACTATCTGACGCAGGGAAAAGTAAGATATTTCATTGAGAATATGACATTTGACCTAAAAGCGGGCGATATGATTTTGATTGCTCCGCAAGTCATCCACAGAACCGCAAGCACCGAAAACAAGGCGCTTGAACGAGTGCTGTTATCCTTCAGGTGCGATTTCCTGGGCAAAAAAATAAACAATCCGATTTTTGATTGCTTTAAAAGATATTATATTCCCGATGCAGCAGCCCTTGCGCCGCTTATTCATACAATTGAAAACGAAGCCGGGCTGAACGATAAATTCAGTTCGGAAATGATAAGGTGCTGTATAAAAAAACTATTAATTCAAATTTCAAGGACAGAAAAAACCGATACAAAATGCGCCGAAAATTCAAGCGCATTTCAAGAAATATCAAAATTTATAACAGACAATTACTCCTCAGAGCTTACTCTTGACCTGCTGTCAAAAAGATTTGCAATCAGCAAAAGCCACCTTTCAAGGCAATTCAAAAATGCAACCGGGTTTAACTTGAGCAAATATATCACAATTGTGAGAATAAAGAACGCTCAAAGGCTTTTGTTGACCACCGAATATCCGATAACCGAAGTCGCAACCATGTGCGGTTTTAACAACAGCAGTTATTTTGCGGCTGTATTCAAAAGAATTATCGGAATATCCCCATTGAAGCTTCGTAAAAACAGCTTGTTGCTGCAAAACAGAGCATAAACAAAGCGGAAAGCTTGACAAGAAGGGCTGCGGCAAGGTTTTGCCGCAGCCTCTGTAATTGATTTTCAGCAATTATTTTTCAGACTTCTTTTCGGTTTCGTCTGTTTTTTCGTCTGCTGTTTTTTCGTCTTTCTTTTCTTCTGTCTTGTCATCGGACTTTTCTTCGGCTTTGTCTTCAGCCTTCTTGTCGTCAGCCTTAACTTCTTCCTCGGTTGCGTCCTTTTTTTCTTCGTCTTTTACTTCCTCTTTCGGAAGGTCTTTTACGATAACTGTCTTTGTTTCAGCTTCCCACGATACATCCGAACCG
>JAXGBA010000073.1:0-3431 GCA_034186235.1 Clostridia bacterium | reverse complement strand
GTGAAAAGAAAGCCCAGGCATAAATATATCGTAAAATGTGCGGTCTTACGAACCGCAAACTGCCATTTATCAAGTGCGGACAATGCGGACGAGGAGCAGGGAACCCCCGCAATTCCTGCATAAATCTTATATAAAAATGCTATAAAACCGCCGCTTGTTTCGTCCGATTCTACTGCAGGCTGAGATGAAAAATAAAATATAGTGCACATTACGGCTAAAACCGTAATCCATGAAATGATAAGCTTCCACTTTTTCAATGCTCTATAATCTCCTTGATTCTCTGAAGGTCGTCAAATTTTGAAACAAGCATGCTTCCGTTATGCGAAACAACAGCAGAATCTGTGATTCCCATAACATTTATCCTCTCGCCGGTGGAATATACAAGACAGTTGCGGCAGTCGATGACTGACGCTTTTCCTATAATTATATTGCCGTTTTCATCACAGCGGTCGGATTTATAATCATAAACCGATTTGAAACTGCCTAGGTCTATCCAGTCAAGTTCCGCCGGGATTACGCAAACCTTATCCGACTTTTCCATAACCCCGAAATCGACCGAAACATCCGGTGTAACATCAAATGCGGTATCGGGATTGAGAAATGCCGCATACACATCGGGGGCGTACTTTTTAACCTCGCTCATGAAAAATCCGGCTTCAAAAACAAACATTCCGCTGTTCCACAGATACCCTTGCTCAAGATACGAAAGCGCAACCGAAAGGCAAGGCTTTTCACAGAATTTCTCGGCTTCAAAACCGCATCCGATTGCTTTGCCGGGTTTTATATATCCGTAGCCGGTTTCCGGCCGGTCGGGCTTTATACCGAAGGTTACAAGGTAATTGCTGAATGTAAGCGCTTTTTCGACAGCATCGTAAAAATTATCAAGCTTGCCTATCATATGGTCGCACGAAAACACGGCAACCTTTTCATCGGGCGAAAGCCTCTTAACCCAGATCTCTATTGCCGTATGTCGCCGCTTGTCATTCGGCTCGCAGAGTATATTTTAGTCCGAAAGGCTGACGACTATGTCTTTTGTCTGCTTAATCACAAGATTTCTGTATTTTTCGCCCGTAAGCACGATTATATGCTCAGGGTCGGAAAATTTAAGGCATCGCTTTACGGTGTTCTGAAAAAGCGAATATTCCTCGCCGTCAAGCTTTATAAACTGCTTGGGTTTTTCATTGTTGCTTATCGGCCAGAGGCGTGTTCCTCCGCCGCCTGCAAGCAACAGTACATACATTTATTTACCCCCTAATCTGACCTTTCCCCCGAATTATATACTTGGTTGTTGTAAGCTCCGAAAGACCCATGGGACCTCGTGCATGAAGCTTTTGCGTGCTTATGCCGATTTCCGCCCCGAACCCGAACTCAAACCCGTCGGTAAACCTTGTCGAAGCGTTTACATATACCGCAGCTGCGTCAACGCCGCTTAGGAATTTCTGCGAATCTTCATAGCTGTTTGTGATTATTGCCTCGCTGTGACCGGTTCCGAAACGGTTTATGTGCGATATTGCCTCATCGGTTGAAGAAACAACCTTGCATGAAATTATAAGGTCGAGATACTCTTTGCCGTAATCCTCATCGGTTGCCGCTTCGGCCTCCGTAATTCTGCGTGTTTTTTCGCAGCCGATAATCTTTACGCCGTGCTCAGCAAGCACTTTTGCGGCTTTGGGCAAAAACTCTGCGGCGATTTCCTCATGCACAAGCAGCGATTCCGCAGCGTTGCACACCGAAGGCCGTGAGGTTTTTGCGTTTATGAGAATATCAACCGCCATATCAAAATCGGCTGACCTGTCAACATAAATATGGCAGTTGCCCGTGCCGGTTTCGATTACCGGTACGGTTGAATTTTCAACCACGGATTTTATTAGATTCTTTCCGCCCCTCGGTATAAGAACATCAAGCACGCCGTTCAATTTCATCATTTCGGCTGCGGTTTCCCTCGATGTATCCTCAACAAATGAAACGGCGTCGGGGTTTATTCCGTTTTCTGCAATAACTCTTTTCATAATTCCGATTATCGCTAAATTTGAGTTATAAGCTTCTTTTCCGCCGCGAAGAAGGGTTGCGTTGCCGGATTTAAGGCAAAGCGCCGCTGCGTCTGCTGTTACATTCGGTCTTGCTTCATATATAATGCCGATTGTGCCGAGCGGCACGCGCTGCTTTCCGACCTCAAGCCCGTTCGGAAGCCGCTTTGCATAAAGTACTTCACCGATCGGGTCGGGAAGGGAAGCGACAATCCTCACGCCGTCCGCCATAGCTTTTATTCTTGCGTCGGTCAAGCGAAGGCGGTCTACCATATTTTCCGCCATGCCGCCGCTCTTTGCTTTTTCCGTATCTTCGGCATTTGCAGAAATTATAAGCTCCGAATTTTTCTCGAATGCGTCCGCAATTGCAGTGAGAACCTTATTCTTTTCAACTGTTGAAAGCGCTGCGGTTTCGTATGACGCACGTTTTGCCGCAGCTGCGCATTTTTTTATATCAAACACATTATCACTCCTTGATTTTAGCCTTCTTAAAGAGAGTTCCTTTGAAGTTTCCGTCAAAAATATCATAGAGAATATCCGGATTGCTGCCGTTGGCAAGTACCATATCGCACCCGGCAGCATTGGCGATTTCCGCCGCCATAAGCTTTGTTACCATTCCGCCCGTTCCGCGCGAAGTTCCTGCGCCGCCGGCAAGTGATTTTACGGAATCGTCGATTTTCAGAACCACCGGTATAAGCGTTGCGTCATCGCACTTATGGGGGTCGCTGTCGTAAAGCCCGTCAATATCCGAAAGAAGTATCAGAAGTTCCGCCCCGATCAGTTTCGCAACCACCGCAGACATTGTATCGTTATCGCCGAACTCGATTTCTTCTACAGAAACGGTGTCGTTTTCGTTTACAATCGGTATAACGGAGGCGTAATCAAAGAGCTGCTCGAATGTGTTGAGAACATTTTCTTTTCGCTCCGAATCCGTTACAACATCTTTTGTGAGCAGTATCTGCGCAACATTAAGCCCGTATTCGTCAAAAATCTTGCTGTAAATGAACATAAGCTCGCACTGCCCAACCGCCGCAACCGCCTGCTTTTCCTTGGTTGAATGGGGTCTTTCGTGAATCCCGAGCTGCCCGAGGCCGACCCCGATTGCGCCCGACGATACCAGCACCACATCATATCCTCTGTTTTTGAGGTCTGCAAGGCAGCGTACAAGCTTCTCGATACGGCAGAGATTAAGCCGCCCGGTATCGTGCGTCAGCGTTGATGTGCCGACTTTTACCACAATTCTTTTATTTGAACTCATATGTAATCCTCCAAAATTGCAATTACTACTTATTATACAATATTTTTTCGGATTTTGCAATAAAATATTAAAAATTTAGCAAAAATATATTGACAAACAAAAAAATGAGTGGTATAATTGCAGTAAAGGTGATGATTGGAAAGAAG
>JAXGBA010000072.1:0-62973 GCA_034186235.1 Clostridia bacterium | reverse complement strand
TTACTAAATTATTGCCGTAAAGTCAATATATAATAAAGACAAATAAATAATTATTTTAAAAGTAAAATTGTATAATTTTACAATCCGTTATTGCGTAAAATAATTTCAACCGCAGAAACAGAGATTTTTGTGCCGATTCCTGCAAGTTTCGCAAAAGCGATATAGATAATCATCGCCACAGCCTCCGAAACAACGAATACCGGAATGCCCGCAGAGAGCGAATAAAGCACCGCAAACACTGCAAAAAAGATTGCAATCGGCAGAATATAAAGCGAAAATGCGGTCAAAAGAACCGTCTTTGAATCGCTTTCGAGAAGAACCCTGTCCCCGACTTCCGCATTTGCCATGTTTTTGGCGGTAACTTCTACAGCCGTTCCGCCGCAGCCACCGCAGGCAGAGCAATTTCCGCCGCAGGCGCCCTCTCTTATAACGGAAACAACGACCGTATCGGCTGATTTTTCCTTAACGATTCCTTCTGCTTTCATATGCTTTCATCCTTTGAGTGCCCGAGCAGCTCGGCGGCGCTTTTGAGAGTAGTTTCCGTCACGACTTCGCCGCCGGTTATTCTTGCGATTTCATAGAGTCTTTCATTTTCCGAAAGAAGCTTAACGGACGATTTCGCAGTATGCTCATCAACCGTCTTTTCTATTAAAAAGTGGAAGTCCGCCGCAGCCGCAATCTGCGCAAGATGCGTTATGCAGATAACCTGGCGCCCTTCCGAAATTTTTCTGAGGCGCTTGGCGATTTTGCTTGCCGCCCTGCCGCTTACGCCGCTGTCAATTTCGTCAAAAATAAGGGTTTCCACATCATCGGTAAGCACTGTTTGCAGCGCAAGCATAATTCTTGACAGCTCCCCGCCGGATGCGATTTTTATAAGCGGTTTGGGCGGTTCGCCCGGGATTGTTGAAATCAGAAAAGTTATGTTTTCAAACCCGTGCGGCGACGGCCCACAAGGCTCTGCCGACACCTCAAACACAACGCTTTTCATATCAAGAAATTCAAGTTCTGCCGCAACCGCAGCGCCAAGCGCCGCAGCACCCTTTCTTCTTATTTCCGAAAGCCTTTCGCCCTTAATATTCATATCCTCCGTCAGCGTTTCAAGCTGCGCTTCAAGCTTTTCCGTGCCTGCGGTTTCCAGTTCCGCATTTTCGATTTCGTCTTCAAGCTCATCGCGGAGCTTAATTATATCCTCGATCGAACCGCCGTACTTTCTCTTTAATGAAGAAATCAAATCCAGCCGCTGCTCAATCATTTCAAGTTCCGCCGGATTGCTTTCGGTTTCTGCCGCAAAACGCCCGAGTTCCCGCGAAGCCTCATCAATCTCACATTCCGCACTCTCAAGCATTTCAAGAACGGAGCTAAGCTTTTTGTCATAACCGCTTACGTCCGAAAGCTCCGATATTGCGGACGAAAGCAAATCATGCACGCCGCCCGTATCATAAAGCTTTGCGTGGCTGCCCGATACCGCAGCGGCTATTTTTTCCGCATTTGCAAGAACATCTCTTTTTTCCGAAAGCTCCTCGTCCTCATGAGGTTTAAGCTCCGCCTCCGAAAGTTCGGCAAACCGAAAGCGCATCATATCTAAATTTTTAAGAATTTCATCACGCTCGGAATTGATTCTGTCAATCCTCTCTCTAAGTTCCCGCACCGCCTCAAAGCTTTTGCGGTAGTCCTCCGCCGCCTCCGAAGCCCTGCAGAATTTATCGAGAAGTTCCCTGTGGCAGCTTTGTTTCATAAGTATTTTATTTTCGTGCTGCCCGTGAATTGTAAGAAGTTCCGCAGAGTATTCTTTAATTTCCGCCGCAGTTGAAAGTTTCCCGTTTATTTTGCAGACGGAGCGCCCGTCGGAATAAAGTTTCTTCGAAAGAAGAATTTCCTTGCCGCCGACCGCAAAAAGCGCCTGCACAAATGCAAAGCGGCTGCCGTTTCTTATAATATTCTTTGAAGTTCTTGCGCCGGTGACCATATTAATCGAGTCTATTATAATAGACTTTCCGGCACCGGTTTCGCCGCTAAGGATATTAAGTCCGCCTTCAAGTTCCAGATCAAGCGATTCGATTGCGGCGATGTTTTCAATGTGAAGTCCGATAAGCATAACCTATCCCCTCATTTTATCAACAGTTTCATGAATGGTATCGGCTGCACGCTCGTCCCTTGCGACAATCATAATCGTGTCATCGCCGGCAATCGTGCCGAGGGTGTCGCCGATATGCATATTATCCATAAGGCTTGCCACACCCTGCGCCATACCGCTCAGCGTCTTGACAACAACGATATTCATTGCGTGGTCGATACTGATAACCGATGAGCGCAGTATTTCGTTTTCATTGGCGGACGGTGCCGCATAAATTGACTCGCCCCCTGCCCTGACCTTCACAAGTTCAAGCTCTTTAATATCCCTTGAAACCGTTGCCTGTGTAACATCCCAACCCTCATGGCAAAGTGCGTCTGCAAGTTCGTCCTGGGTTTTGATATTCCGCTCACGGATAATCTCAAGAATTCTTGTTTGTCTGTCCTTTTTGGAAGCCATATGTGTCACCTCAACTCCTGCTTTTTATTAAGCACATCATAAAAACTGTAATTTTTAAGCCTTATAAATTTAACTGTTTTTTCGGCAGTTCTTATCGTAACCTCCGAACCGCCATCAATATCGCAGATATTCGTCCCGTCCGCTATGACCTGCATGGGATAGCCGGTTTTGCGCAGAGCCTTCACCGTGACCGTTCTTTTGTGCGAAATCATTATCGAACGGGAACGCATAGTGTGTGGGCAAATCGGGGTTATACCGATAAGCTTTATATCAGGCTCAACGACAGGTCCGCCGGCTGAAAGCGAATATGCGGTGGAGCCTGTCGGCGTGCACGCAATTATGCCGTCTGCGCTGTAGGAATCGGCAAGAGAACCGTCAACATAAAGTTCAAGCTTGACAATTCCGGGGTAACTTCCTCTTGTTATAACAATATCGTTAAGTGCCGGAAAGCTCTCTCCGCCGTTTACCGAAGCTTCAAGAAGCATTCTTTCTTCAAGAATATAATCCCCGTCCGCTATTTTTTTAATACTTTCCTTGTCATTCGCCTCAAACTCCGTCAAAAAGCCGAGCGTACCGAGATTGATTCCGAGAACTGGCAGCCGCGGATACTCATGCACTGCGCGAAGAAGCGTACCGTCGCCCCCGAGAACAATCATTGCGTCTGCATATTCTGCCTCCGTCACGATTTCAGCACCGAACTTTTCAAGCTCGGCGCAAACGGATTTTGTAACCTTAAGTGACGGGTCTTTGTCTTTATTTGTAAAGATTATAAAACTTTTCATATAATCACCACTTCAGATAAACAGATAATAGATAAAAGATAAGAGAGAATAAGGAATGTTGCTTTTCGCTTTGCGAAAATCTTCATATTTATTATCCGACCTTTCGGAGAAAAATTGACAGCTGTCAGCAAAGGCTCGGCGGGGGGAAAATTGCTGTTGATTCCCACTGTTAGGATAAGGCAAACCATTATTTATCGTGAAAATGTTAAGAAATGAATTGGCTTGCGGCATGAAAAGAAGCTTTCGCTTCATGAATTGAGCCTTACGGCTCATTAATTGCCCTACGGGCATAACAACTTATTTATCAAGCACCTCATGCGCCTCTGCAACAACCGCCGGTACATCTGCAGCAATTTCATCATCCGAGTTGCTTCTTATATACATAAGATATTCAATATTCCCCTTCGGTCCTTTAATCGGGGAATAAGTCAGCCCAAGAAGCCCGAATCCGTTATCTCTCGCCATACCGAGAACCTTATTTATGACTTCCTTGTGGATTTCGGGGTCACGCACAACTCCGCCCTTGCCGACCTGCCCCCTCCCCGCTTCAAACTGCGGTTTTATAAGGCAGACCATCTCTCCTTTTTCCTTCAGAAGCTGTTTTGCAACCGGCAGAATATGATAGAGCGAAATAAACGAAACATCGACCGACGCAAAATCAAGTTTATCGGGAATCGGGTCAATATACCTGATATTGGTTCTTTCCATATTTATAACGCGCTCGTCGGAGCGCAGTTCCCATGCAAGCTGACCGTACCCCACATCAACCGAATACACCTTCACAGCGCCGCATTTAAGCATGCAGTCGGTAAAGCCACCGGTTGAAGCGCCTATATCCATGCATACAAATCCTTCGAGTGATAAGCCGAAAACCTCCATTGCACGCTCAAGCTTATAGCCTCCCCGGCTGACAAACTTCATTTTTTCGCCCCTGAAATCAATTTCCACGGACGGATCATACTGCATGCCTGCTTTGTCCGCCTTTTGTCCGTCAATATAAACCTGCCCTGCCATAATCACAGCTTTTGCCCTGTCCCTTCCGGAAACTATCCCCCGGGAAACAAGTATGGAATCAAGCCTTTCCTTCAAAATTCAACACATCCTCGGCAATTGAGGCTTCGTCAAGCCTGTATTTTTTAAACAACGTAGCATCGTCCCCGTGCACAACAAATTCATCCGGAAATGCCTTAACAATAATCTTTTTGCAAAGCACCCTCCCGATTTCCTCTGAAAGGCCGCCGAATATACAGCCGTCCTCAACGGAAACGACAATTTTTCTGTTCATTCTGCGAACAAGTTCGCCGTCAAAGGGCTTTAAGAATCTCATATCGCATACCGCTGCGGAAACACCGGATTTTTCAAGAATTTCCGCTGCCCGTACAGCATTTGCGGTCATTTTCCCGATTGCGAAAATAACGCAGTCGGAGCCGTCCCTCAGCACCCTTCCGCGTCCAAGTTCCAAAGGAGTATCAGGGAATTTCATTTCCTCGCCGCCCCTCGGGTATCTTATCGAAACCGGACCGTCTATTTTTTCGGAAAGCACAAGCATTTTTTTAAATTCCATAAAGTCTGCAGGTGCCATAACGGTCATATTCGGCACGGATTTCATATAATTAAGGTCGAAAAGCCCCTGATGCGTTTCGCCGTCCGCCCCGACAAGACCCGCACGGTCAATACAGAAACAGACATGAAGATTTGTAAGCGCCGCATCGTGGATAATCTGGTCATACCCTCTTTGAAGGAAGGTCGAATAAACCGCAAAATACGGCATCATACCGCCCTTGGCAAGCCCTGCCGAAAAAGTGACTGCATGCTCCTCGGCAATCCCGACATCGAAAAACCGCTCGGGGAACCTATTTGCAAAGCCCAAAAGTCCCGTTCCGTCGGGCATAGCGGCGGTGACAGCGCAGATTTTATCATTTTTCTGCGCCATTTCCGTCAGCGTTTCTCCGAAAACCGACGAATAGGTCTTTTTGCCGCCGACGCACGACCCCGTATTAACATCAAACCCCGAAACTCCGTGAAATTTAGCCGGAAACTCTTCGGCAAACTTGTAACCCTTGCCTTTTTTTGTACACACATGTATAAGGCACGGGCGGTTTTTCCGTTTTGCCTGGTTAAGGGCAAGCGTCAGCTTATCGAAATCGTGACCGTCAATCGGCCCGTAATATTTAAACCCAAGTTCCGTAAAAAAAATTCCTGAAAAGAAAAGATTTCTGAGCTTATTTTTAACATATCTCAGTGCGCGGTAAAAAACCTTGCCGGCATCTGATCGGTTAAGCCTTGATTCCACGCGGTTTTTTAGTTTATAATACCCCTCACGGTTTGTGAGGCGGCTTAAGTATTTTGAAAGGTTGCCGACATTTTTTGAAATCGACATATTGTTATCGTTAAGCACAACGATAACCTTGGTGTTACCGGCATTGTTGAATGCCTCATAGGCTTCGCCGCCGGTCATGGAACCGTCGCCTATAACGGCAATGACATCATAATTTTCGTGCTTCAAATCCCTCGCATGGCAAAGCCCGAGCGCCGCCGAAACTGAGGTTGAGCTGTGCCCGGTATCAAAAGCGTCACATTCGCTCTCGGCGCCTTTCGGGAAGCCCGAAAGCCCGCCGAATTTACGGAGTGTGTCAAATTTATCTTTCCGCCCGGTGATGATTTTATGAACATACGCCTGATGCCCTACATCCCATATAAATTTATCCTTCGGGCAGTCAAAAACCGTGTGCAGGGCAAGGGTAAGCTCAACCGCACCGAGGTTCGACGCAAGGTGGCCGCCTGTATCCGCAACCGAATTTATAAGGAAGCTGCGTATTTCGGATGCAAGCACATCAATTTCCTGCCGGTTAAGTTTTTTCAGATCCGAAGGACTGTTTATTCTGTCTAAAATCATATTATTTCTTCTTTCGTGAAAAGGAGTATATAATAACAGACGCAATATGAACGATTTTATTCGCATTTTTCATAGCCATTGTTTTGCCGATAGCCTTGCCGCCGACCGTTACGGCGGAGAGAATACCCGTCATAACAACGCTTACTGCCGAATTGCCTTCCGAAAAGATATGCGCAACGATAACCGCAAGCGTAGAACCGCTGACAATACCCGCAATATCGCCGACAACATCATTGCAGAAACTCGACACTTTTTCGGCGTTTCTTATAAGCTTTATGCTGCACGCAGCCGACTTGTACTTTTTAGACGCAAGCGCATGGAACGGCGTTTCATCGGCGGTGGTGACGGCAATGCCTATCATATCGAACACAATACCGATTGAAACAATTACAATAAGAATAAGAAAAGCAAAAACAATGTTAAGTTCCTCCAAAACTGCGGACGACACCACACTCATCGTAATCGACAGAACGAATGTCCATACAAAAATGGAAACAATCCACTTTACGCTTGCTTTTTTATTTGCCGCCGCACCCGACTTTATTTTAAGCCGCAGCCCGGCAGAATCTTTGTTATCCATTAAAAATACCTCATTAAAATATAATAAAAAGGTGGCAGTATGTGTGATAAAATCTACAGCATAGGTTCAGTAGGATTTCCCGCAGGGCAACCCTTCCGTCGCCGGTAAGGGGGGTTCCCCATTAACGCCCTGCCCGGTGCGTCACCGCATCCGGGACTGAATTGCCACTAAGACTGTACTGCAATCCCACACATACCTCGTAAGAACAGCCTAGGGGTTTTCCCCGGCAGCCGATACAATTCTTTATCCTCTTTTGCAGAAACGGTTTCAAGCAGCGATAACAAAGCTGCACCGGCCAGTACGTCATTGTCTGATCTGCTATCCCGCCGCCTCCGCTCAAGGCAGGCTACTCTGTCCCAAGCACAAATGTGTACCAAGGTACAGGTTCCACCCTGTTTCGTAACGCATTTGTGTCCGAATACAGAGCAAAATATGCGCCACAATAACAGGTCTCCGCGGAAATTGGGTCGCGGTCGGCATGCCGTTGCCGTGCGCCCAAAAACCTTAACTCCCAGCACAAACCCCCGCTTGGCGGCGAAAGCCTGCACCAGGAACTTCATCGATGTGCCCTACAACGGATTTTTAGGCCCGTCCTGGGAATTGCTCGAACTGACTAGGATACTGCACCACCTTTTATTACCTAATTTTTACGGTTTATTAAACCGTTTGCGAAATTTATGAAAAACTCGCTTTCGGGTACTCCCGAAAGAGAATTGTTTGCCTCGTCAGTATATTCTTTTGACATTTCCTCCGCACGCTCAAGCCCGAACATCGAAACATATGTGCACTTGCCGGAATCGGCATCGCTGCCGATAGCTTTTCCGAGCTCGGAGGAATCCCCCGCAACATCCAAAATATCATCCTGCACCTGAAATGCAAGCCCCAGATACAGACCGAATCTTCTGAACTTTTCCAATATTTCATCGCTTGCCCCGGCTGCCGCCGCACCGCACATAAGGCTTTCGGTTATAAGCGCCGAGGTCTTGTTTTCATGCAGAAATCTAAGCGTTTCCGCTGAAATTTCGGTGTTTTCGGACTCAATATCCACCACCTGTCCGCCAATCATACCGTCCGCCCCGGAAAACTCCGCCATGTATTTTATAACATTTACGAGCCTCTCCGGTGCAATTTCGGCTTTTGCGGCCGTCTTAAAAGCGTAAAGCGAAAGCGCATCCCCCGAAAGAATCGCCATAGCCTCTCCGTAAACCTTATGGTTTGTCAGCCTCCCCCTTCGGTAATCGTCGTTATCCATTGCGGGGAGGTCATCGTGAATAAGCGAAAATGTATGAATCATTTCAATTCCGCACGCAATCGGAAGAACCTTTTCGGGCTCTTCCCCCAAAGCGTCCGCTGCGGCAAGGCACAGAACCGGCCTCAGGCGTTTCCCCCTGGCAAGGAGAGAATACCGCATGGACTCAAAAACCGTTTTCTGCGGAACTGCCGTATCGGGAATGGCTTTTTGAAGATATTCCTCAACCATATTTCTGTATTCTTCAAGCGTTTTCATCATCCACCCCCGAAAAAGCCTTTGCCGTCATTTTACCGTCCTCGAGTTTCAGAAGTCCTATTTTCTGCCTTGCTTCGTTAAGAAGCTTTGTGCAAAGCCTTGTAAGCTCCACGCCTCTTTCAAAAAGCTTAAGCGACTTATCAAGTTCCCCGTCCCCCGATTCAAGCTGAGCCGTAATTTTTTCAAGTTCCGCCATAGCCTGTTCAAATGTCATATTTTCCATATTTTTTTTACCTCGCAAACTGCGCCGCCGTCAGAGAATACGGCTGAAATCTCGTCCCCTGTATCAATACTATTCACCGATTTAACAATTTTTTCGTCTTTTTTTATTACCGAAAAACCTCTGTTCATGGTTGCAAGAGGGCTGAGAGCGTCAAGTTTTGAAGCCGCCGCCGAAAGCCTTTCGCTGTCCTTTGAAACCAAAGCGTTCATCGCCGCCGAAAGCCTTACGGAAAGCGAATCCAGTGTCATCGCCCGCCTGTCGGTAATAACCGACTCTCTTTTATAAATGGCACGGTTTTTTACAGAATCCAAAGCAATCTGTTTTTTCTTAACCGCTCCTCGTACGGCATTTATAAGCCTCAAGTCAAAGCCCGAAAGCTTTTGCAGAAGTTCCGCAGTATCCGGCACCGCAAGCTCTGCCGCCGCCGACGGCGTGGGTGCACGAAGATCCGAAACAAAATCGATAATCGTAAAATCCGTTTCATGCCCGACCGCCGAAATAAGCGGAATACGGCACTGTGCCGCCGCCCTTGCGACAATCTCAGTATTAAACGCCCACAAATCCTCAATCGAGCCACCGCCCCTGCCGACGATTAAAACATCTGCCCAGCCGGAACGGTCAAAATACCGGACAGCGTTTGCTATATCCTCGGGTGCGCCGTCGCCCTGCACAATCACCGGGTAAATATAAATATCCGCAAGCCTGTACCGTCTTTTAATAATATTTATTATATCCCGTACCGCCGCCCCCGCAGGCGATGTGACAACACCTATTTTTGACGGAAACGCCGGTATCGGTTTTTTCCTTTCTTCATCGAAAAGACCTTCTGCCGAAAGCTTCGCTTTCAGCTGTTCATATGCCGCAAAAAGTGCCCCCACGCCGTCGGGCTGCATGGAATCCGCATAAAGCTGATACTGCCCGTCGCGCTCATAAACGCCGATGCGGCCGGTTATTATAACCTTCTGCCCGCTCTCGGGCATAAATTTAAGCGTCTGCGCCGCAGAGCGGAACATAACACAGCGGATAACCGCCGCCTCGTCCTTCAGCGCAAAATACATATGCCCCGAATAATGAGCCTTAAAGTTTGAAATTTCGCCCTTTACGGTAACCCTGAAAAGAAGGTTATCCTGCTCGATTATACCTTTAATATACCTGTTAAGCTGAGAAACGGTAAGCGTAACATCATTCATCGTTCAAAATCCCCAAAGACCTCACAGCCCCCGCCAGAATACCGTTTACAAACGCACCGGTCGCCTCGCCGTCATAAGCCTTTGCAAGCTCAATCGCCTCATTTATCGAAACCTTCGCCGGAACATCCTCGAGATACTTCATCTCAAACACCGCAATCCGCATAACAGCCAGAAGCGTTTTTGAAATTCTGTTTATTTTCCAGCCGTTTGAGTTTGCTGAAATTATACCGTCAATCTCATCGATATGCTCCGAAACCCCGGAAAGGAGGGAGTTTGTGTAATCAATATCGTCATCTCCGAGGGGAATGTAAACATCCCCGTCATCGGGCTGCACATTATGAAAATAGCTTTCGATAACGGAAGCCGGATCGTCCCCGGTTATATCCGCCTGATATAAAAATCTGACTGCCGCTTCCCTTGCGTTTTGTCTGCTCATGCCGTATTCCTCTGTCTTTCTTTAACACTGTAGATGTAATTATAACACATTTTACAATAAAAATCAAGATTTATATTGCTTTTATAAATAAAAAATGTTATAATGATATAGTATATATGATAGTATATTAAGGAGAGTTATACATGGCACATATGAAACTTACGATAAAATCGGGGCAGCTCGGCAAGCAGACAAATGTTGACATTCTGCTTCCGGATTGTATACAAAAAGGTAAAAAACTGCCTGTTTTGTACCTCCTTCACGGGCTGAGCGATAACGAAACAGGCTGGATGACCCTTACGTCAATCGGCAGATATGCAACAAATGGCAGAGAAATGATTACGGTTATGCCGAACGGCGACAGGAGTTTTTACTGCGATATTCCGAATTTCGGCAATTATTTTTCATATATTACAAAGGAGCTTCCGGATTATATCGAGGCAATGCTGCCGGCGGCGGACAACAGGGAAAACCGATTTATAGCCGGGCTTTCGATGGGCGGCTACGGCGCACTTAAAGCAGCGCTTACATATCCCGACCGCTACGCTGCGGCTGCGGCGTTTTCGCCTGTTGCGGATGTGCGTGATTTTGGGAAGAACTTCTCCGACATACAAAAATCCGTGCTTGACCTTCTGCCCGACATCGACTCGCAGGATTTGTTCATGCTTTCAGAAAAATGCGAAAAATCCGCCGTTAAGCCGAAAATCTATCACTGGTGCGGATTCGACGACTTTATGTACGAAAGGAACCTTGCGTTTTCGCACCATATGAAGAATCTTGACTTTGACTATACATATTCCGAAACAGAAGGCGCTCATGAGTGGTGCAAATGGGATAAACAAATAGAAAAGGCACTTGAATTTTTCAGACTGTAGGAGGAATTTCTATGAAAATATGCGTATACGGAGCATCATCAAAAGCAATAGACAAAGCTTATATCGACGCCGGTGAAGAACTTGGGCGCGAAATGGCCGATAGAGGGCACTCGCTCGTTTTCGGCGGAGGCGCAAACGGGCTTATGGGCGCTGTAGCGAGAGGCGCAAAAAGCGGCGGAGCGAAAATTATCGGCGTTGCACCACGTTTTTTCGATGCGGACGGGCACATCTATGCCGAATGTGATGAACTTATAAGAACAGACACGATGCGTCAGCGCAAGCAGATACTTGACGACAGCTCGGACGGTTTTATCGTAACCCCCGGCGGAATAGGAACATTTGAAGAATTTTTTGAAATGTTCACGCTTCGCCAGCTCGGGCAAAGCGCAAAGCCGATTGCGATTCTTAACACAATGGGCTACTACGACAGTATGCAGCAGATGATTGAAAATGCGGTTTCGCAGAAGTTTATGAACGAAAAATCGCTTGAATTTTACAAAATGTGCGATACGCCGTCGGCTGCGCTTGACTATGTTGAAAACTACACTGCCGAATTCACAAAACTCGGCGACTATAAAGAAATATAAAGGACAGAATTATGAAACTTATATCATGGAATGTAAACGGACTGCGTGCCTGCATGGGCAAAGGCTTTGCGAAAGTTTTTTCGGAACTCGATGCCGATATTTTCTGCGTTCAGGAAACGAAGCTTCAGGAAGGTCAGATTGATTTTGCCCCGGAAGGGTATGAGGCTTTCTGGAATTATGCGGAAAAGAAGGGATATTCGGGCACGGCTGTTTTCACAAAGCGGCACCCGCTTTCGGTGCAGTACGGAATTGGAATACCCGAGCACGACCGTGAAGGCAGAGTTATAACGCTTGAATTTGAAGACTTTTTCTTCGTAACGGTCTACACACCCAATTCCCAGACCGAACTTGCAAGGCTTTCATACCGTATGAAATGGGAGGACGATTTTAAAACATACCTTAAATCGCTCGGAAAGCCCGTGGTTTTCGCCGGCGACTTAAATGTTGCACATGAGGAAATCGATATAAAAAATCCGAAATCAAACCGTAGAAACGCAGGTTTTACAGATGAAGAGCGCACAAAAATGTCCGCCCTTCTAAATGACGGTTTCACCGACACCTACAGATACCTTTTCCCTGAAAAAGAGGGCGTTTACTCGTGGTGGTCATACCGCTTCAACGCACGCAGAAACAATGCCGGGTGGAGGATTGACTATTTTATCGTATCGGACGTGCTGAAGAATAAAATCCTCGGTGCGGATATACACACCGAAATCATAGGGTCGGACCACTGCCCCGTGGAACTTACCATTGATTTATAATTTAACCGTTCGGTTATATTAAAAAGGCAGCAGATTTTTATGAAAAAAAGTACCATTCTCACCACTGATGATTCAAAGCTCAACAGGGGAATTCTCACCGACATACTCGGCAGTTGCACATTCAATCTGCCCTGGCATCATGAAAGATGGGACGGAAACGGCTATCCGGACGGGCTTGAAGAAAATCTTAATTCTTCACCGTCCGTATTTGAATATGAAAGCGAAGCCCATCAGCTTGCCGGTGAAATGTTAAGCAAAAAAGCACTGCCGCTGGATGACCGTTCAATAAGGCTGGGACGAACTTAAAAACCGCCTTAACCAAACAACAGCTGATAACCCCGAAATCACAATGGAAGTTGTCATTCCAGTCAAAGGAGAATACCGCCGCCACCGGCTGACCGCAAGGACAATATGGCCGCAGCACGGCGGAGATTACATAAACGCCCTCGGGCTGTTCACGGATATAGACAAAAAATAAGTCAGATAAAAAAGTTTAATATTTTTGAATAAAAGGTCTTGACAAACTAAGGAAACTGTGGTATACTTGTCTAGTCGGTTAAGTGAACGCTTGGCATAAACTGTAAAGTCGTCGGTACTTATCGGTGGTTTGTGAAAATCATTAATCCGGACACGCTTGTATGGTGGGTATAGCTCAGTTGGTTAGAGCGCCAGATTGTGGCTCTGGAGGCCGTCGGTTCGAATCCGACTATCCACCCCATTATTTTTATATGATGGGATGTCGCCAAGTTGGTTAAGGCACAGGACTTTGACTCCTGCATTCGTGGGTTCAAATCCCGCCATCCCAGTTTCATTTTCCTTTTAATTAAATACGGTTCATTAGCTCAGATGGCAGAGCACTTGACTTTTAATCAAGGTGTCCCGGGTTCGACTCCCGGATGAATCACTGAAAAAAGCACACATGAGTGTGCTTTTTTCAATATGTTTTCCAAAACTGTTGACAATTTCCCGGATTTGTGTTAAAATACTTGAATAGCAGTTTAATTTATCCTGAAAGGACGATTATTATGAAAAAATTATTCGGTTTACTTATCGCGCTCGGTGCGGCACTTTCAAGTACGTCTGTTTTTGCGGACGGTGCCCAGGCTGACGGAACGCAGGGCAACATGCTTGTAAGCTTTCTCCCCTTCATCATTCTTATTGCGGCATTCTACTTTATTCTTATAAGACCGCAGAAAAAAAAGGAAAAGGAAACAAGAAATATGCTCAATTCTCTGGCAGTCGGCGATGAAATTGTTACAATCGGCGGCGTGCACGGCAAGGTTGTTAAGGTTAAGGAAGAAACCGTTACAATCGAAACCGGCAGCGACAGAGTTAAAATCGTGTTTGAAAGAGGCGCCGTAAGCCGCATAACAAAGAAGAACGAAAAGGCGGCTAAGGCTGAAGAAAAAGCCGAAACCACAAGCGCAAACGAGGAACTCGCCAAAGAAAAAGAAGAAATTAAAAAGGAAGATAAATAATTCCGTACTAAAAATCCCTTCCGTGTAATAATTATTACATGGGAGGGATTTTTTATGAATAACGAATCTGAAATAACCAGCAAATTCGGTATCGGTTCACTTTTCACAAGCGTACTTTCGGGGCTTGCCTTAACACTGATATTATTCTTTATAACGGCTGTTCTGATATGCTTCACGCCGCTCGGGAGCGGCTTTTCGGAAATAGCTGTACTTATCGGAACGGTTCTGGGCATTTTTGTGAGCGGATTTTTAAGCGGCGCCAAAAGAAACTCCTCCGGATGGCTTTGGGGCGGAATTGCGGGGCTTGTTTATGCTCTGATTATGTTTGCGGCATCCGCATTCCACGGAAACGCAAGCCTTTCAAAGCTTCTCATTTCAATGGCAGCGGCGTTTATATGCGGTGCTGCGGGCGGAATTTTGGGAATAAATCTTCTTAAAAAATAAAAATTCGTAAAATTTTTTAACAAAATTGTAAAAAAGTCTTTTCAAATCGTAAAAAATGTGTTATAATAGCACAGTGTGGTTTACACTGTGCTTTTTATATAGGAAATGAATTGCCGTTCTGGCATTTTAGGATAGTGAACTTATGAAAAAATTATTCAGCTTAATACTGTGTATAACCGTGCTTTCGATAACGGCCCTTTGCTATGCCGCTCCGAAGGAGGACAAGCATGAGGAAACGGGTATTTCGGGCATTTCCGCCAGGGAAATATATATTATACCGGGCGAAAAGACGGAACTTTCCGCACCGGCTCACACAGCACCCGTGAATATCGAAAACCCGGCAATGCAGTTTGAAACCATTAAAAATATTCGGCGTGAGGACAAGTACTTCCCCGATATTTTAGAGCAGATTGACATAATTTCGGTGGCTCCGAGAGAGTGAAATTCATGCTCGACCAAAAAACATATTTATTAAATTTTTTAGGAGGAATTCTCAGATGAGAACAAAAAGCATTGCAACATTTGTGGCATTTATTCTGATAATTATTGTTCTTGCCTCGGTAGCCGCATTCGGTACTCCTCAGATCGGTACATTTAAGCTCCCGAATGTTTTCGGTTCGGATGGCGACAATTCTTACGGTATCGTTCAGGGTATTGACCTCAAGGGCGGAGCAAGACTGGTTTATCAGGTAGTTGACGAAAACGGAAACGAAATCGAGCCTTCAACCAAGGAAATGAACGATGCGGTTGACATTATGTATTCCCGTCTTTCAAACCTCGGTTATACCGAAGCTACCGTTTCCACTCAGAACGGAAACAGAATGATTATCGAAATCCCTTCCGTTAAGGACGCATCCGACGCTATCAATATGATAGGTTCGACCGCAAAACTCCAGTTCATGGACGCTGACGGAAATGTAGTTCTTGAAGGTTCGGATGTAAAGGACGCAGAGGCTGTATACGGTCAGACGGGCGAATCCAAGGCAAGCAGCCATTATGTTTCGCTTACGCTCAATAACGATGCCGTACAGAAGTTTGCGGACGCAACCGAAGCCGCTGCCGCACGAGCAGGCGAAACCGACGAAAGTGGCCGTGCAAAGAACTACATTTCGATAGTTCTGGACGGTAAAGTTCAGTCAAGTCCTTCGGTTCGTGAAAAAATTGAGAGCGATACCTGCGTTATAACAGGCGACTTTGAAGCTGATGAAGCAAAGAACCTCGCAGCCGTAATCAAAGCTGGTTCTCTCCCCTTCAATCTTAAAAACATTCAGCAGTCCGTTGTAAGCGCAACACTGGGCGAAGGCATCCTTGCCGACAGCCTTAAAGCAGGTCTTATCGGTCTTATACTGATTCTCCTGTTCATGCTCATTATCTATAGGGTTCCGGGCCTTGTTGCAGACATCGCCCTCATCGCATATGTTGCAATTATGGGACTTATCATGGCAATATTCAAAGTTAACCTCAGCCTTTCCGGTATTGCGGGTATCATCCTCACAATCGGTATGGCAGTTGACGCGAATGTTATCATTTTCGAAAGAATCAAGGAAGAACTCAGAAACGGCAAGACTGTCCGCGCGTCGGTTGACTCCGGCTTCCACAGAGCTATCACAGCCGTTATCGACTCGAATGTTACAACAATGATTGCCGCAGTTGTGCTCTACATCTTCGGTATGAATACAATTCAGGGCTTTGCGCTCACACTGGGTATCGGTATCATCGCCAGCATGATTACGGCGGTTCTTGTTACAAGAATTCTCCTTAAATCTCTCGTTGGCCTGGGAGTTTCAAACCCCGCTGCCTTTGGCGTGAAGGCTAAGAAGGAGGACAAATAATATGAATTTTACAGGAAAAAGAAAAATATTATTTACCATTCCGGCCATAATTATCATTATCGGTATAGTTGCAGGTATTGTAATGGGCTTCAATCTCGATATTGACTTTTCGGGCGGTACCGAAATAACTATCGATATGGGTTCAAACACAGCATCGAACGACGAAATCAAAACCGTAGTTGAAGACGCCTGTGGCCATAAGGTTTCTACCGTTCAGAATATGGATAAGGGCGAGTTCCTTGTTAAACTCACCGATTACCTCAAGGATAGCGAAAACAAGAGCATTAAAGACGCTTTTTCCGAAAAATACGGTCTTGAAGACGGCTCAATTTCTATCACATCAGTTTCCGCAACTATCGGAAACGAAATGGTTGGTCAGTCCATCCTTCTTTGCATAATCACCGTAATCCTTATGCTTGCGTACATCACAATTAGATTTGAATTCAAGTTTGGCCTTTGCTCGGTTATCGCACTTGTGCATGATGTGCTCATCATGATTACTTTCTACATCATATTCAGAATTCCGGTAAACACTTCGTTTATTGCGGCAATTCTTACGATTATCGGTTATTCTATCAACGCAACAATCGTTGTGTTCGACAGAATCAGAGAAGGGCTTCGCTCCGCTACCAAGAAAACCGATATTGATGAGCTTACAAACAGAAGTATCACAAGCACTCTTACCCGTTCAATCAACACATCGATTACAAGCCTTATCACAATCATTGTAATCTTTGCAATGAGAATCGAATCGCTTGACGATTTCACACTGCCTCTTATGGTAGGTATCATCGCCGGCGCATATTCTTCCATCTTTATCGCAGGTCCTATGTGGGCGCTGCTGAAAAAGGGCGGCAAGAAAAAAGCGGTTTCCGCAAAATAATTAAAATACTTATGAGGTCGGGAAAACCCGGCCTCATTTTTTTGGGAGGTATATCTATGAATATAAAAGCGGCGGTTTTTGACCTCGACCATACTCTCTTTGACCGCTATGCAACAATAAGGGCGATTAAGAATACGGTTTTCGATAACCTCAAAGGCTATGTGAAAGACGGTCTCACCGCAGACGGCTTTGCCGAAATCCTGATCGCACTTGACAAAAAATACATAATATACGAGTGGGACGAAGTGATAAAGCAGCTTAAAATCTGCGGTGCGCTCAAAGAAATTCCGGAGGACTTCTATAATCTTGCGATAAGACCGGGATTTATAAAAACGGCAGTCCCCTACCCATTCACTATTCCTGCACTCCGTAAAATCAAAGAAATGAGCATTAAATGCGGACTTATTACAAACGGAACTTCTGACATTCAGCGCAGCAAGGTGAAAATGCTCGGACTTGAAGAGTTGATGGACGAAATTGTCGTCGGCGGAGAGGTAGGCAAAAACAAGCCCGACCCCGAACCTTTCAAGGTTTTTGCCGAAAAAATCGGGTTTGAGCCGAAAAATATGCTCTATATCGGGGATAATCCGTTTAACGATGTTGAAGGCTCAAGAAACGCCGGATACATTCCGGTTTGGGTTAAAACCTACGGCACATGGGACGATTCGGTCAAAAAAGCGGATTTTGAGGTAAATAATGTCGGCGAAATACCTGCACTGATTTCAAAGCTTATATAATTTAATATTTGGTTATAATTTCTATTGACAAAACAGGAATCTGCGAATATAATTATATAAATACAAGATAGGCAATGGCAATCCGATCCTTGCCTCAAGGAAGGAGAGATTGAAATGTTATGCTCAAAATGCAATAAAAATGTTGCCGTTATATTCATAACAAAAATGGAACAGGATAAAACGGTTAACGAAGGCTTGTGTTTAAGCTGTGCAAAAGCACTCGGAATAAAGCCGGTTGAACAGCTGCTTCAGCAGATGAATGTTGATGATGACCAGATGGAAGCGCTCAATTCCGAAATGGGCGAGCTGTTCTCTGATGAAAATATGGACGCAATCGCACAGGAACTCTCATCGGGGCAAAGCCCGATGGATGTTTTCGGCAAAATGATGAGCGGAAGCAATTTCGCTATGGCAGGGGGCGAGCCGCAGCAGGACGGAAAAGACAACCTTGACGGCAAAAACACCAAAACCCAGACCAAAAAGACCATGCGCAAAAAGAGGCTTCTCGATACTTACGGAACCAACCTTACCAAAAAAGCTGCAAGGGGAGAAATGGACAGAATCATAGCCCGTGACCGTGAAATCGACCAGGTTATAAGGATACTGAACCGCAGAACAAAGAACAACCCCGTGCTTCTCGGTGACCCGGGCGTAGGAAAAACCGCAATTGCCGAAGGGCTTGCGGTAAGAATTGCGGAAAAATCGGTTCCGGCGATGCTGCTTAACTTTGAGGTTTATCTTCTTGATTTCACGGCAATTGTTGCCGGAACACAGTTCCGAGGGCAGTTTGAGTCCAGAATGAAAGGCATTATCGAGGAAGCCAAGGCTATGGGGAATGTCATATTGGTCATAGATGAGCTTCATAATATCGTGGGCGCCGGCGATGCCGACGGCGCAATGAACGCCGCAAACATTCTCAAACCCGCACTTGCAAAGGGTGAAATCAGGGTTCTCGGCGCAACCACGCTTGAAGAGTACAGAAAGCATATCGAAAAGGATACGGCGCTTGCAAGGCGGTTTCAGACGGTTATAGTAGATGAACCGAGCGTTTCGGAAACAATTGAAATTCTCGAAGGAATAAAGCATTATTACGAGGATTATCATAAGGTTGTTATCCCGAGCGAGGTTGTTTCGTGCGCGGTTGACTTTGCGGAAAGATACCTTCCGGAGCGGTTTTTCCCGGATAAGGCGATAGATATTCTTGACGAAGCGTGCTCCATGGTAAACCTTCGGAATCTTGCGCTTGTCGAGCTGACAAACTATAAAAACGAACTGAAAAAGATAGGCGCCGAGAAGGAATCCGCTATTTCCGCAGACTCTATTGAGGACTACCAGAAGGCAGCGGACCTTAAAACAAGAGAATGCTTTTTGCTTGATAAAATCGGTGAACTGGAATCCAAAATGAAAAACCCGACTGTCACAACCGCCGATTTGGCACAGGTGATTGAAAACAAAACCAAGATTCCCGTTCAGAAGCTCACCGCGGACCAGTCGGATAAACTTATTAACATGGAAACAGCGCTTCACAAAAGGGTAATCGGTCAGAACAAGGCGATTGACCTCGTTGCAGCGGCGATAAGGCGCAACCGTGCGGGTCTTATGAAGAAAAAAAGACCGACTTCATTCATCTTTGTCGGACCTACCGGCGTCGGCAAAACCGAACTTGTAAAGGCGCTTGCCGAGCAGCTTTTCGATACCGAGGACGCTCTTATCAGAATCGACATGAGCGAATATATGGAGAAGCACGCAGTGTCTAAAATCATCGGTTCTCCCCCGGGATATGTCGGATATGACGATGCCGGGCAGCTGACCGAGAAGGTTCGCAGAAGGCCGTACAGCGTGATACTTCTTGACGAAATAGAAAAAGCACATCCGGATATTCACAACATTCTACTTCAGATTTTAGATGACGGAAGAATAACCGACGGTCACGGCAAAACGGTAAGCTTCCGGAATACCGTAATTATTATGACCTCGAATGCCGGCTCAAACGAGTCCTCCGGGGTATTCGGTTTCGGCGGCTCTAACGGCGAAAACAAGAGCGAACTCCGCACGGAGCGCGCCCTGAAACAGATTTTTAGACCGGAATTCCTTAACAGAATTGACGAAATTGTAACTTTCGATAACCTCACAAAACAGGAAATCGTTGAAATTGCAGCCCTCAATGTCCGCGACCTTGTATCGCAGGCACTTAATACCGGCATTCACCTCGATGTTGAACAACCGGCAATAGAATATATTGCCGACAAGGGCTACAGCCACAGCTTCGGCGCAAGACCGATTCTCCGTACAATAAGACGGGAAATTCTCGATAAGCTTTCGGATATGGTTATAAGAGGCACTGCCGCCCCCGGCGACAGTTTAACCGTTCGGTGCGGTGAGGGCGGACTGGAAATAATAAAACCGGAAATAACCCAATAAGACAAAAAAATCAGCGGCAAAATCTGTGCCGCTGATTTTTTGTTATCATTTTTCCAAAGCAAATACCGTACCGTCATAATCTATTGTCCCGGCAGACGAATCATACTGGCATACAACGGGTTTTTCGCCGTTTTCGGTAAAAACGAGTGTATCGCCGAGGTGCTTAACCGTCCCTGTGGCTTCAAAGCTGTCACCGTCCGCAGCCTTTCCTTTAAGAGAAAAACCTTTTTCATCTATTATCATTTCGGCATTAATCGTGTCGTCCGAATAAGTATATTTACCGAACACTGTGCTGTCGGCGGTTGCTTTTTCGGACTTTTTCGACTTCACATATATGCTCGAATGAGTCCAGGTCGTATCCATATCCTTGCTGTAAAGCGTTTTTGCGGAAGGGTTGTATTCCAGCGTTTTGACACCCGTTTTGCCGATCAGTGTAACGGTATTATCCTTAAAACGGAACCTTCCGTCGTCCTCCTCGACCTCCTCGCCGAAATGCTTGACTTCAAATTCAAACTCCATGTCGTCAAGCTCGAATTCGATTTCGGAAGTAAAGTCCTCCATTCCGTAGGCGGTGTCTGTAAGGTATTTTCCGCCGAAGCCCTCTGGCAGCGTCTTTCTTTCGCTCGATTTGCAGCCGAAAAGCGACAAACACAAAATAAGACTTAAAACCAAAGCAGTAATTCTTTTCATATAATCAATCCTCCATTTCGGTTTCCTCATACATTCTGCCGTCCGACGTATCCATAAGCACGTTCGCCTCGGCAGCATATATAAACTTATAGTTTTTGTCATCCATTTTAATTTCGACGGTATTGCCGCTGACATCCACCTTTCCGGTTTCTACGGCATCCGCCTCCTCTCCGTTTTTGTTTACGGAATGAACCTCAAGAGTGCAGCTTTCACCGTCGATTGTTAGAACATAACTCTCCGAATCCTTCTTGTAAGCATACATCCCGTCCGGGACCTCATCCTTAACCGTCTGCTTTTCATACACGGTGTTATCCGACGTATTTGTAAGCGAACCTTTGCTTTTGTTATACAAAAATTCGAACCTCTGCCCCTTCAGCTCGCCTTCCTTTATTTCGATAACAACCGTATCATTGTCAAGCGTATATTTACCGCCGACCGCAGCCGAAGCGGTTTTCCCGTCCTGCTCATTCGCCGCATCGATAAGGCAGTAGCCGTCATCCATAATAACCGACAGACTCGTATCCCCATCCGACGCCGCATATGTGCCCTCCGGGCCGTCAGCCGTCCCGCAGGAGCAGAGAATTAAAATCACTGCAAACAGCAATACAGAAAACCTTTTCAAAGAGGTCACCTCATTTTATTTTTATAGAACATCCTTCATCATATCAATCCAGGAGCGTGCAATAAGTTCATGCCCTGCAGGCGTCGGGTGAATGCAGTCCTGCGACCAGTGCTCCGCCGGAGCGATATCACGCTGAGCCTTTTCAAAAATATCGAACATCGGCAAAAATCTTGCGCCGTACTTATCGGCAAGTTTTTCTACAATTTCTCCCCTTTGGCGTATGCTTTTATACCAGATATTCCAATCGTTGTAAATATCGCAGTGATTTTGTTCGTCCTTCATTTTAAATATAAAAGGCGCAATGATAATCATTTTGCAATCCGGTCTTTTTTCCCGAACCTCATAAAGCATACGGTCATAAATAAACTCAAAACGCTGCATATCCGAGCCCATATTGAGCCTTAAGCCGAAGCCCGTATCGTTTATGCCGAAAAGCGCACTGAAAACATCAAATTCAAGATTGAGCGTATCCTCAATCCAGCGTGCAAAAGCGTCGGCGATTCTGTTGCCGCTTACGCCGCGGTTGTAAACCTCGATTTTCGGATTATCGCAAGTTACATGTGCTGCGATAAGATTAACATATCCGCCTCCGAGGTCACGGTTTGGAACGGTAATGTTCTTGCCTCTACCTGAATCCGTTATGGAATCTCCCTGAAATAAAATCTTCATAATCACACCTCAACTATAACCGGAAGAAGCATGGGACTTCTTTTGGTTCTTTCGTAAATATACTGTCCAAGTTTGTTTTTAACCGCTGTTTTAAGCGAGTTCCAGTCACGGATATTTCTGATTTCAAAACGGTCGAGAGTTTCAAGAACAACCGTTTTCATTTCCTCAATTAAATCCTCCGACTCACGGACATAAACAAATCCTCTCGAGATAATGTCCGGCCCTGCAACGAGAAGCCCCGAATCGCCCGAAATAGTAATCACGACAACAATCAGCCCGTCCTTTGCAAGATGCTTTCTGTCGCGGAGAACGATATTTCCGACATCGCCCACGCCGAGACCATCAACCAGTACCCTTCCTGACGGAACGGAAGCCGTTATTTTTGCGCTGTCGCGCGTCATTTCAATAACATTGCCGATATCGGCTATAATGCAGCGTTTGGCGGGAATTCCCATAACTCCGGCAAGCTCTGCATGGAGCTTCAAGTGCCTGTATTCGCCGTGAACCGGTATGAAGAACTTCGGTTTTGTAAGCGCCATGATGATTTTAAGTTCTTCACGGCAGGCATGCCCGGAAACATGAACATCTGCCATAGATTCATATATAACCTCCGCACCCTTTTTAAAAAGCTCGTCAACAACCCTCGACACAAGCTTCTCATTACCAGGAATGGGGTTTGCGGAAATAACTACAAGGTCATTATTCGTAATTTCAATCTGCTTATGGTCGGAAAAAGCCATACGGGTAAGCCCCGACATTGCCTCTCCCTGGCTTCCGGTGGTTATAATTACCACCTTGCTTTTGGGATAGCGGTTGACCTCGTCAATATCAATCATAACCTTATCCGGAATATTGATATACCCAAGCTCCTCCGCAACGCCTATAATATTAACCATGCTGCGCCCCAAAATTGCGACCTTTCTTTTGTGGTGTGCGGCAGCATCGATAATCTGCTGAACTCTGTGGATATTCGACGCAAAGGTAGCGACGATTATCCGTTTTGAGCAATCTTTAAAAATATCCCTGAAAGATATCCCGACCTTGCTTTCGCTCATTGCAAAGCCTTGGCGTTCAACGTTTGTGCTGTCCATCATAAGAGCCAGAACGCCTTCCTTCCCCAGCTCGCCGAAGCGTGTGAGGTCAATCATCTCGCCCGAAATCGGGGTGGAATCAATCTTGAAATCGCCCGTATGAACAATCGTGCCGACCGGCGTATGGAAAGCAAGCGCAACCGAGTCCGCAATCGAATGGTTTGTATGGATAAACTCAATATTGAACGGCCCGACCTTGATTCTGTCGCCTGCCTTTATTATATTGAGCTTTGCTTTCACCGAATGTTCCTTGAGTTTGTTTTCGACAATCCCGAGAGTAAGGTGCGTGCCGTAAACCGGCACATTAAACTGCTTTAGAAAATACGGAAGTGCCCCGATATGATCCTCGTGCCCGTGCGTGAGCACTACCGCCTTTACCTTGTCAAAATTCTTTTCAAGATACGTCGTATCCGGAATTACAAGGTCAATTCCGGGCGTATCGTCATCCGGGAAAGCAAGCCCGCAGTCAAGCACAACGATAGTGTCGTTGTATTCAAACACGGTCATATTTTTCCCTATTTCGTTAAGACCTCCCAAAGGGATAATCTTAAGCTTGGATTTTTTTGAAGCCAAAAAATAAAACCTCCTGTTTTCATATAAAATATAACACAAAAAACTCTCTTGCAAGCAAAGCAAGAGTGATAATTATTTACAGACCCTGTCGCTCCGGTCCGCAAGTTATGCCTTAGTAACAAAAACCGCCTTCAGCCGTAGAAGCTACGCCTGACAGGAAATCATCATATATTATTATAACCAAATTTTTTTCGGTTGTCAATGTTTTTTAAGCAATTTGTTAAAAATTATATTTTTTTAAAAATAGGTCTTGCATTATTTTTCAAATGGTGTATAATGTAATTAAAATTTAGTTTTGAGGAGATAATCGTTATGATTAAAAAAATTGGTGTACAGCTTTACAGCATAAGGGACTTCATGGGAAGTGCCGACGAAATGAGAAAGTCTTTCAAAAGACTTAAAGACATGGGCTACGATGAGGCGCAGACGGCAGGCAGCGGCGGTGTTTCCTACGTTGAAATGGCGGAAATAGCAAAGGAAACCGGGCTTGAAATTGTCGGAACTCACTATAATTTTCAGGATATGCATGATAATTTTGAACAGACTCTTGCCGACCACAAAGCTCTCGGCACAACAAACTGCGGCATCGGCGGCTACTGGAATGTGAAGTCGGAAAGCCAGACAAATGCATTTATTGAGGATGCAAACGCCATCGCCGGCAAGCTTTATGAACACGGACTTAAATTTACATACCATAACCACAGCCACGAATTTGTAAAAATCAACGAAACGGAAACCGCTTGGGATAGGCTCGTTGCAGGTCTTGACCCCGAAAAGACGTCGTTTGTGCTTGACACCTGCTGGGTTCAGCAAGGCGGCGGCGATGTCCGTCACTGGATAGAAACCCTCAAAGGCAGAGTGGACATTCTGCACCTTAAGGATGTCGGCAGGAGAGATGGCGACAAGCCCCTTTTCTTCACCGAAATCGGTAACGGAAACCTCTGGTGGGAGGGTATTATCGAATCGGCGGTAAATTCCGGCGTTAAGCATTTTTGCGTTGAGCAGGACGGCGAATGGATCTACAACGACCCCTTCAGAAGTCTTGAAGTAAGCGCAAATTACCTCCGCAAATTTATGGACTGATAACTTAAAGAGCCGCAGCGCCGATTGATTTCGGGCTGCGGTTCATTTTAATTTACCTTGAATTTTATGCGCTCACCGCTGCAGACAAACGCACGGTAAATTCCGTCGCGGTTTGCATATTTTTTATCTGAAGGCTCAAAATTTTCGCCGTAAATACAAAGCTTTGCGCCTCGATATTTTACGGTCACAAGCTCCCGGGTATTTTCGGTATCGGATTTTTCCTTCCCGTCCGTTTCGATAACGGGGACATATCTTATAAGCTTTGCTCCCTTCGGGATGTCCGCCTCCGAGCGGATTTCAACGCCCGAGGCATCAATCAAAAAATGCTCGCTTATTTCTCCTGTTTCCGCAGCCCGCCAGATTGTTTTAAACTCCGTTTTTTGGGGCGACTGCACGATAATTTCAAGCTCGCACGAAATATTTTCCGACAATTCCGCAATACTCGTTTCGCTTCCGTCCTCAAACCTTACAACCGGCGAAAGCGATAAAAACGACGGATTTTCACCCTTCGGCAGTATCCTCCCGAGCAAGCCGCCGGAGAAATCGTCGGTAACGGAATATGTCGGCTTTCGGGGAAACGGCTCCGACAAAATCAGTTCCGACGGCGCACCGTAAAACTGAATTCTGCCGAGCCCCGTCGCATCATAGCAGGGGTCGGCTTTGGTATCGATTTCAATTGAATATCCTCCTGCCGCCGCAGTTATTTTGTGAAAATCGGGAGAGGTTTCGCACACAAAGCCGCCGGTTCTTGCAGGGCAGGAAAGCGGCGTTATTGCGTCATCGGCAAAAAGATACGCAATGTAGATAAACGACGCAAGCGACACCATGTATTTATCAAAATATGCGTAGTCCTCCAGTCCGAACGAGCTTTCTTGCGGAAAACCGTTTCTGATATGCTTTACCGGGCTTTGAGAAAGCCTTTGCTCTATTGATTCAAGCGCTGAAAGACTTGCCGCCTTGAACTGCCCCGCAAGCTCCGTATTTCCTTCTTTTTTGTATCTCGAAGCTTCAAATTCGCACACGGCGGCAAGGTATGCCTCGTTAAACAGAAACCTGTTCGACCTTCCGCCGAACGGAATTTCCCCGTTTGCCGACTGCATAAAAAGCGTGAGCCTTCCTGCTTTTTTCAAAGCTTCGTCAATAGTTTTTTTCCACCTGCCGCAGTACCCGAAATGCAGCAAAACCGCAAGCTGCACACGGGAAGCAAGGTCGTAAAGCATCGGGCAGCCGGGGTCGCGGTACATACCGTTTTCGTCCAAAGCCGAAAGCTGCGACGCAAGCTGAACATCAAGATAAGCTTCCGCATCCGCCGCACCTATGTATTCTCTCATGTATTCCCCGGCGGCGTTATACATACCCCAGTTGTTCAAATTATCCTCGGGAGAATGTGCAACCGTTGAATAGTTTTTGCGCCAATCAACCGCTTTTACGGCATTAAACCGGCTTTCGAGCCAATCCTTCGGGAACAAGCCGCACTTTTCAAGCTCTGTGTAAGCAAAAACAATTTCCTTTACGGCAAAATCTACTCCCACACTCTTGTTTTCCGGAATTGTCATATCGGTTTTCCAAAGAGCATCGCAGGCAATGTCCATTCCGCGCCTGAAAAGCGGCAGCAGCTCTGCCCTTCGCCCCTTTGAAATCAAAATTCCCATAACCGAAACAATTCTGAAAAAGCCGTGCTCCCTGACGCCGTTTTTTTCGGCATCCGCAACAACAGCCTCAAGCTTTTCCGCAGAATAAGCCTCCAAAGCCTTTTCCATCACATTTATATATCTTTTGCGCACAAAAACATCTCCTTATTGCCTACATTCTAACACAAACGCAGCAATAAGTCAATGCTGATAATAATCCTATTCTATTTCAAAATCAAACACACGAAATTCGCCGCAGCCGGAAAATTTGGGAACAAACCGCACCTTGTCCGCCGTCTTGTTTATATCTATTGTGACAAAACGCTGATGATTGTCGCGAACGCTGACAATTTCCTTTTTATCCCCTAAAACCGTTTCAATATCAAAATCCTTCACCAGCGTTTTCGGAAGCTTCTCAATCTGCTTAAGAGGATAGTTACAGGGCATATTCTGACAAGTGCGGTTAAGGTCACTGTCGAAAACAAGCCTTACCCGACTGATTTTTTCGGGCGATTTAAGAGAATATTCAAGAAAATCCCCTTCTTTTCCGACCCACAGGTTTTCCTCGCCGCGGTCGCTGCCGTTTCTGACAATTTCGCAATTCACATCCGAATTCAGCGTTAAATCCGGAAGCCTCCTCTCAAATCCCGGAATGAAGCAATCGTCTCTCATAAGCTTTTGCTGCAAAGCGTTTATATCGACCTCATCGATGGCGCAACCCGCTTTTGCCGCAAGCGAAACCGCCGTCCCAAGAGCCTGCCCCATAACCGCACAGGTTGCCATAACCCTTGAAGAGCTGAGCGCAGCGTGGGTTACGCTGATGTTCCGCCCGGCAAAGCACAGATTTTCTATATTTTTTGAAACAAGGCTCCTCAGCGGAATTCCCCACGGCGACGGTGCCGGGTGATAAATCGTCGGGTGACCGTCACGGTAATTAAAGCCCTCGGGGAAGTGGTCGTCCATCGTCCAGCCGGCAAAAGCCACGGTATCGCTGAATTTTCCGCCTGCCTCCACATCGTTTTGGGTTATGATGTGCTTGCCGACATACCTTCTGCTTTCGCGCTTTCCCGGGAGGAATCCTATCCATTCAAGCTCCCAGTTGTCCGCGCCGTGCTCGCCCTTATTTTTCATGTGGTCCCATACGCCGAAAACAATTTTCAAAAGCTCGTCACGGCAGCGGTCGGTATCATGAACGCAATCCCACTCTCCGCCAAGCTCAATCCACCAGAAATTATTGTTAATATCATGGTCTTTGTACGGCAAATCATCGTCGGTTTCATAAACATAAGCCCACTTCGGCGGAATAAATGTGCATTTTCGGTCGGTTTCCCTTATCTGAAAAAGGCAGCTCATGCCCATCGTTTTTTTGTCGGCTTTGTCGGGAGGAATTGTTTCCGAAAACTCTGATTTTGCCTCTCTGCCGTACATAAATTCAGCGCCGGTCAGGGTTGAAAGCACCGAATCGCCGGAGCAATCCGCAAAATATTTTGCCTCAATTATATGATAAGTTTCGGCGTTGGACTGCCACGCCTTGACTGACTTGATTTTTTCCCCGTTCATCTTTGCATCAAAGCAGGATGTGTTGAGCAGCAGCGTGAGATTTTCCTCGCATATTGCCTTTTCGTAAAGAATCATGCTCCACACCGAATAATTGGAGCTTGGATTGCGATAAAAATTTTCAAGCACAATTTCCTCAATTATGCCGGTTTCGCGATTGTCCTTCCCGTGGGCGCCGCAAATCCACATTCTTATCTCCTCGGACGCATTTCCGCCCAAAACCGCTCTGTCGTGCACAAGCACGGTTTTTATTCCGCCTCTCGCAGCGGCAATTGCGCAGCAAAGCCCCGAGAGCCCTCCGCCTATAACGCAAAGGTCTGTTTGATATTCAATATTTCTCATAATGTTCCTCCAAGATTTATATATTCTCTCAGCGCTGCCGCAAAGCAGCGCCCCGTTTCAATCAATTTTTCGCCGTCAGCCTTGTTTTTATCCGTTCCGAAAAATGCCGTTTCGAGCGTAAACGCAATGTCGTTTTCGCACCTGTCCGTCATGAATACCGAAAATTGGCTGCCGCAGCTTCCGGTCCAATGGCTCATCAGTCCGGACGTGGATATACCGCCGATATTTCCGCACTAATCCGCAATAATAACCCTTGCGCCTCCTTTTGCCGCCGTATATGCCGCCGCAAATCCCGACGGCCCCGAACCCAAAACCAAAACATCTGTTTCAATTTCATGTTTTTTCACAACGCCACTCCCCTTCTTTTCTTTATAATAGCATAAATTCGGGCGGATTTCATTTGTTTTTCAGCAAAACATATTTACATTTCTGCAATTTTGGTGTATAATTTATAAAGATTGAAAAAGGAGAGATCGGAATGCGGAACAGTCTTATAAGCGATATAAACAGCTATATAGAATACCTGGACAGCATCGGGCTTGCGGTTTCGGTGCACGGAAGGAATGTGTGCGGGCTTCTTGAACACAATATACACACAAATCCGTTTTGCCTTTTCATAAAAACAAACGCCGATGCGTGGGAAAAGTGCATAAAATGTCAGCAAAAGGTGTTCGGTGCGTGCAGCAATGATTATTTTTTCGGAATGTGCCATGCCGGGCTGGAGGAATATGTGTTTTTTGCCGATTCTAAAACATTTATCAGCGTGAGCGGCTACGGAATAAACCGGGAAAAGGCGGCCGAGCGGATTATACGAATATCAAATGATTTTCATCTGAGCCGAACGGAGCTTTTCAACATTTACGACTCCTGTCTCAAGCACACGCCGGAAAGCACAGACCGCCTGAAAACGCTTATCATGCCGCTTCGGCATATGCTGTCGCTGCTTCAGATAACGACTGCGGATATTTCGGACGCACCCACGAAAAGCAAAACCTTCGACTCCATACTGTCCTTCGTTCAGAGAAATGTGGCAAGCGACATCACCATTCGGGATATTGCTCAGGGCTGTGCATGCTCAGAGTCAACGGTATCGCATCTGTTCAGGACTTACACAAACGATTCGGTGAAAAGCTACATCATGAAGCTGCGCATGGAAAAGGCGAAAAAATTTCTGCTGGGGAGTGATTTATCCGTTACGGACATAGCTCTGATGACCGGTTTTTCAAACACAAACTACTTTTCAACCGCCTTCAGAAAGCATATCGGGAAAAACCCAACGGAATACCGCAGCAGCCGAAAATTCAAAACGCAGACCACTGTTTAAAAAAACAAGCCCGGAACACTTTCCGAACTTGTTTAAATCTACCACCAAAGAATGTGCTTGAACTTCTTTTTTATAAACATCAGAAGAAGCATCCCGAGCACAAAGCAACAAACGAACTCCCCTGCGCCGACCCTTATCATGTAAATCGGTATTCTCGAAATCCTGAACATAGAAGGCTGACAAAACGGCAGCAAAATCGGTATAACGATCGTATTTATGACAAGCGCCGGGATAGGCGCCAGCCACGGCGACTTTTTCCGCAAGCATGCGGTGATAATTGCCGCAACGAGGGTTGCAAGCGACCCGAAAATTATATCGAGCATAGCGCAACCGCCCAGAAAATTGCCTACAATACAGCCGAAAAACAGCCCCGGAACCGCCGCCGGAAGAAAGTACGGCAAAACGCACATGGCCTCGGATATCCTCAGCTGATAGTCAGGGTTGGCAAGATTAAGATAGCTCATTCCGACGGTTATTGCAGCATAAACCACCGCTATTACAAACGCCTGCCTTGCAACACTCGCCGTATTAAGACTTCCGATTAACTCATTAAACCGTTTAATCATAATCAATTTTCCTTTCTGGAAAGAAATTTTCTGAGCGCTTTATTTTTGTTTACCGCCGCAAAAAGTATCGCCCCGAAACCTCCGCAAGATAACGCCTCGCCCGCAAAAACCGTGAATGCGAACCACCAAAGCGAGCCGGGGAATTTATAAACGAAGGACAGTATAAACGGCACTATAACCGTGTTCACCGCAATCGGCGGCAAAAACGCGAAGAATTTGTGCTTTCTTAAAAGATATGTCCCCACCGCGCCGATAAGCGTTGCAAGCGACCCGAAAACAATGTCCCACACCGCGCCGCCGACAATAATGTTTGAAACAAGGCAGCCGATTGTGACGCCCGGCACCGCAGCGGCCGTAAATACCGGAAGAATACACAGCGCCTCCGAAAGCCTGCACTGAACCGGACCGGACGAAAACCCTGCATTAAGCACGGTAAGCACGATATAAAGCCCGGCTATCGCAGCGGTTTTTGTGATAAAACGTGTTTTTTTCATGTTGAATTACTCCTTAGTTTTGATTTAAGGCAAGCGCAAATCCCTTTCTTGCCTAAGTGAGGATGGTTTCGAACTCACATTTATTTCAGTATAGCACAATCCTCGGGCAATGTCAACCCAAGGATGTGTACAAGGAATACAATTTTGCATATTCTCCGCCCAAAGCCATAAGCTCCCTGTGGTCGCCGCTTTCCTTAATGCCGTCTTTTGTAAGAACGATAATCCTGTCGGCGTTGCGTATTGTCGTGAGGCGGTGCGCAATGGTGAAGGTTGTTCTGCCCTTGGCAAGCTTTTCAAGGGACTTTTGCACAAGAAGCTCGCTTTCGTTGTCAAGTGCGCTTGTCGCCTCGTCTAAAATAAGAATGGGCGGATTTTTGAGGAACAGCCTTGCGATTGAAATTCTCTGCTTCTGTCCTCCCGAAAGCTTCACGCCACGTTCTCCGACATAGGTATCATACCCCTCCGGAAGATTTTCAATAAAACCGTCCGCTCCCGCCATTTTTGCGGCATTTACTATTTCCTCATCGGATGCATTCTGCTTACCGTAAGCGATATTTTCCTTCACGCTGCCGCTGAAAAGGTATACGTCCTGCTGAACCATACCGATGTTTCCGCGAAGGGACGCAAGCGTGATGTCTCGGATATCACGCCCGTCAATCGTAATTTTTCCGCCGCTCGTTTCGTAGAACCTCGGAATAAGATTGCAAAGCGTGGTCTTTCCGCTGCCGGAAGGCCCCACGACCGCTATGTTTTCACCGGGCTTTATGTCAAGCGATATATCCTTCAGCACATTGTCATTTTCGTCCGAATATCTGAATGTAACATTTTCAAACTTAACCGCACCACGGACATTCTCTACCGGGCTTGCGGAAGCGCTGTCCGAAATATCGACCGGCTGATACATGATTTCGGAAAATCTTTCGATGCCGGTTATACCCTTCTGAAATTGCTCCGTAAACTCCACAATTCTGCGGATTGAGGTTATGAGAGTCTGGATATAAAGAAGGTAGGCAATCAGGTCTGCGGAATTGATATGTCCCTTTATCATGAAAGCGGAGCCGATTACGATGACGGAAATATACATCACGCCGTCAAAAAACCTGGTGAACGCCTGAAATCTCGCCATGTATTTATAAGCATGTTTTTTAGCCCTGTAAAAACACATATTTCCCGTTTCAAACTTTTTCTTTTCAAGCTCCTCGTTTGCAAAGCTTTTTACAACACGGATTCCGAGGAGGCTGTCCTCAAGGCTTGCGTTAAGCTCGCCCACCTCGACCCTTTGGCTCTTGAACGCAGCCTTCATTTTCTTTCTGAAAAGCGCAACGGACAAAAGCATAAGCGGCAGAAGCATGAAAATAATCAGCGTAAGCGGAATGTTGATACGCACCAAAATCACAAACGACCCTATGATTTTTATCGCCGCAATGAACATTTCCTCCGGAAAATGATGAGAAAATTCGGTTATGTCGAAAAGGTCGTTTGTAACGCGCGACATAATCTGCCCGATTTTCGTGTTGTCAAAATACGAAAACGAAAGCTCCTGCAAATGAGCAAACAAATCACGGCGCATATCGGTTTCAAGCTTTGTGCCGGTTATGTGGCCTATGTACGCCATGTAGTAATTCGCAAGCGTGTCAACAATTCTCAAAAACAGATACCCAAGCCCGATTTTGATTATCGTTGAAAGCAGCAAATCCTCAGGCGACCGAAGCGCAGTATTCGTAATATACCGCACAATGAGCGGAAAAACAAGCTCACACACCGTTGAAAGCGCCGCACAGAGAAGGTCGAGCAAGATAAATGCGACATACGGCTTATAGTATGGCAGGAATTTTCTAAAATTGCTTTGCTGCTTCACGATTTATCACCTAAAAACCCTTCCAGGATGTCAACCGCATCCTCAATACAGCCGTCACAGGAGCGAAGCTTTGGGCGGCCGTTTCCGCCCAAAAGCTCTTCGCATATCATAGAGCCGTTTTTGTCAACAAAATTCATAGCAAGAAGCTTTGTGCGAAGATAGCTTTCTCGCTTCGTTGCTTTCGGGTCGTTTGGGTCTGCATTGCCGAGTATCAGGTCGGCAGCCATAAGCATGCCCGTTACCGCACCGCAGACGCTGTGCATTCCGCCTATTCCGCCGCCGAAGCCTTCGGCAAGATTAAGCGCCGTTTTTTCGTCAAGCCCGGTAAGGTCGCAGAATGCGCACAGAACCGCAGCGGCGCAGCAGTACCCTTCATCATGCTTTTTAAGAGCAAGTTCTTTTCTGTTCATAATCCACCTCAATAATCTATTTCACGGTTTTCTCCGGCGCCGACACGCACAGTGTATATCTTCCGCTTTTCTCTGTCAATTGTGATAATATCAAACAAAAGCTCGGTTTTGTCGCCGTCATACCTTTTTACGTAATAATCCGCCTTGTCGTACATAACGGCATTCCCCACCAGCACAAGAGGCATTGTACCGTAACGGTCAACTGCGTCCGAATGATAATCACCGACAAAAAATCCGACAATTTCACCCCTTGTATATTCCGAAAAATCAGCCTTTACATGCCTTTCAAAATCACCGCTGCCAAAGCTTTCGGATATATTTGCGCCTTCCTTATAAGCAAGCGCAATGCGGCGAAGAAGCTCCATATTCTCCGCAATTTCCGGAGGATTGCCGATGTCGCCCTCACGGAGAAGCGAGTGCGTTGAGAAAACAATGTTCCATCCTTCCTCATCGAATTTCAGCGCCGTGCCCGTGAGCCAGTCAAGCTGAGCCTGCGACATCGCAAAAAGCCATTGCGCATAATATTTGAGTTTTCCGTCCTCATCAAAAACATACGGAACGTCACAGCAGTCAAGAAAAATATATCTCGTCTTTTTAGCCTCATCGTCATAAAGATAATAAAGCGCGCCATCGATTTCATCGGTTTTTGCGCCGAGCTGCGGCAAATGGTTGTAAAACAGCCTGTAAAGCTCTTTGTGCGTAAGATGATTTGTTGCCTTGTCCGCAAGAATGTAAGCCTTGTCCCAGATTGAGCCGTCGTCGTGGTTTCCGTTCACGGGGAAGTATTTTTCACGGTCAATAAGCGCGCGGAGTTCACGGAAACACTTGGTTTTATATTCCTTGCAGCCCTCGTTTGTGTAGTCGCCGCCCAAAATCATCATGTCAACCTGCGCACGCTTTGCAATCTCACGGTATGCACGCATTGTGCGCTTAAACCGTACCGTATGATTATGGTTCAGCGCATAGTGAATGTCCGTGATAAATGCGAAAGTTACGGTGTTTTTCCCCTGATGCGCCTGAATTTCGTCAACGCTTTTTGAAACCTCCTCCTTTATGTAATCGGGATATTCCCCCTCCGACGAAAGCGGATACGGCATATATCCTGTATCCTCAAAGCCGCACTCTCTGTAAAACTCGGGCGATTTCATAAGTTTACCTCCTAAAGTATCATAAACAAAGTTCCGGCGGCGATTAATACCGCGCCGATAACCGATTTGCAGCTGCACTGCTCATGCAAAAACACAAATGCCAGTATGAGCGTTAAAACCACGCTTAATTTGTCAATCGGAACGACCTTTGAAGCGTCTCCGAGCTGAAGCGCCTTGTAATAACAAAGCCACGAAGCCCCGGTTGAAAATCCGGAAAGAATAAGAAAAATCCAGCTTTTTTTGCCTATCGAAAAAACGCCGTTTGCGTTCCCTGTTATAAAAACAATTATCCACGAAAAAGCAAGCACTACAACCGTTCTTATTGCGGTTGCAAGGTTTGAATTGACATTTTCAATGCCCACCTTGGCAAGAATTGACGTCATCGCCGCAAAAACAGACGATAAAACCGCAAACAAAAACCACATAATTAATTCTCCCGAATTTCCACAATATTTGCGCCGAGCGCCTCAGCAAGCTCCGCATCACGGCGGCGGCAGGTGAAAAGAATCGTCTGCCTTTCGCAGGATGAGAGAAATTCCAATGCGCTGCCCGCTCTTTTGTCGTCATATGTCATGAGCGAATCGTCCAGAAACGCGGGGGAAGGGCAGTCCATAAGCGAAAGCATGGCAAGCCTGAACGAAAGATAAACCTGTTCAAAAAGCCCCGTGCTGAACTCCTTTGCCTCGTGCATTTCGGCTCCCTCCATCAGCTTAACGCCGTAATTGCGGTTCATCCGAACGGAGGAATAACCGGAGGTGATTTTTTTAAGAATTTCCCCCGCCGCATCGTTCAGCTTTGTCCCGAATTCGCCCTCCATAACCTGTCTTGCCTCGCTTAAGGTATCCCTGACAATTTCAAGGCAGGCATAATCTGCGCGCATTTTATTCAGCTTTTCGGAAAGCTCGGCTTTTCGCCTTTCAATCTCGCACGGTGCGGTGTATGTTTCAAACGCACCGCTTCGGCGCTCAAGACTCATAATCCTTTCGTTGACCGCACGAAGCTCATTTTCTTTTCTTTCAAGCTTTAAAAAGCCGTCCGTGACAGGCTCAAAATCACCGTAAGTTTTATCAAGCTCGGCGTAATCATTGTTTTTAAGCAGCGCAGAATATGATTTTTCGTAAGCCGCTTTTTCGATTTTATCCTTTTCAGCCTTTCTGAAAATCCTTTCCAGCTCATCGCAAGAATCCGTTCCGAAGCTCCCGAGAGCCGATTTTTCTGCATTTTTCAGCATTATCCGTGCATTTTCAAGTCTTTTTTCGGTTTCCGCCTTTTCGGCTTTCAGCCTTTCGGCGAGCTGTTTTTTCGTCTGCTGCTCCAGATACCCCGCCTTAAAGCTTTCAAAATCCGAAAAACCGTATTTTTCCGTAATTTCCGCCGTACTTCTCCGCTTCGGGCGCTTGAAAACAGCCAAAGCCGCAAGCAAAACCGTCCCTATGAAAAAGTACGGATTGAAAAATCCCAAAACCGCAAACCCGACCGCCAAAGCGGCGGAAGCAAAGAAAATCGGGCTTTTCGAGCTGCTCTTGTAGTAAATTTCAGCTGCTGCATTAAAATCCGTTTCGGGAATTTCGGCAGTATTTTCGGGCTCTTTTTCAAAGCCTCCCACAGCCGCCTCAAGGCTTTTAACCTCCGCAAGAAGCTTTTTTATCTCCTCTGCCGCCGCCTCCGCACCCGACAAATCGGGAATATCCCCTATTTCTTCAATCGACTGCTTCAGAGCTTTAATCTGTAAAAACTTTTCCGCCTCAACGGATTTTTTCAAAAAAGCAATGTTTTTTTCAAGCTCATCTTTCAGAGCGTAGGCCTCTTTGAGGCTGTCCTTTGCGGCTTTAATGCCGTCAAGCCGCAAATAAGCGGCGTTGAGCTCGGACTTTGTTTCCTCAATTGCAGCCTCCAGCTGCTGAATTCTGCCGTTGCTGCCCCTTTTTGCAATCAGGGCTGCCATGGCGGCATCAATATCCTTATCCGCTGCCGCAAACGATACGGCTTCATCACCGCTCGTCTGCAAATTTGAAAGCTTTTCCGCAATTTCATCATCACCCTTGGCGTCAATCGCCGCACCGGAGGATATGAACGCCGTTTTTGCAAAAGCCGCTGCGCTCATGTCGAAAACGCTTTTCCCCATCGGCTCCTCCGATATCTTATCGCCGCTCAGATTATCGGCTGATGAAAAAGAATCTCCCTTTGCGGTTTTTCCGAATTTCACGGAAGTCATAATCTCTTTTCCGCCGGACTCAAAAAGCACAAATCCGCCCGGCTTTGCTCCGTCCCACGGAAGCGACAAGCCTCTTTCCTTGCGGTCAAAGCCGTAAAACACCGCTTTTATAAACTGCATGACGGTTGATTTTCCCGAGCCGTTCTCGCCGTAAACCACATTCAGCCCGGGCTTAAGTTCAATTTCTTTATCCTTCAGCTTGCCGAAGGCGCCTATGTAAAGTTTTTTGAGCATCATAAGCAATCACCCGCCTTTTTTCCGTCCAGAACCCTTACCCCAATCTCAAGCGCTCTTTCAAGCTCGGAATTTTGCGGGTCAGACCTGATTTTTTCAAGCATTTTTGAAACAAATATGCCTTTTAGCGAATATTCCTTCGCCATATCCTCGTACGGGATATGCACCCGGGTTTCATTGTTGATTTTCACAAAAAAGTATCTGTTTTTTATCTTTTCCTTAAAAATATCGGTTCTTAAAATAAAATCCTCCGACACAGTGCCCCTGAGCGTTATTTTGTAAAGGTCGGCTTTGTCCGGTTCGGGAAGCACAATATCATCATAACTCTCGGCATTTGAAAGCGTCACCGTCTCCTCACGGAACCGCCGCTTTCCGCACGGGATAAACCGTGCGTCAAAGGACGATTTTGTAATATCAATCGAAATAACCCCCGTATCACCAAGCTCGTCAAAACCGCCGCCTACGGGGCAGCCGCAATACGCATAGCGTGTGCCGCCGGATTCCTTAACCCCGGAAAAGGTATGAATATGCCCAAGCGCCGCATATGAAAATCCGTGCGAGCAAAGCTCTCTTGCGGATATGCTGTTGTACTCTCCTCCGCCGTCAAGCTGCGTGTGAATACACAGTATGTTCACCTTATCGGGGTCTAAAGCAACATTTCCTATTTCGCAGCCGCCGTTGCCCCAAACCGCAAAATCTCCGCAGTCGACGCATTCCGTTTCGCCTGTAAAAACATGAACGTTCTTCGGCAGGCGCAGTTTTTCGTAGACCTCAGGCACATCGTGGTTTCCGGGGGATATGAAAACCCTACTCACCTCCGAAAGGCATCCGAAAACCGCCTCTGCCGTTCTTTCGTCCGTTCGGGGAGAGTCAAAAAGGTCGCCGGCAATCAACAAAGCGTCCGCTTCCGATGCAAGAGCGCATATTTTTTTCAGGGCATCGAACATCTCCTCCCTTATTATGTCTGCCGCCGTTTCGCTGTCAATCGAGGAAAGCGGTCTGCCGAAATGAAAGTCGGCACAATGAATAAATTTCATAAAACTACCTCCTGTCAAGCATTTTTTTCAGGTATTGCCCGGTATAGGATTTTTTGCATTTCACAACTTTTTCGGGAGTTCCGGCAGTGATAACCGTTCCTCCGCCGCTGCCTCCCTCCGGGCCGAGGTCGATAATGTAATCCGCAGTTTTTATGACATCGAGATTGTGCTCGATAACAATTACCGTGTTGCCCGTGTCAACAAGCTTCTGAAGAACGCCGACAAGTCTGTGAACATCGGCAAAATGCAGCCCCGTTGTAGGCTCATCGAGAACATAGATGGTTTTGCCGGTGCTTCTTTTTGAAAGCTCGGTTGCAAGCTTGACCCTCTGTGCCTCGCCGCCCGAAAGGGTTGTTGACGGCTGCCCGATTTTGATATATCCAAGCCCCACATCGGCAAGAGTTTTCAGTTTGTGGCTGATTTTAGGGATATTTTCAAAAAACGTCACACCCTCCTCAACCGTCATGTCCAGCACATCGCTTATGCTTTTGTCCTTGTATTTAACCTCAAGCGTTTCGCGGTTGTAGCGCTTTCCGCCGCATACCTCGCAGGGCACATAAACATCGGGCAGGAAGTGCATTTCTATTTTAATTATACCGTCGCCCGAGCACGCCTCGCACCTTCCGCCCTTGACATTGAAGCTGAAACGGCTTGATGAAAAACCTCTGATTTTCGCCTCGTTGGTAGAAGCGAAAAGCTCCCTTATATCCCCGAAAACACCCGTATATGTCGCCGGGTTCGAACGGGGCGTTCTGCCGATCGGCGACTGGTCAATGTTAATAATTTTATCAAGATTTTCGTACCCTTCTATTTCGTCAAAATCACCCGGCTTTGACCTTGCGCCGTTCAGCTTTGCGGCAAGCGATTTATAAAGAATTTCGTTGACCAAAGAAGATTTGCCGGAGCCGGAAACGCCCGTCACGCAGGTAAATGTTCCGAGGGGAAAATCTACCGTAATATTTTTAAGATTGTTCTGCCTTGCGCCCCTGACCGTCAGCTTAAAGCCGTTGCCCTCTCTTCTTTTCTTCGGAATTTCAATCTTTTTTTTGCCGCTTAAATACTGCCCGGTGACTGATTCTGGCACCTTCATTATTTCCTCCGCGGTACCCTGTGCAACAAGATATCCGCCGTGAACGCCCGCACCGGGGCCTATATCTATAATATCGTCCGCCTCACGCATTGTATCCTCATCGTGCTCCACCACAACGAGGGTGTTCCCCATATCACGGAGGCGCTTAAGGGTTGCAAGCAGCTTGTCGTTGTCACGCTGGTGAAGTCCTATGCTCGGCTCGTCCAAAATATAAATCACGCCCATGAGCGCCGCTCCTATTTGGGTTGCAAGGCGAATTCTCTGCGCCTCACCGCCCGAAAGCGTTGCCGCCGACCTCCAAAGTGTGAGATATTCCAGCCCGACGTTTTTAAGAAATCCGAGCCTTCCGCAAATTTCTTTCAGAACAGCCGAAGCGATTTTTGCGTCATTTCCGGTCAGCCTGAGATTTTCAAAAAACTCGTACGCCTCGGAAACCGAGAGACAGCACACATCATAAATGCTTTTATCATTAATCGTAACCGCCAGCGACTCCTTCTTAAGCCTTGCGCCCCTGCACTCGGGGCATTCCCGGTTGCTCATATAACCTTCAAGCTCAATCCGCATCCAAAGCGAGGTTGTTTCCTCGTATCTTCTTTCTATATTATTCGCAATCCCCTCAAAAGATGTTACGTAATCAACCCTGCGTCCGTTCGGCCGCCTTTGTATAACCCTGATTTTATCGCTGCCCGTACCGTACAGAATTTTGTCAACTGCCGATTTCGGCAAATCCTTGACGGGGGTGTCGAGGTCAAAATCATATTTGTTTGCAAGCGCCTCAAAAACCGCCGAGGCGGTGGTGCCGCTTTTTTCGCTGTTCCAGCCGGAAACGGTGATTGCGCCGCTGTTCAGGCTCTTTTTGGGGTCTTTGATAATCCTGTCGGGGTCGGCTTTAAGAAGATACCCCAGCCCCGAGCACGCGGGGCACGCACCGAACGGATTGTTGAAGGAAAACATTCTCGGCACAAGCTCGTCAATGCTGATTCCGCAGTCCGCACACGCATAATTCTGCGAAAACATCAAATCCTCGCCGCCGATTACGCTAATCTCCGCAATACCGTCCGCTGAGGAAAGCGCAGTTTCAACCGAATCCGCAAGCCTTTTGCGGATTTCGGGCTTGACAACAAGACGGTCGATAACATATTCGATCGTATGCTTTTTGTTCTTTTCCAATATAATTTCCTCATTAACTTCGTACAAATTACCGTCAACCCTGACCCTGACATATCCCGCACGCTTTGCGTCCACGAGGATTTTTTGGTGCTCGCCCTTCTTCCCGCGTATAACGGGCGCCATAACCATAATTTTCGTGCCTTCGGGCATTGAAAGCACCTTGTCGGTAATCTGGTCCACCGTCTGCTGAGAGATAACCTTGCCGCATTTAGGGCAGTGCGGAACGCCCACCCTTGCGTAAAGAAGCCTTAAATAATCATAAATTTCGGTAACGGTTCCGACGGTTGAACGGGGGTTTCTGCCGGAGGTTTTCTGGTCAATCGAAATAGCCGGCGAAAGCCCTTCGATGTAGTCGACATCAGGCTTTTCCATCTGCCCCATAAACTGGCGGACGTATGATGACAGCGACTCCACATAGCGCCTCTGTCCCTCCGCAAAAACAGTATCGAACGCAAGCGAGGATTTGCCCGAGCCGCTGAGCCCCGTCACAACCACCAGCTTGTCGCGCGGAATTTTAACATCAATATTTTTTAGATTGTGCTCTCTTGCACCCTTTATATAAATGCAGTCCTTCATTATTTATCTCCCAACATTATAATCTTGTCGCGAAGCGCCGCAGCCTTTTCAAAATCGAGAAGGGACGCAGCCTCCTTCATCTCCGCCGTAAGCTTCTTTTTAAGCCTGTACTTTTCTTCCCTTGTCATCTGCTTTTCAAACTTGACGGGCTTCAGGGTTTCTATAACCTCATGAATATTCTTAACAATAGTTTTCGGCGTTATGCCATGTTTTTTGTTGTAAGCGTCCTGTATGGAGCGACGGCGGTTCGTTTCGGTGATTGCATAATTCATCGAGGTGGTAACCGTGTCGGCATACATAATAACCTTGCCTTCCGCATTTCTCGCGGCTCTTCCGATTGTCTGGATAAGGGAGGTTTCCGAACGGAGGAAACCCTCCTTGTCCGCATCGAGTATGGCAACGAGCGAAACCTCGGGCAGGTCAAGACCTTCACGCAAAAGATTTATGCCGATTAAAACGTCAAAAATCCCCATGCGAAGCTCCCTTATAATCTGCATACGCTCCATAGTATCAACATCGGAGTGAAGATATTTTGCCTTAATATTCATATTTGCAAAGTAGTCGGTCAGATCCTCCGCCATCTTTTTGGTCATCGTGGTAACCAGAACCCTCTCGCCACGGTCGGTTCTCTTAACTATTTCACCGTAGAGGTCGTCAATCTGCCCTTCAATTGGTCTTACCTCCACCTCGGGGTCTAAAAGCCCGGTCGGTCTTATCACCTGCTCGACCGTCTGAACCGAGTGCTCCTTTTCGTAAGGTCCCGGGGTTGCGGAAACAAATATCGCCTGGTTTATGCGGCTTTCAAACTCCTCAAAGTTAAGCGGACGGTTATCGTAAGCCGACGGCAGACGAAATCCGAAATCAACGAGAGATTTCTTTCTTGAACGGTCGCCGGCATACATTGCCCGAACCTGCGGAATTGTAACATGAGCCTCGTCCACCACAAGCAAAAAATCCTCCGGAAAGAAATCAAGAAGCGTATACGGTGCGCTGCCCTTGGGTCTTCCGCTTATATGCCTTGAATAGTTCTCGATGCCTTGGCAAAACCCGACCTCTCTGAGCATTTCAAGGTCGTAATTCGTCCTCTGCATAATTCGCTGCGACTCAAGCAGCTTGTCCTCCGCTTTAAACTCCCTCATGCGCTCCTCAAGCTCGTTTTCGATAGCGGTTAAAGCTCTCTGCATTTTGGTATTCGTTGTAACGTAATGGGATGCCGGGAAAACGGCAACATAGGTTCGCTCTCCCAAAACCTCGCCGGTAAGAGCGTTTATCTCGGTTATCCGCTCTATTTCGTCACCGAAAAACTCAATTCTTATCGCATTGTCACCCGAGTTTGACGGAAAAACCTCAACGACATCACCCCTGACCCTGAATTTGTTCCTGACAAAATTAATGTCGTTTCTTTCGTACTGAACCGCAACCAGCCTTGCAAGCAGCTCGTCACGCTCAATCGTCATTCCCGGGCGGATCGAAATTATAAGGTTTTTGTAATCGTCAGGGTCGCCGAGACCGTATATGCAGGAAACGCTGGAGACGATTATAACATCACGCCGCTCAAAAAGCGAAGCCGTTGCCGAGTGTCGCAGCTTGTCAATCTCATCGTTAATCTGCGCATCCTTTTCTATATAAGTGTCGGTATGCGGAATGTACGCCTCCGGCTGATAATAATCATAATACGAAACAAAATATTCAACGGCATTTTCAGGGAAAAACTCCTTAAATTCCGAGCAAAGCTGCGCTGCCAGAGTTTTGTTGTGAGCCAAAACAAGGGTGGGCCTGTTAAGCTTTTCGATAACATTTGCAATCGTAAATGTCTTTCCGGAGCCCGTAACCCCAAGGAGCGTCTGCCCCTTATCACCGCTTTTTATTCCTTCAACCAATTTTTCTATAGCCTGCGGCTGGTCACCCGTCGGCTTATAGTCGGAATGAAGCTTAAAATCCATATGCACACCCCCGTAAAATCCGATAAAAAATCAAAAATCATAATCCTTCAACTATATATTATACCACAGCCGATTTTTTTTGTAAATAGCTTTTAAAAATAAAAAGGAGGAATTGCAGCAAAATACAGAAAATTTTGCTGCAATTCCTTTTTGGGGCAAACAAAGCCCTACTTAACATTCAACCACACAAGGAAATCGCTTTCGCCGCGGTTCGCAAAGCAATTATAGGGAATAAGCCTGATTTTTTTCGGCTCAAAGTCATCGGCATAGGGATAGTAAAGCGATTTTCCCAATCTCCTTTTGCATCCGTCAAGGGTTATAACATCAAGCCCGAAATCTGCGCAATAAGCAATTTCTGCGTCTTTGAGGCCTTCTCGCGTAACAAACAGCGACCTCAAATCCTTTCCGTTATCTACGCCTTCGCAGCAGTACACAATCGGTCCTCTGCAAACGGCTACCCTTCCGTTCAGGTTATGTACACGCATGTCCGCCGCAATTAGCTCAACCGTCATTTTGAATTCAATATTTATTTCCTCCGGCGGATTTTTAATAATTATATATCCGTTCTCAAGCTGGTATTTTGCGTCAACCGAAAATTCACGGCACCAGTACGGCTTTCTCACCGCAAGTCTTTCGGTTCCGCGGCAATGTATTCTGACTTTTCCCGAGTGCGGATAATCGGTTTGCTGTTCGATGAATACGCCGTCTTCCTCCATGCGGCTGCCCGCAAACTGATTTATATAATATGTATCGCCGTCCGCAGCATAAATATACTCTTCAAGTTTCGGAAGAACTCTGTTGAGGTTCGGAGGGCAGCAGGAGCACGAAAACATCTCGACTCTTTCGGTAATGGGAAGATGCTCGCGGCGGTCCCCAAAAATTTCTTCCGGCTCTTTTTCGTAGTCAACAAGGTCAATTTCAAGCGGATTTTCATAGAAAAACTTTCTGCCGTCAAGCGACAGTCCCGAAAGCAGACCGTTATATAAGGTTCTTTCGATAACATCCGCATATTTTGCGTTGTTGTCGAGCATGAGCATTCTCTGCGCAAAAAAGACAAGCGCAATTGCGGCGCAGGTTTCGTTATACGCCTTTTTGTTGGGAAGCACATACGGAATTGAAAACGCTTCCCCTCTCCACGAAGCGCCAACGCCGCCAGTGATTGATATCTTACCCGAGGTTATATCATCAAAAAGCGCCATGCAGACATCCTTAAGCTCATCATCCGACAGTTCATACGCAAGGTCAGCCATTGCGGAATACAAATACAGCGCACGCACCGAGTGCCCGACGGCCTTTTTCTGCTCTCTAGCAGGAATGTGTGACTGCCAGTATTCAGCGGTGAAAACTGAGTTTGCCCCGGCGTCCTTTTCGTTATTTCCCCTCATATGCACAAAATACTCTGACATTTCAAGATACTTTTTCTTTCCGGTCGCACGGTACAATTTCACAAGCGCAAGCTCTATTTCCTGATGCCCCGGCGTAGAAAACGCGGCGGAATCTTCATCAATAAACACTTTTTTTATAAGGTCCGCATATTTTTCGCACGCTTTCAAAAGCCTGTCGCTGCCGGTCGCCTCAAAGTATGCAACACCCGCCTCCATCAGATGCCCCGCGCAGTAAAGTTCATGGCAGCTGCGGTCGGTAAATCTCGCCTGCGGATCAACGGTTATATAATGAGTATTGAAATACCCGTCCTTCAGCTGATTTTCCTCAATCAAATCTATAAGACCCTCGATTTTTTCCCGAAGCTCCGGCATATCGTGCTTTTGAAGTATATATGCCGCACCCTCAATCCACTTTGCCACATCCGAATCCCAGAATATATGGGGCTGTTTGTCATCACCCTTCTTCCAATCGCACTTAAACGCACCTATTCTGCCGGTATCGTAAAATCTGTTCCACACTGCATTAATTGTAATTTTCCGATTAAGCTCCGCCTTATCAAAAAGATAACCCGAAAGCAGTTCGGCGTTTTTTCGGTCAATCGATTTCATAAATAATCCTCCGCTATTTATTAATAATACTTGACTGTGCCACGAACTTATTATATAATATAATCAAACGGATTTCAATATATAAAAACAGACAGGAAGTGCAAAAAACAGACATGTTTGACAACCAATATATTAAATTTTGCGGAATGGGGTATTTCACAAGCGAAGACAGGTGGATTCACCCGGAAAGAATTGAAAAAACACATGAAATAATCTATACTGCAAAGGGAACGGTGCATATAGAGGACGGCGGCGTAAGGCACTCTCTTGAAAGGGGGAGCATGATAATTCTGCCCGCCGGAGTTATGCACCGCGGTTTCAAAGAAAGCTGCAAAACCGAATTCTACTGGATTCATTTTCTGAAAGATGACAGTCTGCAGCTGCCGTACATAACCGAAAGCTTTGAATCGCCGCACATATTCAGAGAACTGCTGCACTATGCCAACCTTCCCGAGCCGGACGATTTTATCGTAAGCTCGGTGTTTGCCTACCTCATATCGCAGATTTACATATGCAGACCGGAAAGCCAAACCCCGTCAAAGCTTGCAAGCGAGATTGCCGAATGGACCAGAATAAACGCCGGAGCGGAGCTTACCGTCGAAGAAACCGCCGGACACTTCGGCTACAACGCCGAATACATATCAAGAGTTTTCAAAAAGAACTACAACATCGGACTTAAAGAATATCAGCAGAATATTCTTCTGAAAAAAGCCAAGGATTATCTGACAAACACGAATTATTCCATAAAAGAAATTGCCGCAATCCTTAATTTTAGGGACGCCAATCTTTTTACGAATTTTTTCAAATATCACGAAAACACTGTCCCTCTGCGCTACAGAAACGCATATACCAAGACGCACATGAATAAAAAATAAGAAGAGACCTCAAAAAAGCCGCCGCCCGAAGCGCCTGTATACATCTTCGGGTTCGATTTGTCCATTCTGCACGGTTTTTCTGAAGCCTCAATGGCATACGGCAAAACATTCTGCCGCAGCATTTTATTTCATTTTACAGCACGCAGCTGAGAAAGTTCTTTGTTCTCGGGTTCTGCGGATTTCCGAACACCTCTTCGGGAGTTCCCTCCTCCATAATATATCCGTCATCCATAAACAAAACCCTGTCCGCAACCTCACGGGCAAAGCCCATTTCGTGAGTTACGATAACCATCGTCATGCCGTCGCGCGCCAAATCCTTCATTACATTCAGCACCTCCCCGACCATTTCGGGGTCGAGAGCCGATGTGGGCTCGTCAAACAGCATAACATCGGGGTGCATACAAAGCGCCCTTGCGATTGCCACACGCTGCTTCTGCCCGCCCGAAAGCTGCGAAGGATACGCCTCCGCCTTATCTTCCAGCCCGACTTTTTTAAGCATCTTAAGAGCGGTTTCCCTCGCTTGCTCCTTGGTTGCTTTCTTAAGGTCAACCGGCGCAAGCATCAGGTTGCCCAAAACGCTGTAATTATTAAAAAGGTTAAAGTGCTGAAACACCATGCCGATGTTTTCGCGCACCTTGTTTATGTTGGTTTTTTTGTCGGTTACATTATATCCGTCAACCGTAATACTGCCGGAGGTAAGCTGTTCAAGGCGGTTGATGCACCTTAAAAATGTCGATTTACCGCTGCCCGAAGGCCCGATAACGCACACAACCTCGCCTTCCGTAATATCCGTCGAAATATCCTTCAGCACCTCTAAGTGCCCGAAGCTTTTGGAAAGATGCGAAACGCTTATTTTGATATTATCTGCCACGGTTCAGCCTCCTCTCCAAAGTCTTTGCAAGGATGGACAAAAGCGTGATAATCACAAGATACATTACCGCAACAATTCCCCATACCTGGAACGACTTAAACGTAATCGCAATGACATTCTGCGCCTTATTAACCAATTCCGGAAACCCTATAACCGAAAGAATTGATGTGTCCTTCAAGGTTATGATAAACTGGTTTACGATACTCGGAATCATGTTTTTTATTGCCTGCGGAAGCACAACCCTGTACATTGAGCGGCAGTAGGTAAGACCGAGACTCCTCGAAGCCTCCATCTGTCCCTTATCGATAGACTGAATGCCCGCACGGATAATTTCCGCCATGTAAGCACCGCAGTTGAGCGCAAGACAGATTGTGCCTGCCTGAAGCGCCGTGAATGTAAAATTAAATCCCGCAAGCTTCAAGCCGTAAGGCAGACCGAGGTACACGAAGAATGCCAGAACAATCATCGGCACGCCTCGGATAATATTTACATATATAATAGAGATTATGTTACATACTTTGCTGCCGACGACGCTCAGCATACCGAAGATTATACCGAGTATGCAGCCGAACGCCAGCCCGAGCAGCGCCAGAAGAAGCGTCTGCCCCATGGCTGAAAGCAGCAGCGAACCGTATGTTTCAATAATAAACTGCATAAATTTCACAAAGCCTTTCCGCCCATCGGAGACCGGTCATACAGCCTTATCATGGGCGGATAAGGTGCGTTTATAAGTTATAATTATCCGAGATACTTCTCGATAATCTTGTCGTATTCGCCGCTCTTTTTAATATTGGCAAGTCCCTTGTTGAAAGCGTCAATAAGCTCCTGCTTGTCGCTGTTGAAAATAGCCATACCGTACTGAGCCGGTTCGTTTTCCGTACCTTCAATATAGTTCATTTCAAGGTCGCCGGTTTTGATGCTGTACTTCAGGATGGGAGTATCGTCAAAGCAAGCCTGAACCTGTCCGCCGATAACAGCCTGATACATATCGGGAGATGTGGAAACCGTAACAACCTCAAAGCCGTACTGATCCTTAATGCTTTCGGCATACTGATTGCTCATTGTACCGTTTTTAACGGCAACCTTTTTGCCTTTAAGGTCTTCAAAGCCTTTAATATCGGAATCCTTTGCAACAGCCATACCCTGCGTTGCGTCGTAGTAACCGTCGGAGAAAATCCAGCCGGAGTTCTTTCTTTCATCGGTAATCGAAGCGCCGGCAATCATACCGTCCGCCTGACCTGCCTGGCAAGCTGCGATTGCAGCGTCCCAGCCGATGTACTGAAGGTCGTATTCAAAGCCCTGGTCCTTTGCAATAGCCGCGAGAATATCCATGTCGATACCTACGATGTTGCCATCCGCATCCTGAAATTCAAACGGGCTGAAGCCCTTATCCGTTGCGATAACATACTTCTTTGCAGCCTTGCCGGAATCTGCCTTCTTGTCGGTTGCGGTGTCCTTACTTCCGCAAGCCGCAAGACAAAAGAGCATTGCAAAAGCGCAAATCAAACTTACAATTTTTTTCATGGTATAAACCCCCTAATAATAATATAATACAAATATTATACCACCATCTGCGCATTTTGTCAATCATAAGATTGACAAAACATACCTGAAAGTGATATAATTTCATTATCATGAGCAAAACGGAGAACAATTATGATAAACGAATTTTCAAGAACAAAACTTCTTTTAGGCGAATGCGGCATGGAAAAGCTTAAATCGGCACGCATTGCGGTGTTCGGCATCGGGGGCGTCGGAGGGCACACGGCAGAGGCGCTTGTGCGCTCGGGTCTTGGCGAAATTGACATAATCGACAGCGATACGGTTTCCGTCACAAACATAAACCGCCAGATTATAGCGCTTTTAAGCACAGTCGGGCAAAAAAAGGTTGATGTTATGGAGCGGCGGCTGAAGGACATCAGCCCTTATATCAAGGTGAATAAACACGACTGCTTTTACCTCCCCGAAACGGCATCCGTGTTTGATTTTTCAAAATACGATTACGTTATTGACGCCATCGACACCGTAACCGGAAAAATAGGGCTTATCATGCAGGCAAACGAGTCGGGCACACCGATAATTTCCTCTATGGGCGCGGGAAACAAGCTCTCTCCCGAAGGGTTTAAGGTGGCGGACATTTACAAGACAAAATGCTGCCCTTTGGCGAAGGTCATGCGGCACGAGCTCAAAAAACGGGGCATAAAAAAGCTTAACGTTGTATATTCGGAGGAGCTGCCCATGAAGCCGCTTCCGAGCGGCGAAGAATGTTCAAAACGGCAGGTCCCGGGGTCGGTTTCGTTTGTTCCGTCGGTCGCCGGGCTTATAATTGCAGGGAAGGTTGTAAACGACATTGTTGGGAGGACAGATACATGAAAAGAGCGCTTGTTGCCATGAGCGGAGGGGTGGATTCTTCCGTTTCGGCATTTTTGATGAAGGAAGCCGGCTTTGACTGCACCGGTGTTACCATGCGGCTTTTCGATAATGAGGACGCAGGCATGGAACGTGAGAAATCGTGCTGTTCGCTTGATGATGTCGAGGACGCAAGAGCGGTTGCAAACCGCCTCGGAATACCGTACTTTGTTTTTAATTTCAAGGCTGATTTCAAAAGGTGCGTAATAGACAGGTTTATCGAAGCCTATGAATGCGGCGCGACGCCTAATCCGTGCATTGACTGCAACAGGTTTTTGAAGTTCGAGCGGCTTTATCGCCGTGCAAGGGAAATCGAGTGTGATTACATCGCAACCGGGCACTACGCAAGAATTGAAAAATCCGGCGGCAGATTTCTTCTCAAAAAAGCAAAGGATTTAACCAAGGACCAAAGCTACGTACTCTATTCTCTCACGCAGGAGCAGCTTGCGCACACCAAATTTCCTCTCGGGGAATTTGAAAAATCCGAGGTTCGTAAAATCGCCGAAGAGCACGGCTTTGTAAACGCAAAAAAGCACGACAGCCAGGACATTTGCTTTGTCCCGGACGGCGACTACGCAAAAATCATCGAGCTTCATACCGGCAAAAGCTATCCTCACGGCAATTTCGTCGGAATTGACGGGAAAATCCTGGGTGAACACAAAGGAATTATAAGGTACACAATCGGTCAGAGAAAAGGGCTCGGGCTTGCCCTTCCCGAACCTCTTTACGTATGCGAAAAGAGGATTGACACAAACGAGGTGGTTCTCGGGCGCAATGAGGACTTATTCTCGAGAGAATTTAATGTTACCGACATAAACTGGATAGCGTTTGACGCACCGCCCGAAAAATTCAGAGCAAGCGCGAAAATAAGATACCGCCAGAAAGAACAGCCGGCGGAAATCATAAAAGACGGTGAAAATAAGGTTCATGTGGTGTTTGACGAACCCCAAAGAGCAATAACCTCCGGTCAGGCAGCGGTTTTTTACGACGGAGATACTGTAGTCGGCGGCGGGACAATCATATAAAAAAACGGCGGCGCAACGATAAATTGCACCGCCGTTTTTCAATTATTCTATATTTACATTTTCGCACTTATTCACTCTTATGCCCGTTTCATTTATATCTTCATGCGCCAACTGAGAAAAATCACGAATGTAAGTATTATTCTTAATCTCCGCATCCGCTGCGTAATTGATGTCAATAAGCGCTTTGCCGTTTTGGCTCAGCACGTTGTCGTATATACGAATGTTGCGGTGATACGGAGGCTCTTCTTTTCCCATCAGACCAAACGGCTTTATCACAATAAGATACGGGTTTAACCCCCTTGCGCAATTGACAAATTTGTTGTTACGCACCGTAAGGTCGGTTACGGCGCTTCCTTCCAGATACCGAAGCGATGCGCCGTTTACACCGATCCCGCAGCCGAAATTGTAAAACTCGCAATTTTCGACAATCGTTTTTCTGCCCGCCGGAACAAGAAATCCCCTGCCTCTATTGTTTCCGGCTCTGCAATTATACAAATGTGCTTCCGGCTTTGCCGTTTCGGACTCCAACAAATCTCCGATGTTTACACCGTCAACAGGCTCTTGAAATTCGACCATCAAATAATATTCGCCGACAAATTCGGATTTTTTCACCGTCAGTTCGCCGTGCTTTTCCAAGCTATCCTTTGATAAAACATTTATTTTTTCGCCGGGACTGTAAAGATTTACCGCCTTTTTCGCAAGATAGGTAAAATGCAAAAGCAATGTATCGGTATTGATTTTGCATTTGACAACCGAAAACAAGCTGTGAATATTTACGGAGTCATCAAAATTATTTTCAAACGTGCAATTTGAAATTTCAATCTTTCCTTTGGTGTTCACAAAATGCAGAACGTCAGCATTTACCGCCATAAATCTGCCGGAATCGGGTTTAATTACGGAATTAACATTATCGATTTTTACGTTTTTGCAGAGCAAATACACCGCCCCGAACGACGCCGATGCATACATATCGATGTTTTCCATAAGGATATTTTCGCACTTATGAAAATAAAAATCCGTATTTTTTCTTTCATGATTTGCCTGAACCAAATAATTCCCGACGGTGTGCTTAATGCTCTTGTTTTTAAATCTGAACCGAAAATGGTTGTCTGCCTGCTTATATGTATCAACCAAAACCGACATACCTCCGTACACGGGATGCGGCTCTCCCGTACACAAAAACCAGTCGGCAGTCGTAGCCGCAGGACGCTTCGGCTTGGTTTCAAACTCATTGGTAAGGCAAGCGGAAAGATCCCATACAAAGTCGGTTTCGGCAGATTTTGCATACAGTTTTCTGCTTTTTTCGTCATAGCAGCATATGTTTTCCGACGAATCGTATTTCACATCAACATATTCATCGTTTGCATCAGTAATAAGCCCCTGCACAAAATACGGTGTTTTATAATCTATTTTGAAATTTTTTAAAGTAATGTTTCGGCAATTGCTGAAGCCAAAAGGCGAAATATCTCCGTCAAACACCAAAGTTTCACCGTCACCGTCTATTGTCAAATCATCTATGTTTTCAAAATAAAATGTGTAATACTTCTTTTCGTTGCTGTACCTCGGAATATAATAGATCTGAGGCGTTGCGCAAATATTATCAAATTCCGTTTTCCCTCCGCCCAAGTGCAGCGTATCTCCGTTCCTCAGGCAGCGAACAGCCTCGCTTAAAGCAAGGGATACGCATTCGCCGCCGATAATATAATCCTTTAAATAAATATCCATATCAAAAAATCTCTCCTTTTTTTATTTACGGCGCCTAAAGACGCTCGCACAGCTTCCTGTCTCAACACCGTCTTTGTGGGCAATATGCCGTAATTGTACTGCTAAATCAAACTCTTATCAATGGCTGCTGTTGAAAATACCTTAAAAAAATTGCGGTTTTTTTCAAAAAAGTATTGACAAACAAGTGTTTTTGTGCTATACTAAGAAAGCTGTCGGTGATAGCGCATATATCGCGGGGTGGAGCAGTCTGGTAGCTCGTCGGGCTCATAACCCGAAGGTCGTTGGTTCAAATCCTTCCCCCGCAACTTATTTACCGCTCGGTCGTCGATTCGGTCGGGCGGCTTAATATAGGGGTATAGCTCAGTTGGTAGAGCATTGGTCTCCAAAACCAAGTGCCGAGGGTTCAAGTCCTTCTGCCCCTGTTTTATTAACGGCTTAAAACCTCAGGTTTTAGGCCGTTTCTTTATTTGGGAAAACACCTTTCACAGACATGAAATTCACTATGCGAGGTGTTTCTGTTTTTTATATACTTTATTATCTACAGTGTAGATTACGCAGGCAATTCCGGCGATAAGCGAAAACAGGATTGCACCATCCATCGAATCATCATAAATTGTACCGATTATCCCGGCGATAATCATGATGATAACCGCCGCGGCTGTCTTTCCATTTTCATGCACGCTTCACCTACTGCCGATATTATATCACAACCCATCCGCCATGTCAATAAAATTTCATATATTTAACTTTTTATGTTAAAAAAGCTTGACAAACATATATTTTTGTGATATACTAAATAAGTCAAGGGCGATTAGCTCAGCTGGGAGAGCATCTGCCTTACAAGCAGAGGGTCATAGGTTCGAGCCCTATATCGCCCATATAAAAACACCGTAATCTTACTGATTACGGTGTTTTTATGTTTTCTGCCATTTTTATAAGTTCTTCTTTTGAAATCCCTTCGCTGCTGCTTATTGCATACGACTCTCCGTCATTCCATACCGCAAGATTATATGTTCCCCCGCTGCCCTTAATTGTCACTGTGGAGCCTCCGGCTTCAACGGCTTCGGTTTTTTCATAAACATTATAGTCGCCGCTTTTGCAAAAGTGATTCTTCCGTTTTCGGTCGTATAGGTATTCTCTCCGCAGGCAAGAAAATTGAAAAGCTCCGCCGGAACGAATGTCATATCATCTTTAATGACGGGTGCTGCGCCGAGGCTTGTCGGGGCACTCATGCCGATTGCAACGGACGATGCCATATAATAATTATCCTCGCCTATATAAACAATTGTGTTTACCTCGCCGCCATCAAGCTTAACGCCGCCGTGCTCTCCGTCCCGCAAAACATCGTAGCCGAGCTTTTCGGCAACGCCCCTCAGCGGAACCATAATATTTTTGCCCTCGTTATAGGCGTTATCGAAAATCTTTTCACCGCCAACATAAACCGAGGTATTTCCGGCAAATGCGGAAAAAGGAATTGTTGCGAAAATTTTTAAAAAATAAAATGCCGGCCCGAAGGCCGGCAAATATTTTTGATTTTAGTTGTACTTTTCGGAGATTTCGGCAATCTTTCCGCCGTCTTTGAGTTCCTTGATTGCAGCGTTAACGGAATCAAGAAGTTCCTTGTTGCCCTTCTTAACGGCAATTGCGTACTGTTCATCGGCAAAAGCTTCGGAATCCTCAACAATATTAAGGTCAGCGTTATCCGCAATGAACTTTTCTGCTGTAGCGGAGTCGATAACAACTACATCGAGCTTACCGTTTGCAAGGTCAAGGATTGCGTCTGCGCCCTTTCTGTAACCTTCAAAATCATATCCGAGTTCTTCAACGCAGGTCTGACCGGTATAACCGTCGATAACACCGATTTTCTTGCCCTCAATATCCTTTGCGGACTTGATGTCGGAATCTTTAGGTACAATCATAACCTGGGTTGCTGTGTAATAGGTATCGGAGAAGTCAACAGCCTGTGCTCTCTCGTCTGTAACAGTCATTCCGGCAATAACCATATCAACCTGACCGTTTTCAAGAGCGATGAGAAGGCCGTCAAAGTCCATGTTGTTAATTTCGGGCTTCTTGTTGATTTTTGCTGCGATTTCGTTTGCGATTTCCATATCGATACCTGCAAACTCGTCGATTACGCCTTCTTCGGAATCAACAAATTCAAAGGGAGGAAATTCGGCATTTGTTCCGATTTTGAGAACGGATGCGTCTGCCGCTTTGCCCTCGGTGTCAGCCTTTTTGCCCTCATCCTTGCTACCGCAGCCTGCGAGGCAGAAAACAGCAATTGAGAACGCCAGAACCAATGATAATACTTTTTTTACAGTTTTCATGATAATATAACTCCTTAAAATTTTATTTTTATGACTGAAAGTCACAAATTACAACACCTTTGCAAGAAAGCTCTTTGTTCTTTCGTTTTTTGGATTCCCGAAAATTTCATCCGGGGAGCCTTCTTCCATAATAATGCCCTCGTCCATAAAGAGCACTCTGTCGGCAACCTCACGGGCAAAGCCCATTTCGTGCGTTACCACAACCATCGTCATGCCCTCTTTTGCGAGGTTTTTCATAACATCAAGAACCTCGCCGACCATCTCGGGGTCAAGCGCACTCGTCGGCTCGTCAAACAGCATAATTTCGGGATTCATCGCAAGTGCGCGTGCGATTGCAACACGCTGCTTCTGACCGCCCGAAAGCTGTGCCGGGTATGCATCGCACTTATCGTAAAGCCCCACTCTTTTGAGCAGCTCTTCGCCCACGCGAACCGCATCCTCCTTGGGTGTTTTTGAAACCAGGGTCTGCGCAATAGTGATGTTTTTCATAATTGTCAGATGCGGAAAAAGGTTGAACTGCTGAAAAACCATACCCATTTTCTGCCTGATTTTATTGACATTAACGCCCTTTTTTGTTATATCCTCATCATCGATAAAGATTTTGCCCTTTGTGGGCGTTTCAAGCAAATTAAGACACCTGAGAAATGTCGATTTACCGCTTCCCGAAGGACCGATAACGCAAACAACTTCGCCCTGCTTTATATGCTGGTTGACTCCCTTCAGAACCTCGAGCTTGCCGAAATACTTATGCAAATCCTGAACTTTAATCATTTGCGGCGCCCCCTATCTTATATCTGCCTTGCGAAGCCTTTTTTCAAGCCTTGCAAACAGAACCGTAAGAATCTTTATCATAACAAAGTATATAATAGCCGTGCCGACAAGAGGCATAAACGGCTTATATGTTGCCGCTTTAATCTGGTCGCCGGCTTTTGCGATATCACGAAGCCCGATATACCCGACGATAGCGGTTTCCTTAATAAGAACGATAAACTCGTTGCAGAGCGCCGGAAAAATATTCTTAACCGCCTGCGGTATAATTATATGAAGCATTGTCTGCGCATGGGTCATACCGAGCGACCTGCCGGCTTCCGTCTGCCCTTTATCGATGGACATTATGCCCGCCCTTATTATTTCCGCCACATACGCACCGGAGTTTACGCCGAACGCAACACTGGCAATCATCCACTTCGGCAAAGACGAGCTTGCAAAAACTATAAAATATATAATAAGAAGCTGCGTAACCGACGGCGTACCCCTTATAATATCTGTGTAAACCTTGCTTATTGCTCTTAAAATCTTCGATTTTGAGAGCGAGCAAAGCGCAATTATCATACCGATAAGAACACCGAGAATAACCGCAACAACCGATGTTTCAACCGTGGTCACGATACCTTCGAGAATAAGCTCATATCTAGCTTTTGTGATAAAGTTCTGAATAAAATCGGCAAAAAAGCTGCTGTACCACTTGCCCGCCGAAGCCAGAGTTTCGAGAGTGCCCATCTAAAATCCCTCCTTTGTAAAATCAAATCTTATATATTATACACCCTAAATCACTCAAAGTCAATAGCAAAATCGATTTTTTTGCAATTTTATTCATTTATTCATCATTTTTTTGCATTTTATACATTTTGAAAAATTTTTAAAATTTTTTGAAACTTTTTTGCGCTCTCAAAAGTATTATAAGTGAAAAACAAAAAATCAAAATGAAAAGAGGTAATAACTATGAACAAAAGATTTACGGCAATTGCGCTCAGCGCAGCACTCACGCTTTCGGTTTCCGCTGCGGCTTTCGCTGAAAACGGCATAATGCCGATAAGCGGAAACGACACGGAAATCACGGTGACAAGGCAGATCTCCGACACGCAGATGCTCAGCGGAAAGATTACGACGGTATCCGAAAACAGCATTGAACTTAAGCTGGCGGACCAAGACTACATATTAAATATCGGAGAAGAAACTGTTGTTTCGGACAAGGACGGTATACCGATGAACCTTTCCGAGCTTAAAAAAGGCGACTTCATCACGGCATTTGCGTCCACTGCTGAAACGAAGAGCCTCCCGCCGCAGGCAGCAGCTGTCGCAGTAATAAGGCACGGCGAAAACGAAGATTTCCCGATTTACATGGAAATATCCGAAATCGAAACCGATGACTACGGCACATTCGGATACTCGAAAGACGGACAGTATAAAATCAGCATTTCGGAAAATGCGGAATACATGCCATTCCGCACCCGTCAGATTGTTAAGGCGGCGGACATCACAAAAGGCTCAAAGGTTCTTGTTTTTGCAAAATTGATGACGATGAGTATTCCGGCACTTATGAACCCGGACAAGGTTGTTCTTATAGGAACTGCCGCAGAGGAAGATACGGAGCAGAAAACCTCTTACACGGTTTCCTCGGATGACAAAAGCTTTGAAGCCAAACCCCACAGCGAAAACGGCATCGACTATCTCCCCGTAAGGGCGGTAGCGGAGGCTCTCGGATACGATGTAGACTGGAGCGACTCCTTAAAGGCGGTAACCGTGGGAACGGTTCAGATGGGCGTAACATTCAATCTTGGAGTTAACAAGTATACAAAGGCTAAAATGAAACCCGCAGAGCTTTCTGCGGCACCGATACTTGTGGGCGACAAAATGTATGTTCCGACGGACTTCTTTACCGAAATCCTTGGATCAAATGTAACCAAATAGTGTGTTCCATATAATATATTCACTCAAAACAAGCGGACGGAAACCCGATTATATTGGGTTTCCGTCCGCTTACTTATTTTCTGCCGGGTTTAAAACCACCTAAAAACTGTAACTCTGGAAGAATATTCCTTCAGTGAGTGCGTAATCGTGGGCAAAGCTGTCCTCTGACGCATAAATTGCAAGATTTGTGCAATTCTCGAAGGCGGTAGGTGAGATATAGGTAATCGTCTGCGGAATTATAGCCATTTTCAGCTGATCGCAGTTTTTAAACACGCCGTCTTTAATCTCATACAGACCGTCGTTTTTCGGAATCGTGACGGATTCTAAAAGTCCGCAGTCGGCAAACGCATTTTTGCCGAGATACGAAAGCCTTACCGGGAGGTTAACCTCCTTAATCATAAGCCCTCTGAACGCCTTTGCCCCGATTGATTCGACAGACGGCGCAATTGTAAGTTCACTCACGCCCGAAAAACCGTCAAACGCAGAATTTACAACAGATGTTATCCCCTCGCCTATAACGATTTTTTCAGCAAAGGTCTTATAGGGCGCAAAGTTTTTGATATCCGAAAGTTCGCCCTCTCCCTCAAACGAAAGCGTATTTGTTTCGTCATCGTAGTTCCATTTAATTGAGCTGCCGGCGGTATAGTCAAGCTTTGCGGTATCCACATGCATGATACCGTCCTTATCAAAATAGCAGCCGTCCTGCACCTTTACGCCGTCATACGAAGTTTCGCTTCTTTCCTTTTTACAGCCCGAAACCGCAAACACCAGCAAAACCGCAAGCACGATACTGATTATTCTTTTCACTCGTCATCATCCTCCTCGGGTTCCTCCTCTGCCGGAGGAATGTCAAGACTGTTTATAACACTGAAAATATGGGAGCCTGTAATCATGGTATCGTCAAGCTTAAAAATAACCTCAGGAGTTATCCGCAGTTTTATGCGCCTGCCAAGTTCACGGCGAACAAAACTTTTTGCACTGTTAAGACCCTTGAGGGCTTCCGCACGCTCCTCGTCCGACCCAAGCATACTCACATAAATCGTGGCATATGACAAATCCCTCGACACATCCGCCGAAACAACCGAAACAACATCCGGAATCCTCGGGTCTTTGAGGGAAGCGATGATATTTGCCGCCTCTCTCTTGACCTCATTTGTAATCTTATCTATTCTTGCCATAAAAATCACAACCTTTCCACAGAATTATCTTTCGATTTCCTCCATGGTATAGCACTCGATTATATCGCCTTCTTTAATATCGTTGAAGTTTTCAAGACCCATACCGCATTCGTAGCCCTGCTGAACCTCTTTAACATCGTCCTTAAAGCGTTTGAGAGAACTCAGATGGCCCTCGTGCACAACGATATTATCACGGTTAACGCGGACATCGCAGTTACGGCTGATGTGGCCGTCAAGCACATAAGCGCCGGCAATTGTACCCACGCCGCTGACCTTGAAGGTCTGCCTGATTTCCGCATGTCCCAGAATAACCTCTTTGAATTTGGGGTCAAGCATACCGCGCATAGCGGCCTCGATTTCATCGATAGCCTCATAGATAACACGGTAGAGCCTGATGTCAACGCCCTCCATATGGGCCGTTTCAACCGCAGAGGCTTCAGGCCTTACATTAAAGCCGACGATGATTGCGTTGGACGCATTCGCAAGCATAACATCGGTTTCGTTGATACCGCCGACGCCTCCGTGAATCGTCCTTACCCTTACCTCATCGTTTGAAAGCTTTTCGAGTGACTGCTTAACCGCTTCAACCGAGCCAGCAACATCGGCTTTGACGATAATATCAAGTTCCTTCATTTCGCCTTCTTTTATGCAGTCAAAGAGATTGTCGAGCGAAACCTTCTGCTGAGCCTGAACAATTTCGTCTTTAATTTTCTGTTTTCTTGCCTCGACAACATTTCTCGCTTTTCTTTCATCGTCAACCGCGTGGAAAATATCGCCGCCCTGAGGCGTTTCGGAAAGGCCCGTAATCTCAACCGGAACGGAAGGCCCTGCTTCCTTAACCCTTTCGCCCCTGGAATTAATCATAGCCCTTACCTTGCCGACTGCCGTACCGGCAACTACGACATCCCCCACACGGAGAGTACCGTTTTGAACAAGCACGGTTGCAACAGGACCTCTGCCCTTATCGAGCCTTGATTCGATAACGGTACCTTTCGCCTTTCTGTTCGGGTTAGCTTTAAGCTCCTTCATTTCCGCAACCAGAAGAACCATTTCCAGAAGACCGTCAATATTGATGTTTTTCTTGGCGGAAACCTCTACGCATATAGTGTCGCCGCCCCATTCCTCCGGAACAAGACCGTATTCGGTGAGCGCCTGCTTAACCCTGCTGGGGTCTGCGCCCTCCTTATCGATTTTATTGATTGCAACTATAATTGTAACGCCGGCTTCCTTTGCGTGGTTGATTGCCTCAACGGTCTGAGGCATTATGCCGTCGTCCGCCGCAACAACCAGGATTGCAACATCGGTTACCTGCGCACCCCTTGCACGCATAGCGGTGAACGCTGCGTGGCCGGGCGTGTCGAGAAATGTAATCTTCTGCCCATTTATTTCAACAACGGACGCACCGATATGCTGCGTGATTCCGCCCGCCTCGGTTGCGATTACATTCGTATTTCTTACAGCGTCGAGAAGCGATGTCTTGCCGTGGTCAACATGCCCCATTACAACCACAACCGGGCTTCTGGGCTGAAGGTCCTCCTCACTATCCTCAACATCGTTGAAGAGAAGATCCTCATCCGTAACGACAACCTCATGTTCAAGCGTTGTATCGAATTCCTCCGATATGAGCGCCGCCGTATCAAAGTCGATAACCTGGCTGAGCGAAGCCATTATGCCGAGGATAAAGAGCTTCTTTACAAGTTCAACCCCCGGAACTCCAATTTTTTCCGCCAGATCGCCTACGCTTATCTGGTCCGGGATTTCAATCGTCTGATGCTCACGCTGAACTTCCTTTTTCTTGACTTCGGCTTTTGCAATTTTATTGGAAGCGGTTTTGTTCTTATTCTTTTTGATTTTCTGCTTTTTTCCGCCCGACTGTTCCAGAAGCTTTTCGTCACCGACAAGATTTTCCATTTTATTCTCGGAATTTATTCTGTCCATATCGACCGTCTGCGGGCGTGTATCGACATATCTTGACGATGTTTTCGTACCATTTTCCTTAGCTTTTTCCTCATTTTCGGAAACTTCTTTTTCAATCTTTACCGGTTTTTCTTCTTTGGTAGCGGCAGCCTTTGCTTCGGCTTTCAGCTCCTTCTCTTTCGCAGCAGACGCAAAAATTTTATCCAAGCTGTCCACCGTGTGCAGATTTGTATAATGAGTCAACAGAATATCAAGCTCCCTGTTGCTCATAACGGCGGCATGGCTTTTGAGCTCAACACCGTACTGCGCCATAACGCCGATAATCTCCTTGCTGGCAATTCCGCCGAAGGCCTTTCCCATTTCGCTGACCTTAGGATTCTTCATAAACAGCACCTCCATACTTATTAATCCCCGCAAGTTCCGCTTCAAGCTGAGCATAAACCGAATCGTCTATGCGGCAGGAAAATGCTCTTTCGAGTTTTCTTGCTTTCTGCGCCTTCCTTAAACATTCAAGGTTTTTGCAGATATATGCTCCTCTGCCCGATTTTTTACCTGTAGGGTCGAGAGAAATCCCCTCATCTTTATTGTTAACAACCCGCACCAGCTGTCTTTTTTCCTTCATTTCGCCGCAGCCGACGCACATTCTCATAGGAATCTTTTTCAAAAGACTCACCCCCGCTGCTCGGTTTGTCCGTCACCTTGGATATCGATTTTCCAGCCGGTAAGCTTAGCCGCAAGGCAAGCATTCTGACCTTTTCTGCCGATTGCAAGCGACAGCTGATACTCAGGAACTATAACCTTGCACGAACGGTTTTCGGCGTCTGCTTCAACCGAAACGACCTTTGTCGGGCTGAGGCTTTCTTTTATGAACTCAACGGGGTCGTCGCTGTACTTGATGATTTCGATTTTTTCACCCGGAACCTCATCCATAACCGCCTGGATTCTCGAACCGTTTGTGCCCACGCACGAGCCGATTGCGTCAACATTCTCATCGGTTGAATAAACCGCAACCTTGCTTCTTGAGCCTGCGTCCCTTGCGATACCCTTTATAACAACCGTGCCGTCATATATTTCGGGAATTTCGGTTTCCATAAGCCTTCTAATAAGGCCGGGATTCGAGCGGCTGACAACAACCCTAGGGCCTTTTGTCGTCCTTCTGACCTCAACCACATAGAGCTTTATTTTCTGCCCCGGAGTATATTTTTCGCCCGGAATCTGCTCCTCGGGGACAAGCATAGTTTCCCTTGTACCGATTTCAACTATAACGCCCGCTCTTTCAATACGGCTGACATTGCCCGAAACAAGTTCGCCCTCTTTTGAAGAAAACTCATCGTAAACCATTTCGCGTTCCGCTTCCCTCAGGCGCTGCACGATAACCTGCTTTGCGGTCTGTGCGGCGATTCTGCCGAACTTTTTGGGATCGGGCGTAACATCGTATTCCACGATATCGCCGATTTCGTACTTTCCGCTGTAAACATATGCTTCCTCGAGGGTTATTTCCAGCTGCGGATTCGTTACCTCCTCAACAACTGTTTTGGAAACATACATTTTAATTGCCCCGGTATCGCGGTTAATTGCTGCACGGACATTTAGACTTGAACCGTAATCCTTTTTGTATGCCGTAACCAGCGACGCCTCGATTGCCTCGAGAATAATATCCTTGCTTATCTTTTTTTCCTTTTCCAGAGCCTCAAGCGCTGAAATAAGTTCGTTGTTCATGCCTAAAGAACCTCCCTATAATATAACTGTCAGGCGCACAACGGACGCCTTTTGCTTTTCGATTTCAACTATGCCCAATGCGGTTTCAAGTGAAATGTTCTTCCCGTCAAAGCCGCACAGAATTCCGGTAATTTCCTTTGAACCGTCAATCGGGGAAAACAGCTTGATGTCAACGCTTTTGCCGACAGCCGCCTCAAAATGCTCGGGTCTTGAAAGTTTGCGGTCAAGACCAGGCGAAGAAATTTCAAGAAAATAAGCATTCTCAATCGGGTCAAGCTCGTCAAGCACGGGGTCAAGCGCACGGCTGACAGCCTCGCAGTCATCGGTGCTGACACCACCGTCCTTGTCTATAAACACACGCAAGAAGTAGTTCTGCCCCTCCTTTGCATATTCAACATCATATATACTGCACCCGAAGCGTTCGGCAATCGGTGCAGCTGCGTCCCACACTATTTTTTCAACTTTCGACATAAGACCCCTCCATACAAACAAAAAAGTGAGCAACTTATGCCCACTTGTCTGCCGAATCAGTCAACTCTTTCTTACTTACTCTTATTATAACACACTTTTTCACCAATTGCAAGACTTTTTTTCTTTTTTTTCAAAATATATCTGATTCTGAGAAAATCTGCCCCCGAAAGCAGCACAAAACACACGATTACGGTTATAAATTCCTCAACGCAGGCATTGGGGAGCGTAGACCTTTCAATAAATGTGAGATGATACACAAAAAAGATATATATAAAATCGACTGCTGCCAGAAATGACAGAACCGCTGCCCATTTATCAAGCTTTCTGAACTTTTTTATCAACCATGACACATCCTTTCCATCCTATTTTAACACACTTTGCGGAAAAAGTCAACATTGGGGATTGATTTTATAACTAAGACATAGTATAATAGAAGAAAAACACACAGGAGACAGAAAATGGGGATAAAATCATTTTTGAAAAAAGTTCCGGGAATTAAACAGTATAACGAGAAGTTCGAGTCGCTTTACAAAAGGCTCAGCAATATAGAAAATGCCGTGAAATCCGTTGAAAGCCTTCAGCGCAGAACTTATATGGACATAATGCAGAAGGATTTTGAGCACGGCGGATTTTTTTACGATTACATGAAGGCCGTAAAGAAAGCTACAAGGGTTTACGATGCCGATATTAATTTTATACGCACCGGGGGCGAAAACGACGGCGGATATGTTATGGCGGACTGCTTTGAGGGCGTTAAGACCGCGTACAGCCTCGGGATATGCGATGATGTTTCGTGGGATAAGGATATGGCAGAGCGAAACATCGATGTTTTCATGTATGACCACACGATAGACAAACTCCCGGAAGAAAATCAGCGGTTTCACTTTTTCAAATGCGGAATAGGCGGAAAATCGGAAGGTGTTTTCAAAACACTTGACGATTTGATTTCGGAAAACGGTCATGAAAACGACAATAACATGATACTTAAAATGGACATTGAAGGCAGCGAGTGGGATGTAATTGAGAAAACCGAGACTTTGCCGAAATTTTCGCAGATTGCAATAGAACTGCACGACCTTTGCCGGGGTGCAGACGATAGGATTGTACGCTGTCTTGAAAGACTTGCCGAAACGCATGTTCCGGTGCATATTCACGCAAACAACTGCTCCGATGTGTGCTTTTTCGGGGACGCCATGCTTCCCGACGCACTTGAGATAACATATCTGCGGCGCTCCCAATTTGAATTTTCCGAAAACATGCGGTTTTTCCCGACTTCACTCGACATG
>JAXGBA010000071.1:0-10828 GCA_034186235.1 Clostridia bacterium | reverse complement strand
TTTTAAACCAACTGCTCTGTCGGCCCAGGCATCCGGAGAATTATTAAGAGACATCCTAATAATGCAATCCGTCAAAAAAACATCATCTGTTATGGTATCAGATGCAATAACCGGCAATCCGGAAGCCTGCGCCTCTACCAAAGTTATCGGAACACCTTCAAAAAATGACGGAAAAATCATTGCATCCATTGCCATAAGATACTCGTTTATATTCCCCCTGTTACCTAAAAAAAGCACATTTTTCTCTAATCCCTTACCGATAACATATCGTTTGACTTCCTGCTCAAGTTCACCCTCTCCAAGCAAAAGCAAAACCGAATCAGATTTTTTATATACTATACATTCAAAAACATCAATTAAAAAGAAATGATTCTTGGGTTTTGTAAACGACCCGACATGCCCGTATATTTTTGTTTTCTCATCAAAAGCGTAATCTTTCCTGATTTTTTGCCTTACAGCATTATTGAATAAAAACTTCTCCGGGATTATTGCATTGGGAATCAGATAATACTTGTCATACAGATTGAATTTTTTTCCAAAAAGCCTTTTTGCCGCAAAATCAGTACACGCAAAATGGTACTCCGCCGCAAATCTGACACCATATGAAAATATTCTCTTAACACACCTTTCGAAAAAATTGCCCCGATAACCTGAACTGTGACTGTGAGCAATTGCAGTGCAGCCGAATTCCTTTGCAATATTCAGATAAACATATGCAGAACTACTGACATTGCCATGCACAATATCATAATGATTTTCACGCAGTAATCTTCTCCACGCCGACGTATATCCATGCCAATTATATATACGAAAATATGGAAGAACATATATCTTGCTTCCCAGTGCTATAATCTCCTGACTATAGCCATTGGACCTGTCATCATTAACAGCAAAATCTATCTGGAACCTATTTCTGTCAATTATTCTTAAAACATTTGTTGCAAATGTCTGTGCTCCGCCCCTACCGGTATTGCCGAGCACCATCAAAACTTTTATTTTTGACATGAATAAATTACTCCTTAAGCAATCTTCTGAGAGATGCAGCTGTAATAGTCGAATTTACAATAAAATAAGCAACAGCAAACAACTCTAATAAATGAAAAACAATTGAAAACAGAAAAATTATTTGCATAAACCCGGACGGAGAAACAATATTCATAGCAAAAACACTCGTCATATTGAATGTATTTTTATCCGAAATGCTTTTAATATCTTCCGCATTACCAACAGATGATTTTTTCTTATGCATAATTAATCTGGGGAATATAGCCAATATAGCCGCAGCCCCACCCAAAATAATGCAGAAATGCTTTGGAAAAAACACAAAACCGGAATTATCATAAAATCCTGCTATTCCCGCTGAAAAATTAATTAGCACCATTGCCAGATATCCGCCCATGGTATCCCACAAATCGCCAAGCAAAGAACAAGAGTTTGTACACCGAGCCAGATTGCCGTCCACTCCATCAAAAACACTCCATACAAAAAACATAAACCAACCAATAATCCTTGCATACATACTTGTCCCGAACGAAACAAAAAAGAATCCTGCCAACGAACATAAAATTGATATTTTGGTAATAGTAATCGGCTTTACTTTAGAATTGACCAAAGGTACCGTACAAGCAACGGAGAGTGGTCTTACAAACCACGAAACAAAAATATTATACTTTTCTTCTTTTTGCTTTTTTTCAGGCAATACAATTTTTTTTACTTCTTTATAATTCATATAAATCGCACCCATCTACAGCCTTTCAATTTCTTCCAAATATGCAGAAATTACCTTTTCTCTTGAAAATTCATTAATCATTTTTTCTCTCCCAAGTTTGCCTGCAGCCTGTCTTGAGGAATTATCCATACTAAGAAAAAGTTCAATTTTACTTACAAGTTCGTTCACATTACCTCCGGAATACACAAAACCTGTTTTACCATCTTCGACTGTCTCGCGGCATCCCGGATTATCTGTAGTAATAATCACGCGACCGCTTGAAGCATTTTCAAGTAAAACATTACTCATACCCTCACCATATGTTGAGGGGTGAATAATTGCATGAGACCTGGCAATGAAAGGTCTTACATCTTTTTGATTTCCGCGGTAAAACACTATACCTTTTTTTCCAAGTTCTTCAAGTTCGCCTTCATAATGCTGTTCCGTAGGTTCTACAAAGCCTATCATATTGAACTCTGTATTAGGGTATTTTGCTTTTATTGCTTTCGCAGCTGCAATATAATCATCAACACCCTTATCACGAAGAATTCTGCCAATATAATTAAACACAATTTTTTCGCCGATTATTCCGTTTCCACCGTCCGGATAAAGCTGAAGCGGATATCGCTCCGTATTAACACCCGAACCGGGAATTAGCCTGTAAGGTCCGTTTACCATCTTTTTATTAACTGCCAATTTCATGTTTTCAGAATTTTGAAACATGACGCAAGCAGCACCGCTATAAGCAGCCTTAAATAATGAAAGTATAAACCTTTTCATTAAACCGACTTTGTTAAGAACGCTTCCTAATCCTGTGACATTATTTATGTACGGTATTTTATATCTTTTCGCAGCAATACTTGCATAAACATTTGGTTTTGCAGTATATGTCAAAATAACATCAGGCCTATATTTTTTCAACAATCGGCAATAGTGATAAAAAAGCTTATAATCATTAATTATATTAGTTCCTCTTCTATCGATAACCGGATTGTCATAAATATAATCAATATGCTCCATAAGTTCAAACTTCTCGCCATACGGACAGGAAATTAAAACACTGCATCCTTCATTAATTAATCTTTCAATTAATTCTTTTCTGAAGCAATATATATCGTCATCGCTGTTAGTGAGGATAGCTATTAATTTCTTCGTCATTTAAAATCCTTTCTCTTTTGGGTTCATAATCCCCTTTGTACTCTTTTCCGAGAACCGCAAAAACAGTCATAAACATCTCTTTTATATTTGAAAAAAAGCTGTAATGCCTTATTTCTTTCAGATTATAATACATCTTCGCCGGCAAGATTTTGCCAACATAAACCTCGTCGGCATTATCCGCGCAGCTAAGCAGGTCTGCTTCATCCTTATAATATATGCTCGCAAGGCTTGTGACACCTGCCGGCAAAAGCAGCGTTGCCATCATTTCGTCCGAATACCTTTCGGTATACTTCGGCACTTCAGGTCTTGTACCGACAAAAGTCATATCCCCAAGGAAAACATTTATCAGCTGACTTATCTCATCCAGCCGATATTTCCTGATTATTTTACCTGTCCGCGTCACGCGGCTGTCGCCGCATACTGTAACCGGCGAACCCCTATCTGCATCTTGAACCATTGACCGAAACTTAAATATTCTGAACTCTCTGTTATACTGCGTAATCCTCGTCTGACGGTAAAAAACTGGTCCCGGCGTATCAAGTTTAATGCAAACCGCAAGGACAAGAAAAATCGGCGAAAACACGATCAGCATAAACGCCGAAGCTGCTATATCAAACATTCTCATAAAAAGCATTGCAGCTTTCTTTTTTTCGAGAATATCATAGTATGGTCTTACGCTTTCGTTTCTGAGCTCCGCCGGAAGCTCCTCCCATTTTTTGAGCATCATATGTACTCCTTAATAATACGAACAAAATTTTCTGCCGTATATCTTACCATCTCATCTGTAAGGCAGGTGTGAAGCGGCAATGTAATTTCGTTTTCGAAATGCCTGTAAGCATTCGGAAAATCTTTTATATCAAAGCCCATATTTTTATACGCAGTAAGCAGCGGCAGCGGTTTGTAATGAACATTGCATGCAATATCTTTTTCCGCCATTTTAACAATTATTTCATTTCTTTCCGAAAGAGATATACCGGGTATTCTTGTAATATAAAGATGACCCGACGAAGTATGTTCACCGTTAAAATGCGGAAGGGTTTCCACCCCGAGCTGCTTAAGCATACTGTCATAATATTCGATAATCTTCCTGCGCCGGTCAAGCATTCCTTCGTATCTTTCAAGCTGTTTTATACCGACCGCAGCTGCCATATCCGTCATATTACACTTATACCAGGTACCGATTACATCGTATTCCCATGCACCGAGTTTGTTTTTGGAAAGAGCGTCTTTTGACTGCCCGTGAAGCGAAAAAAGCTGAAGCTGTTTATATATTTCTTCATCATCGAACGCCTCCGGCAAATGCCACGCAAGACAGCCGCCCTCTGCAGTTGTAAGATTTTTCACCGCATGAAAACTGAAACTTGAAAAATCGGCAATATTACCTATCTTTACACCCCTGAATTCCGCACCGAAAGCATGAGCGGCATCAGCAAGCACGGCTATTCTGCCGAGTTTTTGCTGCATGGGTGATGAAGGCACAAACATATCTTTTTTTCTGTTGACCAATTCAAATATTCTGTGATAATCACACGGAACACCGCCCAAATCAACAGGAATAATCGCTTTTGTTCGGTCGGTTACCGCTCTTTCTGCCGCATCATAATCCATTTCAAAGCTGTCGGGTCTTATATCAACAAGTACAGTCTTAGCGCCTACATGGCTGATAACCGATGCAGTTGCAGTATAAGTGTATGCTGTTGTTATAACCTCATCTCTCGGACCGATTCCCATAAGTCGAAGCGCCATTTCGGCACAAGCAGTCTGGGAGTTAAGGCATACACATTTATTTATCCTCAAAAACTCCGCTATTTTTTTTTCAAAAAGCTTGGTCTTCGGCCCGGTTGTAATCCAGCCGGATCTTAAAGTATCTGTAATTTCTTCTATTTCCGCTTCAGTTATATCAGGCGGAGAAAAAGGTATCTTCATATGTACGCCCCACTATCATCAAATATCAAAATCAATTGAACCGAAGCCCGTAGACAAACCGACAAGGCTGTCCCACACAAAGACCTTTGCAGAAGTCGGTTCATCGGTGAATAAAATGTTTGCATTGAAAGCTTCGTTATCCTCTCCGCATTTTATTGTTCTTACGCCCACAAGCTTATTTCCGCTGTACAATGCGCACACAATTGTTTTGCTTTTTCCAAAATCTGTTTTACCCGAAAAGCTTACATGATTACTGTACTTTGTGCAGTTTACATCGCTGACTGTTTCAAAGACAGCCTTCGGCGAAAATGGAACCGATGTAATTACCGACGGCGCCGTACCTCCGAAATAAAGCTCGGAATTGTCTGCTTTAAGCGAAACATCTCCGCCGTTCATTATAAACACTCTGAATCTGAAAATCTCAACCGAATCGCCTTCAAGTACAGCCCCGGTATCGGAATAATCAGCCTTCGTTTTAATTATGGCATTTAGTTTTCCGCCGCCGTTATCAAGCTGCGACGAAGAATCAAGCAAAAGCTTATCGTAGGCAATACCGAAAACGCATTCCTCCGCACTTTCGCCGTAATAACCGTTTTCGTCCACAATGCAGGCAACATTCGGGTCGAACGACAGCGCAAATTCTCCGCTGTAAAATGTATTATCTGTTATATCGCTGCATAAAACCGAAATATCATATGTGCAGCCGGCGTAAAGCTTATCGGTTTCTTTTCCGTTTTTATATGCCTTGAAGCCAAGCTTAAGGCTTGCCGCCGACCTTTCTTTCCACCGAGCGGTCAGAGTTATGCTGTCCGAAAACACCGCTTTATCACCAGGAGCATAAACAGCCGCACCGTCCGTCCAGCCGTCAAATGAATATCCCGCTTTTACAGGAATTTTTTCCGGAATTTCAAATTCCGTATTTTCTTTTGTATGAATATCCGACGGCGCACCGCTTCCGCCGTTTGCGTCAAAACTTACGGTTATAGAAGCACTGTCGAGCGACAAAACGTCACCGGATTGCGTTACCTTAAACGAAATCTTATTGTCTTTAAGCCAATAATCTTTTCCGCCGTATGAAAACATTCCTATTTCCGCCGTGACGCCGGAAAAATCGATGGTCACATCATCATTAAGTCCTGCCGTAAATGTTTTGTCAAGACTTTTGAAAGCAGAACCGTTCACGCTGTATTTAGCTGCGGAAAACTCAGAATCATCAGCAAACGGAAGCGTTACGGTATAATCCGCGTCCGTAAATGCTTTTACATAAAGATTGCCGTTATTTTTATGCGTATCCTGTCGATCAAGATAAGACCTGCCCGCCTGAGTTTTTACGTTGTGAATTGGAATTGGGCCGCCGTAAACATTGGTTTCGAGCGGTATTTTAAAATTTTCCGCACTTGTATACTTAATTCTGACGGCATAATTTGTGCCGGCGTTACCGAGCTCAAACGGAGTCTCAAGGTCAATCGTGTGAAGCCCCGGCAATTCAAATGTTCCAGAATTAACCAAAGTGTAATCACTTTCATTTGCCTCGTTGCCGTTTGCGGATTTACTTATATATACCTCATAACCCAAATTTCTGGAAACGGTGTACGCGCCGACAGCCTTAATCTTTTCACCATCGTACTTGCTTACAAAATTTACGGTTGTTCTGTATGTGCCTGCCTGGAGATCAAGCGTACTGACCGGCTGAAAATAATTATAATTGTAAATCTCGCCGTAATCGTACTTTGACGCAACGCCCGTTACACACGAAGCATACCAACCGGCATACATATCTTCATAAGACATATACATATAATACCCGGTATCGCTCTGCGAATTTTTAATTATAAACGCACCGTCGTTTTCAGGGGTATCCTCGAAATTGGTTTTGGAATAGTTGTCATCCCAGCCGATTATTGCAATCGCGTGATTTGAGTCGGTTTTATCACTTTTATTGAAATACGAATTAGTTGCGTAATTATTGTATTTTTAATTCCAAGTCATGCTGGGAAAGCAGCCTCCGTATGTAAGTATGCAGTTTTTTACTTCCTCCACATGTGCAGCCCTCTGCTCTTTTGTAACGTCAGACACATTTTCTGCAACATTCGGTATATTGACCGTGTTGCGAAGATGAAAGCTTACGGGCTTTTGTGCGGTAACCGTCTCATAATCTCGTGCATCTCCGCCATATACATAAGGGTCGTCCTCTTCTTTTACAAGCCCTCTCCAAGCGGCTCCGTAAGCCTCAAATATCTGAAAATTGCCACCGGAATTGACAACTCTCTCATATCCGTAAGGATTGTTGTTTTCCGAACTTTCGGCATACTTAAGGTGCTGTTCTGAAAGGTCGGTAAAGCTGCCGAATTCGTCTTTTATTGCGGTTTCCGCAGCAAGACAGGACGAAAAAGTCCAGCAAGTGTTATCGGAACTTTGACCAATACCGCTGTAAAAAATTCTGCCGTCTTCCCTTGCGTCATATTTCGGCGGAAGTTCTGCCGCAGAAAGTGCCGCCGGAGAAACAAGCTGAACAATAGGAGGAATATATTCCGCGTCCGCATCGCCGAGCGGAACAGAATCTGAATATGCTATATATTCCGGGATAAAATCACCGTCGGTTACAAATTCTTCCGCTCCGACAATTCCCCCAAACATCTGTGAAGCAATAAGCAAAAAGCATAAAAGTAGTTTTTTCATAGACTCCTCCGAATACATGTTTTAATTTTATTATACCACTTATCTGCACCAAATGTCAATAAATGATTGACAAATTTTCAAAAATGGTATAAAATAACCTTATTATATAAAATCACGGGTAAAGCTATGAAAAAAATCACAATCGGAATACTTGCACATGTCGATTCCGGAAAAACAACGCTTTCGGAAGCGATTCTTTATAAAACGGGAATAATAAGAACCCCCGGCAGGGTTGACAGCGGAAATACATTTATGGACACCGACGGAATTGAAAAAGAGCGCGGAATAACGGTTTTTTCAAACAGTGCGAAGGTTGCGCTTCAAAACACCGAGCTTACATTGGTTGACACCCCCGGGCATGTAGATTTTTCACCGGAAGCGGAAAGAACGCTTTCGGTAATTGATTATGCGGTTCTTGTGATTTCGGGCACAAGCGGCGTCCAGAGCCACACCGAAACCCTTTGGAAGCTGCTCAAAGGCAGGCATATTCCGGCATTTATTTTTATCAACAAAATGGATATTTCAGAGAAAACCGCCGATGAAATCATGACCGAAATTAAGACAAAGCTTTCGGAAAAATGCGTCAATTTTGAAAACGGCGATTTTTTGGAAGAACTCGCCCTTTGCGATGAGCGGCTGCTTGAAGCTTTTGAGGAAGAAAAGCTTGATGACGCTGTTATTTCGGACGCAATAAAGAAGCGTAGGATTTTCCCTTGCTTTTTCGGCTCGGCTCTTAAATATGAAGGTGTTGACGGGCTTCTTATGGGACTTGACAAATACTCGGCCGAACCGCATTTTGAAGAGGAGTTCGGGGCAAAGGTTTACAAAATCACACGAAGCGAGCACGGCGAAAGGCTGACGCATATGAAAATAACAGGCGGCAGGCTTTCGGTTAAAGACATTGTAAGCGGCGTCAATAAAGACCTCGAACCGTGGAGCGAAAAGGTAAACCAAATCCGCATTTATTCGGGTGCAAAATTCAAAGCGGTGCCGTTTGCGGAAAGCGGAACGCTCTGCGCCGCAGTCGGACTTACTGAAACATACCCCGGAATGGGCCTCGGCTTTGAAAAGCCGGAAGAAACGGCAGTTCTGAAGCCCGTTCTCAATTATCGGGCAGTGCTGCCGGAGGGTGTAAATCCTGTTGCCGCTCTTTCAAAATTCAGGATTTTAGAGCAGGAGGAACCTCAGCTCTCTATTTTGTGGGACAGTCGAAAAGGTGAAATCTGTTTCAAAATAATGGGTGAAATTCAACTTGAAGTTCTAAAGCGTATTATAGCCGAACGCTTTGACATGGAAGTTGATTTTTCCTACAGCAGCATTGCATATCTTGAAACCATAGACGGCACGGCATACGGCGCAGGGCACTACGAACCGCTTAAACATTATGCCGAAGTCCGCCTCAGGCTGGAGGCTCTGCCGAGAGGCTCGGGGCTGGTTTTTGCGTCGGAGTGCAGCGAAAACACGCTTGCAAAAAACTGGCAGCGGCTAATCATGACGCATCTTAAAGAAAAGCAGCATATAGGCGTTCTGACAGGCTCGCCTATTACGGACATGAAAATCACCCTTACAAACGGCAGAGCGCATCAAAAGCACACGGAAGGCGGCGATTTCAGGCAAGCAACATACCGTGCGGTAAGGCAGGGGCTTATGCAGGCGCAGAGCGTTCTTCTTGAACCGTGGTATGATTTCAGGCTTGAAATTCCGAACGAGTGCGTGGGGCGCGCAATGACCGACATAACAAACATGGGCGGAAGTTTTTTTCAGCCGGAGCCGTCGGGCGACTTTTCGGTTATATCAGGCAGCGCACCGGTTTTTTCAATGAGGAATTATCAGACCGAGGTTATCGCATACACAAAAGGGTTCGGAAAGCTTTCGCTAATGACTGGCGGTTACAGGGAATGTCAAAACGCCGCCGAAGTCATAGAAAGCATAGGCTACGACCCGGAAGCCGACCTCGAAAACACACCCGATTCGGTATTCTGCTCCCACGGCGCCGGCTTTACGGTAAATTGGAGAGAGGTTGAAAGCTTTTGCCACACTGATGGCGAAAAAGAGGAACAGGCGGAATTTGAAGAAAAAGTTCACCGCTATGTTGCGCGCGCCGCAAGCGATGCGGAGCTTATGAAGATATTCGAAATGACATACGGCTCTATGAATAAACCGCTGCACACAGCGCTCAAATCGGTTAAAAAGCCTGAAAAGCCTTACCGTTCGCCAACAAAGAAGCTAAGCGGCAAGGAATATTTGCTGATTGACGGCTACAACATCATTTTTGCGTGGGATGACCTTAAAAAGCTTTCCGAAAAAAGCCTCGACCTTGCAAGAAACACTCTGATTAACAGGCTTTGCAATTATAAAGGGCTTACCGATTTTGAAATTATTTTAGTGTTTGACGCATATAAAGTAAGACACAATCACGGCGAAATTGAAAGAGTGCACAACATTGATGTTGTATACACGAAAGAGGCGGAAACCGCCGATATGTATATCGAAAAGGTCACACATGAACTGAGCCGTAATCATAAGGTAAGGGTTGCGACATCGGACGGGCTTGAACAGATTATAATTATAGGAAACGGAGCCGTAAGGGTCACTGCGGCAGACTTCAAAAAAGAAATTGAAACCGCAGAAAACAAAATACGGGAATATCTTGAAAATCAGAATATGAAAAACGACTTATTGTGAGGATCGGGATATTTATTACAGGCGATAAGCAGCATATGCGTCAGCGGACGTCTTTCACTCGCAGGCGAATGAAAGACGGTCGACGAACCTTTCGCTCTCGATATAAAATAAAAGCTCTTCAGACAGCGCGGTATGCGTCCGAAGAGTTTTTTATTAATATATTATTTGCTTAGCGCCCTATCGATTGCCGCAGCCGCTCTTTTTCCTGCACCCATGGCAAGGATTACGGTTGCTGCACCGGTAACAACATCGCCGCCGGCGTATACAAGTTCTTTCGAGGTTGCGCCATCATCATCGGCTACAATGCAGCCTCTCTTGTTTGTTTCAAGACCTTTTGTGGTGTTCTTGATTAACGGATTCGGCGTCTGCCCGATTGCAATAATCGCAGTATCGATATCGAGGATATGCTCGCTGCCTTCAATCGGAACAGGTCTTCTTCTGCCGGAAGCGTCCGGCTCACCGAGTTCCATATTGATTATCTTAACGCCGGTAAGCCAGCCTTTTTCATCTCCTATAAACTCGGTCGGATTCTGAAGAAGCTTAAATTCGATTCCTTCTTCCTCCGCATGCATAACCTCCTCCGCACGCGCCGGGAGTTCCTCTTTGCCCCTTCTGTAAACGATATAATCATTTTCCGCACCAAGCCTTTTAGCGCACCTTGCGGCGTCCATC
>JAXGBA010000070.1:0-11445 GCA_034186235.1 Clostridia bacterium | reverse complement strand
GCAAACGGCGGAATAGATAATTTCAGCGACAAGGCAGCAATCGCAGATTGGGCAAAGGCGGCTGTAGATACAGCGTCGTCTGTAGGCCTCATCTCCGGTATGGGCGACGGAACATTTGCACCGAATGCAAATGCAACCCGTGCGCAGGCTGCGAGCCTTATCTACAGATTAATTAAATAGCTAACTCCTCTCTCCTTTATAATAGGGTCGGTCAGTATGCGACTGCCGACCCTATATTAAAATTAAGTTGACATAATGAATCATGTCGTGTTATACTTATAGAAGATAATAAAAAATATGAGGTGAAGCTATGGATGAGCTTAATATAAGGCTTTGCGGCGTTGGGTTCAGTCACGAAAAGGAATATGTTTTTACGCCGAAGGAGAATATGCACAAAAACTGTTATCTTCTGATTTATTTTAAAACTACGTTTGAATGCCGTACAAAAAACGGTATTGAACAGGGGTATGCGCACAGTTATGTTCTCCATGCGCCGTCTTTTCCGACATTTCATACGAGCAATCCAAACTCGAAAAAGGGTTTTATCGATGACTGGATGTATATCGGCGGCGCTATGATTGACAGGCTTGTAAATAAATATAATATTCCGCTTAATGAAATAGTTCACTCTCAGAGAAATAACAGTATATCGGAGATAATTTCCGATATTTATAACGAACTGAATTCCGAACTTGAATTTAAAGATGATAAGCTTAAAGCCCTTACGCTTAATCTCTTTATTGAGCTTGCACGAATAAACGAGATGTTTAAAAAGCACAGCAATATCGATGAATTCAGCAGAATAAATAACGTGTGCAATCAAATGCAGAAAAAGTTTTCGGATAATTGGACGATCAGCGATATGGCAAGAATTTCTGGATATTCACAAAGCAGATTTATTTCGCTTTTCAGAAAATATTACGTAAAAAGTCCGATGGATTTTCTGATTGACTACAAAATTTCACAGGCAAAAAGTATGATTGAAAGCAATATGATGACAATGACGGAAATTGCGGATGCCTGTGGCTTTTCCTCTCTCTACTATTTTTCGAGAGTGTTCAAAAGCCGTTGCGGAATTTCACCGTCGGAATACAAAAATCAGTCGGTATGAAAAGGAGAAATCTATGTTAAGTTTTGATAAATATAAAAGTAAGGTTCTGGGATGCTGGATGGGCAAAAACATAGGCGGAACCTACGGCGGTCCCATGGAAGGAACCAAAGAAAGGTTTAAAGGCATAGAATTTTATGTTCAGGAATTAAACGGTGAGCCGTTCCCGAATGATGACCTTGACCTTCAGCTTGTGTGGCTTAACGCTGTCGAAAAGTACGGTCAGCACCTTACATCAGCTCTTCTCGGAGAGTACTGGCTTTCTTATATTTCGCCCGGATGGGACGAATACGGAGCTTGTATGGCAAACATGAAGCAGGGGATTGTCCCGCCGTTGTCGGGTGTTTTGAACAATCCGCACATGAACAGCAACGGCGCATTTATCCGAAGTGAAATCTGGGCTTGCCTTGCCCCCGGTAACCCTTCGCTTGCGGTTCGTTATGCCAAGATGGACGCAGAGGTCGACCACGCATACGAGGGCATCTACAGCGAAATTTTCTGTGCGGCAATCCAGAGCGCCGCTTTTGTTGAAGGCGACAAGTTTGAACTTATTAATATCGGTCTTTCATATATACCCGAGGATTGTGCCGTTGCAAAGGCGGTTAAATGTGTTATTGACAGCTTTAATTCTCGTATAAAATGGGAGGACGCATTTATTAAGCTTGCAAATACCGTGCCGGGTGCTTTTTCGGCCGGAAAGTACAAACATGGTGAAAAAACAGATATTCCTCTTGCGGATTTGGGGTACAGCGTTCCTCAGAATATAGGTATTTTTATCCTTGCATGGCTTTACGGCGAGGATGATTTCGGAAAAAGTCTTTCAATTGCAATAAACTGCGGCGAAGACACAGACTGTACAGCCGCTACACTCGGTGCAATACTGGGTATAATTCACGGGATTGACTGGATTCCTGAAAAATGGATTGAGCCGATAAGCAATAAAATTAAGACAATATGTATCATAAATCACGACCTTTCCGTAGAAATTCCTCATACAACCGACGAGCTGACGGACAGAATACTTAAAGCTGCACCTTCTGTTCTCGGGGCGGAAAACTGTGATTTTATTTCCGATGCCGGTTACAGCATTAAAACTCAGGATGATTTGTACTGCAAGCGGTATACGGGCAATTATTGGGTAACCGATGATATTCAGCCAGGACTTGAGATTAACCCTTATGAGGTGAAGTATGATTTTGAAATGCTCAGCGTGGTTCTGGATTATAAAGGACTTCCCGTTTTCCTGCAGAACGAAACAAAAAAATTCAGTATAAAATTTCAAAGCACTAAAGGCTATCAGCAATATGTGAATGTAAAAATCATCTGCCCCGAAAATGCGGAGGCTGTCGGAGGCAAGGAAATTTCGTGCTATATGTACCAGCATTTTCATGCAATGAGCGAAGCTGAGTTTGAAATCAGAATCGGAGAGTTTGAAGGTAGCAGGCTCGAAGTTTTGCTTGAAATTACAATTGACGGCAGACTGATTAAAAACTATATTCCCATTGTTCTTATAAGAAACAACGGGCATCGTATAACAGGATATAAGGACTGATACTATATGATTTGCGGAATAACAAACGGCATGGTTATGCAAAGAGGCACAGATAATACCTGTGAGATTTGGGTTACATCCGATGAGGTTCTGACGGAAGTTTTAACCAACGACGGGCAGAGTGCAAGGGCAGAGATGATTGACGGACGATACAGAATTACAGGTATTCGCTGCGGAGGGCCTTATTCTTTGAATGTGAACGGTCATGTTTATAATGATATTTATGTCGGTGATGTGTGGATTCTTGCAGGGCAGTCAAACATGCAGGGGTGCGGCAGAGATATCGATATCGAATATAATGAAAATCCTGCGATAAGAGCGTACTATATGCAGAACGAATGGGGGATTGCCGATAATCCGCTGCATGAGCCGGGAAGGGCTGTTTATAAGGTTCATACGGAGGTTCTCGGCGCAAAAAGAGGATTTTCAAAGAGGTGCGTCGGCCCGGGGCTGTATTTTGCAAAAAGGATGTATGATTTGACTTCGGTTCCGCAGGGGTTGATCTGTTGTGCTCATGCCGACACCTCGCTTTCGCAGTGGGACCCCGATTTGGCGCAATGCGGCGCGGATAAAAGCCTTTATGCGGCAATGCTTGAACGCTTCAAAAGCAACGGCTCAAATATAAGGGGCGTTTTCTGGGGGCAGGGCTGCAATGACGCCAGGATTCAATTTTATAAGGATTATACTGAGAACACACTTAATTTGTTCAAATGTATGCGAAGAGATTTCGGAAGGTGTGTTCCGATAGTTTATATGCAGATTTCGAGGTGCGTAAGAAGAGCGGCTGGCGGCGATATTCGTCCCGATACATGGAACAGCGTACAGGAGCAGCAGCGAACCTTATGCATGAAAATCGAGAATGCAGATGTAATTCCAACCGTTGCATATGAGCTTTCGGACAGGTATCATCTTTCGGGAAAATCTCAAAAGATAATAGGGAGAAGCGCCGCGGAAAGCATGTTTAACCTTATTAACGGAAAGCTTTACGGCTGCCTCGGCGGAATAAAGCTTGAAGGAATAGAGGTTTTCCGTGATGAAATTGCTCCGGATGAACTGTCATCGATAATTGTTACATACAAAAATGTTAAAGGATCGCTCAGCGGCGGTGAAAGAGTAATGGGATTTTCTCTTTCTGAAACACCGGATAACTTTGACGGAGATAATATAATTTCATGTACCGCCGACGGAAACCGGGTTATAATTGTTGCCGGTGTTGCCGCCGTAAAACTGTCGGATATGTACTTATCCTACGGTATCGGTTTTGACCCTCCGTGTAACATTCTCGACGGAGAAAAACGGTCGCTTCCGATGTTCGGCCCGATACTTATAAAAAGTGTTTTATAAATTTCGCCTTGGATATCCGAAGCTTTGTAAAGCAAAAAGTTTTTGCGGCTCTTTCATAAGAATACAGATTTGATTAATAATCTCACAGGTTCGGTATGTTGCTTCACTGTGGCGCAGTGATTTGAGGAGTGATCTTTTAATGATTTGGAATACTTTTGAGCGTAATAAAGAAAAGCTTGCAACAGAATACACAAGTAATAATTTTAATACAGGCAGCGGGTTAAACTGTTATGACCTGGAAAAAGAATGCGACAAGCTGTTTGAAAGCCTGCAGAATTTCCCGAAGCCGATAATAAGAGCCGAAATATTTAAATTTATTTTGGAAAACGGACAAATTGAAATAAATCCGTACGGAATTTTTGCCGATAAAATAGACTGTCTGAATCATATTGAGGTAAGCTGGTACCCGAATATACTTTATTGCGAGGGTATTATGCGTAAGTACAGAAACAAATGGATGCATGATGCGGAAAACAAGTATATGAAGGAACTTTCCGACAAAGCTAAAACAGCAAATGAAGTTTGCTGGTTTCAAGCATCGGCTGATTTCGGGCATACTTGTCCGGATTGGGAATCAATAATGAGGCTTGGCATTTCAGGCTTACTTGCACGAATCAGGAATGAAAGAAATTCAAAAATTATAGACGGAAGTTTAACCGAAGAACAGGATGTATTTTACCGTTCTTGCGAAATAACATATGATGCCGTAATAAAATTTATGCTCAGACTTGCTGATGAAGCTTCGGATTTATATGATGGAAACAATAATATGGATGAGCTTTCCGAGTGCCTCAAAAATCTTGCTGTGCGGAAACCGGAAAATCTTTACGAGGCTATGGAACTTACTGTCTTGTATTATCATTTGCAAGACATGATTGAAGGAGAAAATGTACGTTCGCTCGGCGCACTTGACAGACTTTATTATCCGTTTTATGTTAGCGCACTTGAAACAAAAACATACAACAAAGAGCAAATTAAAGAGCTGTTGAAGTACTTTCTTTATAAAATGTGGGCAAAGAAGGTGCCTAATGATGTTCCGTTCTGCTTAGGCGGGATTGATGAGGACGGTTTTGATGCAACGAACGAGTTGTCATTTTTGATAATGGAAACATTTAAAGAAATGAACATATACAGTCCTAAAATTCATATACGATATCACAATGGAATGAATGATGAGTTTTTAAGACTGGTTATGGATTCTATCAGACAAGGAAACAGCAGTATTGTTGTGATAAGCGAGGAAAAAACCATTGAGTCCTTGATGTATTCGGGTGCTGAGGAATTGGAAGCACGCAATAATGTTCCGATAGGCTGTTACGAACCGTCTGTTGCAGGGTTGGAGGTTCCATGTACGGGAAATGCCAAAATCAATATGGTCAAATGCATTGAGCTTGCATTAAATAACGGTACCGACCCCGTTTCGGGAAAGATAATCGGCAAAAAAACAGGAGATATTACCGCATTTAATTCATTCGAAATGTTTTTCGATGCAGTAAAAAAGCAATTAAAATATGCCGCGGATTTGACAATGGCAACCGTTAGTGAATATGAACACCGCTACAATGAAATAAATCCGGCGCCGCTCTTTTCCGGCACAATACCGTATTGCATTATAAACGGCAGAGATGCGTATTCGAGCGGAGACAAGTATAATAATTCTTCGGTAAGCTGGGTGGGGTTGGCAAGTGCGGTTGATGCTCTTGCCGCTATAAAATCAATAGTATTCGATAAGAAAATATTGACGCTGTGCGAATTAAACTCAATACTGATTTCAAATTGGAAAGGAAATGAAAAGCTTAATCTTGTGATAAAAAATCGTTGCCCGAAATTTGGTAACGGAGACATAGCGGCAGACAGTATAACTTGCGAAATAACAGAGTATATCTCCGAATTAATAACAAATCAGCCAAATGGCAGGGGCGGTATATTTAAGGCAGGATTATATTCAATAGATGCTTGTTTTAAATTCGGCGAAAAAACAGGTGCTTCAGCTGACGGGAGGCGTTATGGCGAACCGCTGTCAAAAAATCTCTGCGCTTCAACGGCTATGGATAAAAACGGAGTTACGGCGCTTATCAATTCGGTTACTGAAGTAGACTTCAAAAAGTTTAATAACGGTTCGGTTCTCGACATTGTTATACACCCGTCGGCAGTAATGGGGATGGATGGAATGGAAGCAATGCTTGGGATTTTTAAAACATATTTTAGAAACGGAGGATACGCTGTTCAGGCGAACATTTTGGATCATGAAACTCTGATTGATGCTCAACGGCATCCGGAAAAGTATTCTCAACTGCAAGTGCGGCTTTGCGGTTGGAATGTTTATTTTGTTAATTTAAGCGCAAAAGAACAGAATGAATTTATTAAACAAGCATCGGCAAGATAGCAAAGTTATGCTTTAGGAGTAATGCTTTATGAAATGGTACAATTTATCCGACAGCGTCTTTAGCGTTGAGGGCTTTGCTGTTAAGGATTATGAGAATAAAAAGCTTTACAGGCTTCCCGAAAACCTGATGGATATAAGTCAAGGAATGCCTGTATTGGCACAATACAGCGCCGGTTGCAAAGTTCGGTTTAAAACAAATTCAAAAACAATTACTGCAAAAGTAAAGTTGTCAAATGGTATAAATCCGGATTCTGCCGTAGCTAATAAAATTCCTCCGATATTAGCTTCGGGTATGGATATTTACGCTGCGAGTGCAAATTCGGATTACGAATTCAGGTGGTTTGCAGCTGCTCCGAATTTGCTAACAGATGAGTATACTGCGGATTTGCATAAATTCAATGATGAGATGGAGGATATCCTGATAAATCTTCCGGTTTTTAACGGAATAAAAGAGCTGGAACTTGGTTTTTCCAATAATTCGGAAGTTTTGCCGCCTCGCGCATATAAAACAGAAAAACCAATATTGTTTTATGGGTCTTCCATAACCCAAGGGGCGTGCGCCAGCAGGCCGGGCTGTACATATGCTTCGATTCTTTCCAGATGGCTTGACGCACCTGCAATTAATCTCGGATTTGCGGGAAATGCTTTTGGTGAAAAAGAAATTGCCGAATATATTGCGAATATTGATATGTTTGCATTTGTTTTTGACTACGATCACAACGCTCCGACTCCTACACACTTGGAAGCAACGCACAAACAATTTTACAATATTATCCGGAGTAAAAATAGAGAATTGCCGATAATAATGTTAACCAGACCGATGATGAAGGAAAACGATGACAGCATACAAAGGCTAAAAATTGTTAAAAAAACATACAGTGATGCAATTGCAGCCGGCGATAAAAAAGTATGGTTCATAGATGGGAATACATTGTGGGCTTATTTTGATAAAAATGAAAAAATGTCTGCAACAACAGATACATGTCATCCCAACGACTACGGTTTTATATCTATGGCAAAGACAATTTATCCTGTTCTAAAGATGCTCGTATGATAGGTGGCGATAAAAATGAACGGAAAAATTTTTGACATTAAAAGATTTGCCGTGCATGACGGAGACGGAATAAGAACAACTGTATTCATGAAAGGTTGTCCGTTAAAATGCAAATGGTGCCATAACCCCGAAGGGATTTCGTTTGAACCTCAAATCGGATTTATTGAAAAGAAATGTTTGGGGTGCGGTGAATGTTTTTCGGTCTGCAAAGCGCATAAATGTATAAACGGGAAGCATTTTTTTGAAAGAAACGACTGTGTTCGGTGCGGTAGATGTGCAGATGTCTGCTTGGGAAACGCTCTTTCTTTTTATGGGAAAACTATGTCTTCCGATGAGATTATTGAAATTGTTTTGACGGATAAAAAATTTTATGATAATTCAAACGGCGGAATTACACTTTCAGGGGGAGAATGCCTGTGTCAGCCGGAATTTTGCAGAGAAGTTCTTGAAAAAGCAAAGGGCTACGGTATTAACACAGCGGTTGATACCTGCGGCTTTGTTGACAGTGACGCATTTGACATGGTAATGCCGTTTACTGATGTTTTTCTTTATGATGTAAAGGCAATAGATCGTGATGTGCATATTTTCTGCACGGGTCAGCCGAATGATAGGATAATTGAAAATTTAAAGTATATAAACAATGCCGGAAAACCGGTCGAAATCAGAATACCGTATATTCCGGATTTTAATAGCGGCGAAATAGGAAAGATTGGGGAATTTTTATCATCGCTCGATAATATAACAAAGGTTACGGTGTTGAAATATAACAATCTTGCCGGGTCAAAGTATAAGACCTTGGGAATGAAAAATACACAACCGAAGGTTTGCGTTCCGAGCAAACAGGAATTGTCTGCCGCAGTAGAAAAACTCAAAAAATTCGGATTGAATGCCGAGCATAATTAAAGCCTGGAAATTATTTATGATAATATTGGCAGCAGGCGCGGAAAATCGGCTTATATCACGATTATATCATGCATTTAAATGAGGTGTTAGATTGCACAACAGAATTGAAAAATGTATTCGAAATGACTTTGAAAGAAAATATATTTTCCCCTTTTTTTGGCTGCATGGAGAAAACCATGCGCTCATTGAAGAAGAGATTGATGCCATACATTCGTGCGGCATCACTCAGTTCTGTGCAGAAAGCCGCGTCCACAAAGATTTTTGCGGTGATACATGGTGGGAGGACTTTGGTTTCATTCTTAAATGCGCCGAAAAAAGGAATATGAAGGTTTGGCTTCTTGATGACAAGCATTTTCCTACAGGGTATGCAAATAATTACATAGAAAAATTCCCGGAGTTCAGGAAGGCTTCATTGAGAATAGAATACAGAGATTTTGCGGGGCCGAGTAACGGCTGCTCCGTTATTGTACCTGAAATCCAAAAAGAGGAAGAAATCATAGGAATTTCAGCTTGGAAACGCAGCAAAAACGGTAATATTCTTGATGGGGAGCCAATTGATTTAACTTCTTCCGAACGTGACGGGCTTATATATCTTGATATTCCTGCGGGAATTTTAAGGGTTTATTACATCATCAAAACTTATCGTTCCGTAAAAGGTAAAGAAAACTATATTGATGTTTTGTCGAAACAATCCTGCAGCGCCATGATAAAAGCAGTATATGATCCGCATTTTGAGCATTTCGGAAGATATTTCGGCAATACATTTGCCGGCTTTTTCTCGGATGAACCCGGATTTAACAACGAATTCGGCTGTTACGATTCAAAGCTCGGCAAGGAGGATATGCTCATTCCGTGGAATGCTGAACTTTTAAACAGATTGGCAGACGATTTATCTCTGACTCCGGATAAGATTTTGGCTTATTTGCCTTCGCTTTGGCACGAAACAGAAAAGACGAGTATTGTCAGGCAGGCTTATATGGAGGCAGTTTCGAAGCTTTTCGGCGAAAACTTCAGCTGTCAGCTCGGTGATTGGTGCCGCAAACATAACTGTATGTATATAGGTCATATAATTGAGGATATGAATGCCCATATGCGACTCGGGCATGGTGCGGGTCATTATTTCAGAGCACTTGACGGGCAGGATTATGCGGGGATAGATGTCGTTCTTCACCAAATAATTCCAGGAATGAATGAGCTTGACCACACAGCCTGTGTGTTCGGCAACAGTACTGATACAACATTTTACAATTATGCTTTGGCAAAGCTTGCGTCGTCTCATGCTCACCTTCAGCCGCTGAAAAAGAATCGTGCAATGTGCGAAATCTTTGGCGCATACGGCTGGGCGGAAGGGCTTGCAATGCAGAAACGACTTGCTGACCATATGCTTGTACGTGGGATAAATTATTTTGTCCCGCATGCATTCAATCCAAAATATCCCGATTCGGACTGTCCGCCGTTTTTCTACGCACGCGGTCAAAATCCGCAGTTTAAGTTGTTTCCGAAGCTTATTGATTATATGCAGCGGTGCAGCTGTCTGCTGTCCGGCGGTAAATTATACGCAGAGGTTGCCGTACTTTACAATGCAGAAGCTGAATGGGCGGGAGGAAAATATCTTCTTTTTCAGGAAATCGCAAAAGAGCTTATGCAAAATCAGATTGACTTTGATTTCATTTACGAGGATGTCCTGTACAGTGCAGATATTTCGGAAAAACGGCTTGTTATAAACAACAGAAAGTATTCCGCCGTCATCGTTCCGTACAGCGAAATTTTGCCGGACAAGCTTATAAAAGCGCTCGGGCGGCTTTGCGAAAGCGGAATTGCTGTTGCTTTTACAGACGCTTTACCTGCAGCTTCAAGCGAAAAGACAAACATTGACGGTATGCTGAATTGCTGCAGTATTATATCCCGGGATGAAATTACCGCATATCTTAAAAAGCATTCCGTTCATTCATCAATATCCGGCAAAAAAGAAAAAGATTTCAGGGTAATGCGCAATGATTACTCCGACGGAAAAGTTTATATGCTTGTAAACGAAAGTTCAGCCGAAACAATCGATACATATATAACGGTCGGAACAACTGATTGTTGCTTCTACGATGCATGGAAAAACACTCTTTACAAGCCAGATATTTTCGAAAACAAAGTAAGAATAAAACTTGAACCGTGCCAATCTCTATTCCTGATTGAAAACTTCTGCTGCGAAAGTGCCGCCTCGTTTATGTATGGCAAAAAAAGCATTCCTGCTGTACTGGAATATGATATATATACCAATGAAAATGCTGAAAGTACGTATAAATTTCTTGATAAAACGCAGAAATTGTCAAGTATAACTTCGTATCAAGGTATGAGTCGTTTTTGCGGTATAATTAAATATGAAACCGAGTTTTTATCCAAGCCCGGCTTGTATGGTATAAACCTCGGAAATGTCGGTGAAACCGCAACGGTTTGGCTGAACGGCGAGTGCTGCGGTGTTGAAATCTGCGCCCCTTATGTTTTTTTGTTCGGAAATGCTTTAAAAGACGGAAAAAATAAACTTACAATCGAGGTAATCAATAACCCGGCTTATAGGGAAAGGGACACATTTTCAACTTATTTGCCCCTTCCGCCTTCCGGCGTTATCGGACCGGTTGAATTTATATTTATTGATGAGGATATATCGGAAGCGCCGCAGCATTTACGGCGGTGAAATAGGTTGCTTTCAATACTTGAGCCGATGCTTATGAAAAATATTTTGTAAATTTCACTTTGGATATCGTTAGTATTTTCAAGCAAAGAGCTTGTGAGTGATAATATAATGCAAATTAATTGTATTATTGTGTATTTACTTTTTTAAGGCGAAATGTTAGTATTGGTGTATAAAAAATATTTTGGAGGAACTAATATGAAAAAAACATTTAGACTGCTTTCTGCACTTGTTTGTGCTGTAATGCTTGCATCATGCCTTTGTGCCTGCGGTTCGGGCAAGGATAAAGACGGAAACTCTGCCAATATAATTGCAGATAATCCGGATGAACACGTTAAGTTGGTGTGGTACATACGCACTTCCGAGCCTCAGGGATTTAAAGAGGTTATGGAGGAAGCAAACAAACAGCTTAAGG
>JAXGBA010000069.1:0-7373 GCA_034186235.1 Clostridia bacterium | reverse complement strand
CTGAAAATCAAATCTATATCCAAAAGCCTCACCTCAATAAAGCAGAATAACAATCAGCACACCGATTGGTATGCCGACCGCCCCGTACAGCCTTCCAAGCGCAAAAAGCTCCTCCGACAAAAGCTTTCTTTTTTCTTCAAGCCTTGTTCTTATAAGCGAAAAAGCGCAGCGGCGTTCTTCCTCCTCCAGCGCCGTTATACCGTTTATGTACGGCAAAATGCTCTCGGCAAATTCGCTCTTTTCCCCGAGAGCGGACGAAAACCTCTCGCACGCTCCGCCTGCCCCATCTGCCGCCGAACCGAATACTTCTGCCGCAGCGCCTGACGGATATGCGGCATAAAGAAACGCCCGTTCAAGCGGCATAAGCAAACCGCAGACCTGTTCTTCAAGCGCCACAAATCCTGCAAGCAGCCCGTCCGCAAATTCAATGCGTTTTTTTATTTCCTCCGCTTTCATTCGTGAATACAAAAAGCTTGCAAAGATTATAAGTCCGCCGCCGAGTATCTTAAACAACGCTGACGCTCCTCACACCGCCGTTATTTTCTATAACAACAAATTTTCCAAATACCTCCGCAATACCGCCGAGCCTCGAAACCGCTTCCTCGCAGCTTGAACCGTGTGCGGAAGCAAGAATCTTCACTCCGCATTTAAGTGCCGCAGCAATTGCCGCCTCATCGGATTTTCCTCCGATTTCATCGGTAACAAGAACATCCGGTCCCATAGTGCGAAGCGCCGTCATAATACCGTCAGCCATTAAAAATCCGCTTAAGACATCGGTGTTTTCCCCGACATCATGCTGCGGCACACCACGGAATGCCGCCCCTATTTCGCACCGTTCATCTATAATACACACCCTTTTTCCGCCGTTTGAAATCCGCCTTGCAGCGTCACGAAGAAAGGTCGTTTTTCCGCCGCCCGGAGGAGAAATCACAAGGGTGCTCAAAAGAGGAAATATCTCAAACGCCTCCGACACCCCGTAAATATCTCTCGAAATACGAATGTTGATTGACGAAATGTCACGCATTGTATTGCCGTACTTTTTTCCGCAAAAACCGATTCTGTGGCCCCCCTCAACGGTAATATATCCGTTTGAAAGCTCGTCCGCAAAAGCATACGGCGACATTTCGGTAAAACGGTCAAAACACTCCTTCATTAAATTCTGCGTTACAATAAATCCGCCGCTCTCACCGAAGCTTCCGTCGGGCATTACACAAAGGTTTTTGCCGTCAATAAATACCTTCAGCGGCCGGTTTATTCTTATCCTTATTTCCTCTCCGCGCTCTCTGAATTCCTGCGGCATACGGTACGCAATGTTTCGGAGAGCCTTGGGAAAATAATCAAAAAGCAGCAATATATCCAAATCCCTCACCTCCTACATTATTATATTTATGCATGTCCCGAAATAGAACACCTCTTGACCTTTTCTGCAAAAAATGGTATACTTATTAACGGAGGCTGATTAACTTGAATCAAAAGATAAAAAATCACGGTTTTGCCTTTTTTACGATATTTATATGGGGCATTACTTTTATTTCCACAAAACACCTCGAACAAAGTTTTTCAGCACTTGAAATTCTGTTTGTAAGATATACCATCGCATACATAGTGTGCTGGATAATATGCCCGAGGCCGCTTAAATTCACCGGTCTTAAGAGCGAGGCAATGTTGCTTTTGGCTGCTGTTTCCGGCTCTGCGCTTTATCAGTATCTTGAAAATCTGTCCGTAGTGTACACAAACCCCGCAAGCGTATCGTTCATAACCGCCGTTGCTCCGCTGTTTACTGCGGTACTGGCACAAAAGTATCTTGATGAGAAGGTCACCGTAAAAAACATAATAGGCATGCTTATTTCGATTATCGGTGTGTTTTTCATATGTTTCGGCGACTCAAAGGCACTCGAAACAGGGCTTTTTGGCGACCTCATTATCTTTGCAAGCATATGGCTTTGGGCGGTATATTCGATTGTAATCAAAAAAATCACGGAACTTGGTTTTGAGCAGTTTCAGGTCACACGAAGGCTTTTTATGTATTCGCTTATTCTCATGATTCCGTTCATGGCATTTAAGCCTTCTCATATGGATTTTTCTGCACTTTCCAACCCGTATCTTCTGATGAACTTTGCGTTCTTGGGGATATTTGCGTCTGCGCTGTGCTTTTCCACATGGAATATATCGGTTGCAAAGCTGGGTGCAACCACAACCAGCAAGTATCTTTTTATAATGCCGCTTATCACTCTGGTTGCGCAGAGCATATACGATAAATCCGGCATAGGAGTCGCTGCGCTTGCCGGAATGTTTATAACCCTCGGCGGCATCGGAGTTTCGGAATTTGGAAAAAAGCCGTAATTTGATATTGATTTTTCGTGGTTAATATGGTAATATTATAATATAACATTTGTGGAGGACTACATATGAACAGATATGAATCGGCAAAAGAAATATATGCAAAGTTTGGCGTTGATACTGATGCCGCTATTAAAAAACTTAAAGAAATACCGGTATCGCTTCATTGTTGGCAAGGTGACGATGTTACGGGGTTTGACCATGACGGCCCGCTTACCGGCGGAATTCAGACAACAGGCAATTATCCCGGAAAGGCACGCACACCGTTTGAACTTATGGAGGATATGGACAAGGTAATCTCGCTTTGCCCGGGAAAAGCCAAACTTAATCTTCATGCTTGCTATGCGATATTTGAGGACGGCGAGTTTGCCGACCGCGATAAGCTCGAACCTAAGCATTTCAAGAAATGGGTTGAATTTGCAAAAGCAAGAAATATGGGCATTGATTTTAACCCGACATTCTTCTCCCACCCCAAAGTTAAGAACGGGCTTACCCTTTCAAGCCCCGATGAAGAAACAAGGAAGTTCTGGATTGAACACGGCAGGGCTTGCATAAGGATTTCGCAGTATTTTGCGGAAGAAACAGGCGTTCCCTGCGTTATGAATATCTGGACGGGTGACGGGTTTAAGGATAATCCCGCAGACCGCCTTGGCCCCCGTATGCGCTATAAAGAATCTATTGAAGAAATACTGTCCGAACCTTTTGACAAATCAAAGGTTAAGCCCTGCGTTGAGTCAAAAGTTTTCGGTATAGGCGTTGAGGCATACACATCGGGTTCATCCGAATTTGCGCTGACATTTGCAGCAACGCATGACGGATGCCTTCCGCTCATGGATAACGGTCACTATCACCCGACAGAAGTTGTATCGGATAAAATTCCTGCGTTGCTTTGTTATTATCCCGAAATTGCGCTTCACATCACACGAGGGATTCGCTGGGATTCCGACCATGTTCTTATATATGATGATGAAACAAAAGAGATAGCAAAAGAAATCGTACGCTGCGATGCACTCGGCAGAGTGTATATGGCGCTTGATTACTTTGACGCAAGCATAAATCGCATTGCAGCATGGACAATAGGTTTCAGAAGCTGGCAGAAAGCTCTTCTTAACGCACTCTGCACACCGCACGAGCTCTTGAAAAAACTTCAGGATAATTCTGAATTTACCGAGCTTTTATATATGCAAGAGGAGCTTAAAACCCTTCCTTTCGGAGACATCTGGGAACAGTATCTCAAAGAATGCGGCGTAATTTCCGATACTTCGTGGTTCTCGGAAATAAAAAGGTACGAGAACGAAGTTCTTTCAAAAAGAAAATAAATTAAAGATTGAAAGGCAGCCAAGATGCTGCCTTTCTTTTTTGTAATTAAAGGCATATACTCCCTCATATCATGTTTTAAAAAGGGAGTGATTTGTTTGCACATAAATTTTAATGTCGAACCTCATGGAAACGGCGTTGCCGGGGCAGCGGCAGATAATCTGAAAGAACTTTTAAGCTGCTGCGGAAATGCCGATTCCGATATTACCATAAAGCTTGCGGCGCACAGAATAAGAGGAAAACGGTCGTTTATAACGGCATACGGTCCGATTTCGGCAGCAGAGATAACGAAAAATGCCGCAGCTTCCGCTGCTAAAGCAATCGGTGCGGAATACGCAGTGCGGTGCTCGGCAAATGTATCAAATATAATAATTGAGTTTGCATTAAATGCCGCTGCCGCAGCAGCCGCAGTAAAAAATCCCAGGATTCTTTCAAACGCAATATACGAAGGAATATTAAAATCCTTCCCCGAAAATCAAGACATACACACCGCTGAAAACCTGAGCGAATTTGACGAATACCTTGCCGCCAATCCTTCAAAGGGGTTTATACAGGTTCAGGTATACTCCGGCAGAAGCCCCATCCCGATTTCCGGTGCGAAGGTAACGGTTTCAAAAACCCTTTCCGATAAGTATGTGCTCTCCACCGTTTACACCGACAGAAACGGTCATACACCGACGATTCCGCTTCCGGCAAAGCCTGCCGCAATGTCGCAGACGCCGGAAGGGGTAATTCCCTACACAACCTATGATATTCTTATAGAAAAGGAAAACTATCTGAATGTCAGTAATCTCAATGTTCCGATATTTGATGGAATCCTTTCGATTCAGCCGGTAAGGATGAATGCAGATACCGGAGGAGGCGGAGATGTATATGACGAAAAATACAATTATAACCTTTAAAAGGAGGCTTCAGATATGCCAAGTGCAAACACACCGGTTGTTCCGACGGAGATAACGGTTCATCTCGGGCGGCCCGACGCCTACGCCGAAAATATCACCGTGCCGTTTACCGACTATATAAAAAATGTAGCGTCCGGCGAAATATATCCCACCTGGCCCGAAAACGCAATCAGGGCAAATATATATGCAATAATTTCGTATACCCTCAACAGGGTTTACACCGAATATTACCGCTCCATGGGGTATAATTTTGACATAACAAACTCAACCGCATTCGACCAGACATACACCAAAGGGCGTGAATATTTTGAAAATATCGGTCTGATTGTTGATGATATTTTCAACAATTACATAGTAAAGGGAAACGCAATCGAACCCTATTTCGCCCAGTACTGCAACGGCACAACCACCACCTGCGACGGGCTTTCGCAATGGGGCACGGTAACGCTTGCCAACGAGGGCAAAACACCGTTCGGGATTCTTCAGAACTATTACGGAGATAACATAAGCATAGTTTTCAATGCCCCGGTACAGGAAATCAGCGAATCGTATACCGGGGTTCCGCTCAGGCTTGGGTCATCGGGTAACGAAGTCAGAATTATTCAGGTTGAACTTAACCGAATACGCCAGAATTATCCGTCCATTCCCGAAATCACAAAGCCCGACGGGATTTTCGGAGTTGAAACCGAAAATGCGGTAAAGGAATTCCAGAAGATTTTCAATCTGACAACCGACGGAATAGTCGGCAAAGCAACCTGGTATAAAATCAAAAGCATATATAACGGCGTAAAAAACCTTAATGAGCTTTCAAGCGAAGGAATAACTTATGACGAAGCGGCATTTGTTTACCCTCAAAGGCTGGCTCTCGGAGACGACGGTTTTTATGTTTCGTACACGCAGTATTATCTGATGATAATCGGGTATTTTAACGACAATTACCCGTATATCGACATGACGGGAGTGTTTGATGAGCAAACAGAAAACGCAATAAAGCTCGTGCAGGAATATAACGGACTGGAAGTAACCGGCGCTGTCAATATTCAGACATGGAGGGTTATACAGAATTTATATATGCAGACCGTAGAAACCGTCCGCGCCCAGAGCGGTTACGGATCGGCAAGCTTATACCCAGGAATTATCCAGAAGCGCGGAATGTCGGGCGAAAGCGTAAGAGAGATTCAGACATATCTGACCAACATAAGCGAGGCGGAACCTTCAATTACGCCGCCAAGCATAACAGGATATTTCGGATCGCAGACCGAAAATGCGGTGCGGCAGTTTCAGCGAGCAAACAATCTTCCGGAAAACGGTGTTGTCGGGGCGATAACCTGGGCGCGGATGAGCAAAATTTACGACAGTATGATATGAGGTGATGCGTTGAATATTCATGTTGTAAGCTGCGGAGAAACACTCTATTCAATCGCAAGGCATTACGGCGTAAACCCTAATCTTCTTGCGCTCAACAACGGAATAAACCGAAATCTTGCAGTGGGAGAAACGCTGGTTATACTTTACCCGAAGGCAGTTCATACCGTAGCCCCCGGCGACAGTATATATTCGATTGCTGCAATGCACGGAACCACCGTAAGAAGCATATATAAAAACAATATTTTTCTGATGGGCAGCCCGAATATTTTTGCCGGGCAGACAATTGTGATAGAATACAGCGATGTTCCTTTAAGAAGCGCCGCATCAAACGGGTATGCGTATGATTTCATAAACCGTGACACGCTGAACACAGCCCTCCCCTATCTTACATTTGTTTCGCCCTTCACATACGGGATAACCGAAAACGGAAACCTCGTAATTCCGAATGATGAATATATAAGAAACCGTGCGGCAAATTACGGCACGGGCACGCTGCTGCACCTGTCAACCTTGTCGGAAACCGGCGGATTTGACTCGGGTCTTGCGGAATTTGCATTAAATAATCAGACCGTTCAGGACAGATTAATAAGCGAGATTTCAAGAGTTGTGTATGAAAACGGTTTTTCGGGAGTTGATGTGGACTTTGAGTTTATAGGCGGCGAAAACGCCGAAAGCTACGGAAGGTTTCTGAACGCCCTTCGCAGCACCGGACTTTTCGTGATTGCCGCTGCTGCCCCAAAAACCTCCGCAGACCAGCCCGGAAGTCTCTATGAAGGGCACGATTACGCAGTTTTGGGGCAAAGCGCCGACTTCGTAATGCCCATGCTTTACGAATGGGGCTATACATACGGCCCGCCTATGGCGGTTGCACCGCTGCCGCAGGTAAAACGCGCGCTCGACTATGCGCTTTCCAAAATTCCGCCGCAGAAAATCCTTATGGGTATACCGAACTACGGCTATGACTGGACGCTCCCCTTCGTTTCGGGAAAATCCAAAGCAAAGTCAATTGGAAACAGCGAAGCCGTAAATATAGCAATAAGATACGGAGCCGAAATTACATTTGACGAAACCGCAGCGTCGCCGTATTTTAATTATACCGATGAGTACGGCAGCATACACGAAGTGTGGTTCGAGGACGCGAGAAGCATACTTGCGAAATTTCAACTTATCATAAATTCAGGCCTTGCCGGTATGGGGTACTGGAATATCATGCGCCCATTTCCGCAGCTTTGGCTGATGCAAAATGCACTGTTTGCATGAAGAAGCAGCCCTGATTGCTTGTATCCGCAATCAGGGCTGCTCTTTATTAAGGAGAGAGATAGCTTATTTATCCAAAAGGCGTTTAGGCGAGCAGTCGCCTTACAATACTTGCCGCCTGTGCACGGGTTGCGTTGGCTGAAGGTGCGAATGTACCGTCGCCCATGCCGGAGATTAAGCCGACAGAGG
>JAXGBA010000068.1:0-13354 GCA_034186235.1 Clostridia bacterium | reverse complement strand
GACAAGATATGCAGTGTGCTAAAGTGCGGCATTTCAGATATTATTAAATATTCAGAATAAAACAGAACCCGGCGAACATCTTCTGAAGGTGCGCCGGGCTCTCTATAAAATGGTGGTGGTATTAGCTAGATTAACAGATTTATTTTTTGCACACAATTATGTATGCGTGCTTGGTTTCGTGCAAATTTGAAAGTTCCATATCGGTAAATTTCGTAAAAGAAATTATTTCGTCCGGAGTGTCGGGATATATCTCTAATTTTCTGTTTCTCATATCGATATACCGACTTTGGTTTTTATCGATAGACAGGCAAAAAACACCTTTATCGTTTAATAATGAGTCAACTTTTGCAACAACCTGCTTTTTATCTTTAAAATGCATCATCGTAAGAGAAGAATAAATGACATCGAATTTATTTGAAAATGTGTGTTCGGTGAAGTCATCGCAAATCAGGCATACATTAGCATATTCTGCGAGGTTTTCTTTTGCCCTTTCTATAGTTTTCGGAGAAATATCTATTCCGGTCAGGGATTTTGACAGGGGAGCCGTTTTTGCGGCGAGCCTGCCGGTCCCGACGCCGATTTCAAGCACGTCTTTGGTCTTATTAAGCTCCAAAGACTCCAAAAACACCTCGCCGTCCCATAAATTCATATACTCCTGCAAAAACGGAGGGTCATGAAAAGGGTCGTTGTTTTCATCTGCGAGCAAGTCATAGTGATTAATTACATCCATCGAAGCCCACCTCAGGTTTGTGTTTTACTGCCGCCTTATATCCAAAAGCCGCTTGCTTACGTTTAGATATGCCGCAAGCTGTGATTTTGAATACCCCATATTTGCAGCATCCTCGATATCGCTGTCCGAAATCAAAAGATATGCCGCAAAAAGATTTGCTTCAAATTCCGGCTTTGACCTCATGTCATAAAGCATGGTATCGCAAAGCTGTGCATCTTTGGCAAATTCCTCATGAAGAAGTGCGTGCCCGAGCTCGTGCGCAGCAACGATTTTTTGCTCCTCATACGGAAGATTTGCGTTTATTACAGCAAAGCGACAGCCGTTAATTATCGTGAAAAAACCTTTAAGCTCGGTAAATTCCGTATTAAATTCAATATCTATCCCGAGTGTCTCAAGTAATTCAAAGGGGTTTCTCGTGTGGTACTCCTCCGCAAGAGCTTCGGCCCGTTTTTTTATATAGTCCTTCATATCTTATTTTTCCACCGATTTAAGATACAGCTCCTGCATCTGATGAATAAATGCCAGCTTGTCCGCCTCGTTAAGCCCGCCGCCCTCAAACAGGGCAGCGGCACGGTTTATTATTTTCTGCGCCTCGTTCTCGTTATCGTCATCCTCCGTAAGAAGATAATTAACCGGAACCTCAAGAATATCGGCAAGCCTTGCATAGATTTCCCTTGAGCGGGGGTACGATTCCCCGTGTTCATATTTTATAATCATTCTCACGGAAACGCCTATTTTTTCTGCCAGCTGAGCCTGCGTAAGCTTATTTTTCCGTCTTAAATTTTTTAGTTTTTCTCCGAAATTCATAAAAAACACCTCATTTATGAAAATAAATTTCACATTTACAGCTTGACAAATGCAGTTAAATTGCGTATAATTAATATGTGAATTTCAAGTTCATATTTATAATACCACAAATTTCACGTTTTGTCAAGGGGTAATTTTCATGAAACGGATAATTCTTCACAGCGACCTTAATAATTTCTATGCCTCGGTCGAATGTCTGCTTCACCCGGAGCTTAAAGGAAGGTATGTTGCAGTCTGCGGAAACCGCGAGGACCGTCACGGTATTGTGCTTGCTAAAAATCAGCCTGCTAAGCTTTGCGGCGTAAAAACGGGGGAGGCGATTTGGGAGGCCAGAGCGAAGTGTCCGGAGCTTGTTATCGTCAAGCCCCATTTTGACGAGTACATTAAATTTTCGAAAGCCGTGCGTGAGGTATATTCGGATTTTACCGACCTTGTAGAACCTTTCGGTATGGACGAGTGTTGGCTTGACGTAACGGGTAGCCGAGAGCTTTTCGGCAGCGGCGTCCGTATTGCCAACACAATACGCAACAGAATAAAGCGTGAAACAGGGCTTACGGTTTCGGTCGGGGTTTCCTATAATAAGATTTTCGCAAAGCTCGGGAGCGACCTTAAAAAGCCGGATGCGGTTACGGTTATTAATAATAAGGAAGAAGTTCGCAGTCTGCCGGTGTCGGATTTGCTGGGCGTAGGCAGGGCAACGGTCAGGAGGCTGGAGGATATCTGTATAAGGACAATCGGCGATCTGGCGGACTGTGACGCGGAATTTCTCAAAAAGCGTTTCGGAAAGCACGGCTTGATGCTGTGGCAGTTTGCAAACGGCCTTGACAATTCAAGAGTTTTGCCGTCGGACTACCGTATTCCGGCGAAAAGCATCGGGCACGGCGTAACAACGGTAAGCGACCTCAAAACAAATGATGAGGTACGCCGCGTTATGCTTGAGCTTACGACGGATATTTCGCACAAGCTCCGCAGCGGCAGGGTTTTTGCCGGCGGAATACAAATCGACATAAGGGACAGCAAGCTTTGCAATTTCGGGTTTATGAAAAAGCTTGATTTTTACACGCAAAACACACATCTGATAACCGAGGCGGCATTCGGGCTTTTCAATGAAAAATATTCGTGGGCGAACCCCGTGAGAGCCGTAACCGTGCGTGTTACAAGGCTTGCCGATGAGGCGCAGGCCGCGCAGATTTCGTTTTTTGACCGCGAAAACGAAAAAGAGGAGAAATTAGAAACCGTGATGGAAAACCTGAGGGAGCGTTTCGGCAAAGGCACCCTGACCTACGCCTCGCTTCTCGGTGACCTTAAAATGCCGAAGGGGAACGGCGCCGATATAATCCTGCCGAACGGGTTTTCAACCTGTATGCAGTAAATAAAATTCGATAATAAAACGGATTATTTTGTTAATTTTTAATAAATATGCAACAATTCTTTAAAAAACGACTCTTAAACCCTTGACATAATCCCGCAAAATTGTTATAATAGTCTTTGAATATGTTTTTGTTTTAAATGTATTAATATATTTTTAGGAGGATTTCGTCACATGGCAAGAAAGATGAAAACTATGGACGGTAATAACGCTGCGGCGTGGGCATCATATGCCTTCACCGATGTTGCGGCTATTTACCCCATCACTCCCTCGTCCGTTATGGCAGAAGTAACAGACGAGTGGGCGGTTGACAAGAAAAACAATATTTTCGGGCAGCCTGTAAAGGTTGTTGAAATGCAGTCCGAAGCGGGCGCTGCCGGCGCCGTTCACGGCTCTTTGGCAGCAGGTGCGCTTACCACAACATATACGGCTTCACAGGGCCTTCTCCTTATGATCCCCAATATGTACAAGATGGCAGGCGAACTTCTTCCTTCCGTAATTCATGTAAGTGCTCGTTGCGTAGCTTCTCATGCGCTTAACATTTTCGGCGACCATTCCGATGTTATGGCTTGCCGTCAGACAGGCTATGCAATGCTCTGTTCAAACAGCCCGCAGGAGGTAATGGACCTCGGTGCGGTTGCTCATCTTGCGGCAATCAAGGGTAAGGTTCCGTTCCTTCACTTCTTTGACGGTTTCAGGACATCGCACGAAATCGACAAAATTGAGGTTTGGGATTATGAAGACCTTAAAGAAATGGTTGATATGGACGCTGTTCAGGAATTCAGAAACAACGCTCTTAACCCCGAACACCCGGTTCTCCGCGGAAGCGCTCAGAACCCCGATATATTCTTCCAGAACAGGGAAGCCTGCAACACTTATTATAACAATGTTCCGGCTGTTGTCGAAGAATACATGAATAAAGTAAACGCTAAAATCGGTACGGATTACAAGCTTGTAAACTACTACGGCGCTCCGGATGCCGACAAGGTTATCGTAGCGATGGGTTCAATTTGCGAAACTATCGAAGAAACTATCGATTACCTCATGTCAAAGGGCGAAAAGGTGGGTCTTATCAAGGTTCATCTTTACAGACCTTTCCCGGTTGAAGCATTTCTTAAAGCTGTTCCGGCTTCCTGCAAGAAGATTGCGGTTATCGACAGAACAAAGGAACCCGGCTCCATCGGCGAACCTCTTTATCTCGATGTATGCGCTTGCTACAACGGCGTAAAGGATGTTCCCATGATTATCGGCGGAAGATACGGTCTCGGTTCAAAAGATACCGTTCCTGCAGATATTATCGCATGTTACAGAAACCTCGATGCCGAAGCGCCCGTTAAGGGATTCACTCTTGCTATCGAAGATGATGTTACAAACCTCTCTCTTCCCAGAGTTGAAAATCCGCATACTTCGGCAGAAGGCAACTCCGCTTGTAAGTTCTGGGGTCTCGGCTCCGACGGTACCGTTGGTGCAAATAAAGACTCCATTAAGATTATCGGTGACCATACCGACCTTTATGCTCAGGCATATTTCGCTTATGACTCCAAAAAGTCCGGCGGTATCACGGTATCTCACTTAAGATTCGGTAAAAAGCCGATTAAATCGACATACCTCATCAATAAGGCAAACTTTGTTGCTTGCCATAATCCTTCTTATGTAGATAAGTACGATATGGTTGAAGATGTTGTACCCGGCGGTACATTCCTTCTCAACTGCGCTTGGGACGTAAACGAGCTTTCAGAAAGACTTCCCGGCAAGATGAAGAGATACATCGCTCAGAATAACATCAACCTTTATACAATCGATGCTATCGGCATTGCTGGTGAAATCGGGCTTGGAAACAAGACTTCTATCGTGCTGCAGTCCGCATTCTTCAAGCTTGCAAACGTTATTCCCTTCGAGCAGGCTACGGAATATATGAAGGCTGCCGTTGTCAAGAAGTTCAGCAAAAAGGGCGAAAAGATTGTAAACATGAACCATGAAGCAATCACCAAGGGCGCTGAAAATATCCATAAGATTGACGTTCCGGCTGATTGGGCTGACGCTCAGGATAACGCTCCCGAGGATATCTGCGCTCCTGATTTTGTTAAGAATATTCAGATTCCCTGCAACGCTCAGGCAGGTGATAAGCTCGCAGTTTCCAAGTTTATGGATATGGTTGACGGTCATATGCCTCAGGGCACGGCTGCATACGAAAAGAGAGGTATTGCGGTTAATGTTCCGGTTTGGGATGTAACAAAATGTATCCAGTGCAACCAGTGCTCCATCGTATGTCCTCATGCCGCAATCAGACCTATCGTTATGAATGCGGATGAAGCTGCGGCTGCACCCGAACAGATGAAATCCAAGAAGATGATAGGCAAGGGCTGCGAAAACTATACATTCACAATGGCTGTATCGGTTCTCGACTGCTCCGGCTGCGGAAACTGCGTAAAGGTTTGCCCCGAAAAGGTTCAGGCTCTCTCCATGGCTCCCATCGATACCCAGAGAGACCAACAGGCTGCTTTCGATTACGGTGTTAAAAAGGTTTCCACAAAGACAGAGCTTCTTGACCTTCCCATGAACGTTAAGAACTCTCAGTTCCACCAGCCGCTCCTTGAATTCTCCGGCGCTTGCGCAGGCTGCGGTGAAACACCTTACGCAAAGCTTATTACACAGATTTGCGGCGAAAGAGCTTATATATCCAACGCAACGGGTTGTTCTTCAATCTGGGGTGGTTCGGCTCCTTCCACACCTTATACAACAAACTACAAGGGATTCGGTCCTGCTTGGGCAAACTCTCTGTTTGAAGATAACGCAGAGCACGGTCTCGGTATGGCGGTTGCCGCAAAGCAGCTCAGAGAAAGACTTGCAGCTCAGGTTAAGGCTATTGATGACGCAGGCGTTAAGGCTGCATCCGAAGCTTGGTTCGAAACATACGAAGACGGCGACAAGAATGTTAAGGCAACAGATGACCTTATCGCAGCGCTCGAAAAGAACGGTTCCGCTGAAGCAAAGGCAATTCTCGCAAGCAAGGAATTTCTTTCCAAAAAAGCAGTATGGATATTCGGCGGTGACGGCTGGGCATACGATATCGGTTTCGGCGGTCTTGACCATGTTATCGCTTCCGGCGAAGATGTTAACATCATGGTATTCGACACCGAAGTTTACTCCAATACCGGCGGACAGGCTTCAAAGTCCACTCCTACAGGTGCGGTTGCTCAGTTCGCAGCAGGCGGTAAGCCGATTAAAAAGAAGAACCTCGCTGAAATTGCGATGTCCTACGGCTATGTATATGTAGCGCAGGTTGCTCTCGGATATGATGCAGCTCAGACGGTTAAGGCGATTAAGGAAGCTGTAAGCTACAATGGGCCTTCAATCATCATCGGCTATGCTCCTTGTATCAACCACGGCATCAAGGGCGGTATGACTAACACCCAGGGTATCATCAAGAATGCGGTTATGTCCGGTTACTGGCATACCTTCAGGTTTGACCCCCGTCTTACAGCCGAAGGCAAGGTTCCGTTCATGATGGATTCGAAGAATCCCACAGAGTCTTACAGAGACTTTATCATGAACGAGGTTCGTTACTCCTCGCTTGCAAGGAAGTTCCCCGAAAAAGCGGAAGAGCTCTTTGCGGAAGCGGAACAGCAGGCAAAGGAAAAGTACGAGCATTGGCAGAAGTTCAGCAAGCTTTACGAATAATTTGAAACTTGCAGTCCGCAGCAGATTTTTCTGCTGCGGATTTTTTGTGTTGACATAAATGGTGCGGCGGTTGTTTTCCTTGACAAAAAGCATGAAATATAGTATAATAAATATTGTTGAGTAAATCGGGCAGTCGCGGGCGTGCAAGGTTTAGGCTTTGTGCGAATGAGGAAAGTCCGAGCTCCATAGGGCAGGGTGCCGGAGAAATCCCGGTGGAGGCGACTCTAAGGAAAGTGCAACAGAAATAAACCGCCTGATTTTTCAGGTAAGGATGGAAAGGCGAGGTAAGAGCTCACCGGCGCTTGGGTAATCAAGCGGCCATGTAAACCCCACTCGGTGCAACGCTGATGCGAAAGTGTGATTATTCACACGCGCTTGCCCGGCGTATTTTCGCGAAGCGGCTGGAGCCGTGCAGAGATGTACGGCGTAGATAGATGACTGTCTGAGACAGAACTCGGCTTATAGATTTACTCAGCACCAAAAAACCGCTCATGACGAGCGGTTTTTTGATATCTTGAATTATGTGAGAAATACCGTTATGTAGTTCTTACAGATATTAATATAATCTTCGGGATTCTTTTTTGTGATTTCTGTGCGGTTTTTGCTTGTTTTTATCATTTCGCTCATAGATATATACGTTGCTTCTCACGACTGCGTTATGCTGAGGGGAAGGCTCATTAATGCATAAGTGCATAAAGTGGCGGAAGGGAACTGAAGTCGGACGAAATAGGACAGTACAAAGAGCTTGTTAGCTGCGGAGCATAAAAATATATGTGCATCGATTGCACGGCGGAATATTTTGATGTTTCGGTCGGTGGGTTTGAAGAGAAAATCGAACAGTACAGGGCGATGGACTGTTCGATTTTTTTGCCGAAAAATGCGTCAGAAAAGAAAATAATCTTTCCTGACGCATCTTTTTTATAATAGGTTGTCTATAATATTTTGTATTTCGTCCTCGTGGCTTTCGATGTCTTCGATAAGCTTGATATGGTTTCTTGTGCGGACGAGATTGTGCTCGGGATATGTTGTTTTGAAATACACATCGCCTTCAAGGTAATCCGTAAGAAATCTTATGCCGGTTTCAAACAGCATAAGTCTTGCCGAAAAGCGCAGAAGATCTTTTTCCCGTGCGTTAAGTTCGGATGACGAAAGAAAGCCTTCCGTAAATGTCTTAAAGCAGTCAAGTGAGAAACTGACTTTTGAAATGTCTTTTTCGTCCTCCGCCGAAGTAGAAGCGCATATCCTTATCGCATCGCTGTAGTCGTAAAGCACGGAACCGGGCATTACGGTGTCAAGGTCGATAAGGCAAACGGGCTTTTTCGTGTCCTTATCGAAGAGGATATTATTAAGTTTTGTATCGTTGTGCGTGACCCTGAGCGGAATGCTCCCGTCTGCAAATCCGTCAAGAATAACGCTTGCATAGTTTTCACGGTTAAGGAAAAAACCGACTTCTTTTTCAACGGTTTTTGCTCTGCCTGACTTATCCTCCGCAAGAGCCGCCCGAAACCGCTCAAATCTGCGCTTTGTATGGTGAAAATCCGGAATCGGTTCGCAAAGCACGGACGCATCAAAATCAATCATTGCCTTGTGAAATTCACCGATAATTCTGCCTTCGTAGTAAAGGCACTTGTCGTCCGGCGGAGCGCTGTATGTAACGGTATTGTCTATGAATTTTGAACACCGCCAGAAGTTGCCGTCCTCATCCGTATAATAATATTTATCCCCGCTTTTAATGAATTCGAGCGTCGGTATTCCTTTTTTCTCAAGATGATTTGTTACCTTGATTATATTGTCCGTCATGCCGACAGGATTTGTAAACACATTTGTGTTTATTTTCTGAATGATGTATTTTCCGTCATCTGTAACATAGGTGTTGTTTATAAGCCCGTCGCCGTAATCGGAAAGCCGGCTGTTTATGTTAAAATGCTGCGGAATATCATTTAAATTCATAATAACCCTCTTCACACATTTTTTTGAGTGCCGCCTTCACTCCGGGCAAATCTTCTCTGTATGTAATACCGTACCATTTGCTTGAAACCGGAAGTACGGCAACTTTTTTCTTGCCTGTTTTAATGAGATTATCAACAACTTCGGGAAGCAGGAACTCCGCTTTGAGCGGATTTTCAAGGTTATCCATGAATATATTGAATTCTTTGTCAAGCTCATCGAAAATATCAAGGTCAAAGCCCCACATATTCATCGAAACAATCGTGTCCATCGGGAGGTCGGTTGTTTTATCGATGTCAAAATATTCTTCAACATGCTGCAAAAAACCGTCATTTACCGTGCAGACGCCTCTCGAAACCGTACCGTTATCGGTAAGCGTGTTCCCGAGGGAAAATCCCGCCATGCACATTTCGCCCGTTTTGCTTAAGTAATCGTTGACCTCTTTGAATGTGTCAGCGCCGTAAAAATCATCGGCATTGATTACGGCAAACGGAGTATCAACCTTATCCCGTGCGGAGAGCACGGCATTTCCTGTTCCCCAGGGTTTGGTTCTACCTTCGGGAAGGTGGTCAACATCCTGAAAAGCGTATTCAACATCCGTCATTTTTTCTATTCTTTTGCCGATTGCTTCTCTGAAATCCGCTTCAATCTGTTTTTTTATGATAAAAACAGTCTTGTCGAAGCCGGCCTTTACGGCATCGTGTATGGAAAAGTCAAGAATAATTTCTCCGTTCGGACCTAAAGGTTCAATCTGTTTAAGCCCTCCGAAGCGACTGCCCATACCTGCTGCCATAACAACCAATGTAGTTTTCATGAAAATTGCTCCTTTATTTATAAATGTTAATTATATTTTTCTGAGAAAAATCCCGAATATGACGGCGACTCGCCGTTTTTGTACAGGTGCGATATATCGCCCACGCCGAACGCCCTCCACGACGCAATCCCGGGCTGGCGCTCCTCGGTGATAACGGTTGTGACGGAGGACGGAGGCATAAAAAGTCCCTGCCAGAGAATCGGTGTCGGTGCGCCGAGAAGATACGAAAGCGTTGCCATGCTTATTCCCAAATGGCAGAAAAGCGCAATGGTTTTATGGCTGCTTTCTTTGAAATTATATACCATTCCGCTGCGCTCATATCCGTACTTTTTAAGAAGAGAATCTATTCCGTCGCAGGTTTCTTTAAAAATCTGCGGAGTGTTGATTGCAGACATCATAGGGTCATCGAGCCATTTGTCTTTATCGTAAAGATTGGGATTTTTTGTCCAGAATCCCGGCATTAAGTCCCACGGACCTCTGACTTTATCAGGATTGTCGGGCAAATCGTATATCCTACCTCTGAATTCTTCGAGCCATGGGAGAACCTCAGCTGTTTTGCCTACCTTGTCGAGCGTATATTTTGCAGTGTCTTTTGCGCGCCCGAGCGGAGAAACATAGAAATCGTCAATATCCATATGCGAAAGCTTTTCGGAGAGAAGCTCCGCTTCAACCCTGCCTTTCGGAGTGAGCGAATCAATACTGTAGTCGGGGTCGCCGTGGCGAATAAACAAAATTCTCAATTCAATCACCTGCCTATAAACAATATTGTAGCACAAATTTCAAAAAAAAGCAAGCCTAAAGCGTTTCTTTTGATAAATTTATTGACTTTTTTGTAAAACTACTGTATAATTATTTTATATAGATTATATTTAGTAGGGTATGCTATGGGACTTTTAAAAGCAGGGGCAGGTGCTCTTGGCGGCGTTCTGGCTGATTCCTGGAGAGATTATTTTTATTGTGAATCTCTTGATGCATCCGTTCTGTCCCGAATGCGGCGACCCTTTTGACGAAAACGATATAAAATAATTTAAAATTAACCTGACATAAAGAGTCATGTCTGAGTGAAAGGGCAAGAATATAAGCTTTAGAAAGCCGTATCCTGCCCGGATGCGGCTTTTTTCGGAGAAAATTATGGATTTAATCGAAAAACTTGAGATGTGCGGACGGCTGTCTGTAGAAGAATATGAAATTTTAATAAAAAGCCAAGACGATTATTTCGAAAGGGCACAGCGTGCGGCTGTACGGATAAGAAAGAAAATATACAAAAATCATGTGTATATAAGAGGACTTATAGAAATCGGGAACTGCTGTGTAAACGACTGCTATTACTGTGGCATAAGGCGGTCTAACACATTATGCGAAAGATATGCTATGGATACCGAAACAATACTTAAATGCTGCAGAATGGGTTATCCTATTGGGTTCCGCACCTTTGTTTTGCAGGGTGGCGAAGGGGCTATGAATGTTGATATGATTTGCGATACCGTCAAACGGATAAAGTCGGAATTTTCCGATTGCGCAGTTACGCTATCCATAGGGGAGCTTTCGAGGGGTGAATATCAGCGGCTTTTCGACGCAGGCGCAGACAGGTATCTTTTAAGACATGAAACTGCAGATAAGGCTCATTATCAAAAGCTTCACCCCGAAGATATGTCTTTTGATAACAGGATGAGATGTCTTTCGGATTTGAAAAGAATAGGTTTTCAGACGGGCTGCGGATTTATGGTCGGTTCGCCGTTTCAGACAGCAAAAACATTGGCGGCGGATTTGAAATTTATTGAGGAGTTTGACCCTCAGATGTGCGGTATCGGGCCGTTTATTCCGGCAAAAAATACTCCTTTTGAAAACGAGCCTCCGGGGAGCGCCGAAACGACGGCATATCTTTTATCGGTAATAAGGATAATGAAGCCTAATATTCTTCTCCCTTCCACAACCGCTCTCGGGACTGTTTCAAAAGACGGAAGGACAATGGGGATTTTGTCGGGTGCAAATGTTGTTATGCCCAATTTATCTCCGCTTTGCGACCGAAGTAAGTATTCTCTTTACGACAATAAAGCTTCAAGCGGCGAGGAAGCCGCCGAAGGGCTTGAAAAATTAAAAATTCAAATGAAAAAAATAGGTTATGAAATCGTCGTATCACGCGGCGATATTATGAAAGGAAGTTTTTGAAAATGGCAGTTTATAACCCGAAATCCCATATTGCGGATGAGTTTATCAATGATGATGAAATCCTCGAAACGATAAAATACGCCGAGGAAAATAAGCATAATGTCGAACTTATCGACAGCCTGCTTGAAAAAGCAAGACCGAAGATGGTTGGAAACGGCTATCGCTGCGAAGGGCTTACGCACCGTGAGGCATCGGTTCTTCTTGCGTGCGATATTCCGGAAAAAGTTGAGCAGATGTATAAGCTTGCTGAGGAAATAAAGCTTGCGTTTTACGGAAACCGTATAGTTATGTTCGCTCCGCTCTATCTTTCAAACTATTGCGTGAATGGCTGCGTATACTGCCCGTATCACATGAAAAACAAGCATATAGCAAGAAAAAAACTCACGCAGGAGGAAATCAGAGCGGAGGTTACGGCGCTTCAGGATATGGGGCATAAACGCCTTGCAATTGAAGCCGGGGAGGACCCGGTCAATAATCCGATTGAGTATATTCTTGAATGTATCAATACCATCTACAGCGTTAAACACAAAAACGGTGCAATAAGGCGCGTTAATGTTAACATCGCCGCAACCACCGTTGAAAACTACAGAAAGCTTAAGGATGCTGGCATAGGAACATATATTCTCTTTCAGGAAACTTATCATAAAAAGAGCTATCTTGAACTGCACCCGACAGGCCCCAAGCATGATTACAATTATCATACCGAGGCGATGGACAGGGCAATGGATGGCGGAATTGACGATGTAGGGCTCGGGGTTCTGTTCGGACTTGAGCTTTATAAGTACGAGTTTGCCGGACTTCTTATGCATGCAGAACACCTCGAAGCGGCGTACGGTGTAGGACCGCACACGATAAGCGTTCCGAGGATTAAAAGAGCAGATGATATTGATCCTGATGTGTTTGACAACGGCATAAGCGACGAAATGTTTGAAAAAATTATAGCATGTATAAGAATAGCTGTTCCTTATACCGGGATGATAATATCAACAAGGGAATCACAGGAGGTTCGTGAAAAGGCGCTTCATATCGGAATTTCGCAAATCAGCGGTGCGTCACGAACGTCCGTAGGAGGATATACCGAGGAGGAGCGTCCGCATGATTCCGAACAGTTTGATGTTTCCGACCAGAGGACGCTTGATGAGGTGGTAAACTGGATGATGAAAATGGACTTTATTCCGTCATTCTGTACCGCATGCTACAGGGAAGGCAGAACCGGCGACAGATTTATGGCATTCTGCAAAAACGGTCAGATACTTAATTGCTGCCACCCCAATGCGCTTATGACCTTGGCGGAGTATCTTGTTGATTATGCAAGCGAAGATACAAAAAAGATTGGCTTTGCGCTTATAGAAAAAGAACTTGAAAAGATTCCTGCCGAAAAGGTGAAAACGCTTGCAAAACAGCATATCGAAGATATAAAGGCATCAAACAAGAGAGATTTCCGATTCTAAAGGGTGTGATAACATGAGTTTGAACAAAGAACCGTCATCCGAAAGACTTCATATAGGCTTTTTCGGACTGAGAAACGCCGGTAAATCCAGCCTTGTAAACAGTGTTACAGGGCAGAATCTGTCGATTGTGTCAGATGTTGCGGGAACTACGACCGACCCCGTAAAAAAGGCAATGGAGATTCTTCCTCTCGGGCCGGTTGTCATTATAGATACCCCCGGGATTGACGACAGCGGAAAACTTGGCGATGAACGAGTTAAGCGTGCGGTTTCGACGCTTGCAAAAACCGATATTGCCGTTTTGGTGGTTGATGCGGCGAAGGGAGTGACAGAACTTGACAGTTACCTTATTTCGCAGTTTGAAAAGAAAAACATACCTTATATTAAGG
>JAXGBA010000067.1:0-7968 GCA_034186235.1 Clostridia bacterium | reverse complement strand
TTTCAACAAGAACTGCAAAACAAAAAATACACTTTAATTCTCCCATTAAAAATAAATTAATGATTTTTTGCTTGCGGTTGACCGACTTTTTCGACAGTCTGAAACGGCAGCCGAAAGCTTCGGCTGCCGCTTAATTTTCTATCTGTTAAGATAATTATAAATGATTATAAGTGCCTGTGAGCGAGTCAGAACTCCTTCGGGATTGAAGTTGCCGTTTCCGTCACCGTTTAAGATTTTAAGACCTGCAAGTATGCTCGCATACCCCACATCTTCCGCCATATCGTTAAATATAGGCTTGAAGATGTCAAGCTTTGCAACATCGATATACCCCATTGCACGAACCGTGAATTTTGCTGCGTCACGCCTTGTAACCGCACCGTCGGGATCTGCTTCATCGGGAGCAATGAAGTCAATATAGTCATAAAGCGAATCATAATCGTAATCATCACCGATAACGGCTTTGTAATTGTCCTGAATTACTCTTTGCACCAAAGCTGCAAATTCCTTCTGCTTAATCGGTTCATCCGGTTTTAATTCTCCTCCGGCAAAGCCTATATCCGCCTGCAAAAGTGCATTTGCCGCGCCTTCCGCATAATGTCCGGAAACATCGCCGTAATCTTCAAGCTCCGACACGGTAAAGCCTTCGTACTCACCCGTTTTGGCATCAACGATACCTGCTCCGTTCAAAAAGCTGTAGCAAAGCTTGTATCCTTCGGATTCGCCGTCATATATATAGCAGATTTCGTAATCGGCGTTGGAAAGAAGAATTTCTTCCGTCTCGTCCTTTGTGATAACATTTTCAACAGACGGGAAAGTTTCGTCCGTATAGGATATATGGTAGTTTGTAACCTTTTTAGTATCGGGATTTACCGAAATGCTGACGGTATCAATATCAACAGGTATGTCATTAACATATCTTTGATACAGACAATTTCCGTTTTCGGTGTTTTGCAATTTGTACTCGCCGTATTTTTTCGGAGCAAGCTCTCGCAAAGCATTATCCGCTGTTTTGGCGGCATCTTCGTCTGAAATTTCGGAAGCCTTACCATCGCTTTCGGAATAGGAATAAGCATTAAAGTTTGTAATCTCACCGCTTTCGGCATCAACACTTGCATAGAATCCTCTATAAAAGCCGTCTTTTTCCGAATTGTCGCTATATCTGAAACTGTATTGCCTTTTTTCGCCGTATCCAAGCTTTATCAGGCTTTTGAAAACATCCTCGAATTTCGCATCAGGCAAGTCGGCGCACTTTATATTCATAACGGTATTGAACGCCTTTTCGGGAGAAATAAGCTTTTCTATATTTTCGATTTCATCTATTTCCGCCTCCGAAAAACCGTTACCCGCATAATCCGATGCGGCAGAATAAGCGGATTCTTCCTTATATAAAGGAATTGCGTAATCATAGCTGCACGAAACAGTTTCACCTGTTAAGGCACTTATGTACTTATCTTCGCCTACCGTACGATATTTGGGAGAAATCGTTCTTTTTTCCTCTTTATTATCATCAAGCTCGTAATCCACTGAATAATAAAGCTCCGCACCGAGCTTTTCCTTGAAGATTTTTACCGCTTCTTCTTTGGAAATTACATCGCCGGTTTCATACTTATTTTCATTGTTAATGCCGTGAAGATAAAAGTTCAAAAGCTTTTTGCCGGTAAGGTCTATTTCAATCATCCCTCCGGTATTTTTTATGGGATAACCGTTTTTGCACAAAGTAACATCAAAGCTTACCTCCCTTCTTGAGTTCACAAACGGAGAGCCGAGTTTTATATCATCAAAAATATCGGGATTAATCTGCTTTACAAAATTCTCCGCAGAAACCCTGTATTCATCCTTTGTTAGCATCTGAGAAATCGGAACTGACTTTTCGCTGTCATCATAATAACTGTACCTCAATATCGTGCCGTCCGCCAATGCCGTAACATAAAGACAAGCACCGGTTTCGGTGTTTTGCCAATCAAAATTAAACTGCTGTTCTTCGCCTTCATAATAATGACTGCCGCTTTCAAAGCTGTCATACTCATCGGTGTTTCCGATTCGTGATTTTACTGTTTCAAGCGCCCTCTTCATATCCTCCGAATCCGCCGCAAACGCCTCGGACATCATGCCTACCGTCAAAATAACACAAAGAATGATTGATAATAGTTTTTTCATAAAAAACCTCCGTCTTAAATAGTTTTCGTATATAACACCTTCCAAAAGCGGAAAAAGTTGCATTTTGTCAAAAAAAACCGTGCAAAAATTTTTGCACGGTTTTTGAGAGTTCTGTAATTAAACTTCAGGAATTTCAATTTCAATTTCATGGCCAAGCTCTGCAGATGTGCAGATACCCGAAAGTATCGCCTGGTTGTAGATAATCTGGCTTGTGGGAACAGGCGCTTTGCCGCCTTCCTTAACAGCGTCGATAAACGAACGAAGCTTAAGTTCAAAGCAGTTTACATTGCTGTCCTTCTTGGGAATCTTATATTCAATCTGCTCACCTGCAACTTCTTTGTAAATTACAAGGTCGCCGCCGATTGAACCATTCCAGCAGTCTGTGGAAGGAATTCTGAGCCCTGCCTTTGTACCCAAAATAAGAGTATCTCCGGGAGTGTCAATATTGAGCGCCCAGGAAATTCTGAAATCAAGAATAAGGTCGTCTTCCATACGAACGAAGCCTGCGGCAAAATCGTCAACACCGAACTTAGAAGCATATTCATGATGACTGCCGTAGCCAACATAGTTGGGGTCGGTTCCGAAATATGCGGATTTATAACCCGTAACTGTGAGGGGCTTGGGATATCCGATTGCATTGAGAACCATGTCAAGAGAATAGCAGCCGATGTCGCCGAGAGCGCCTATACCGCCGGTGTTCTTTTCAATAAAGGTGGTACCATAAGGTGTGGGGATACCCCTTCTTCTTCCGCCGCCCGTCTGGATATAGTAGATCTTGCCGAGCTCGCCGCTTTCGCAGATTTTCTTAACCATCTGCATATTCGGGTCAAATCTGGGCTGAAAACCGATTGTGATAATCTTGCCGCTTTCCTTTTCGGCCTTCATGATTTCGATACCCTCTTCAAGCGTTACGCACATCGGCTTTTCAAGCATAACATGTACGCCCTTTTTAAGAGCATAAATAGCACATTCCGCATGAGTGCAGTTGTATGTACAAATACTTACCGCATCAAGCCCGAGGCTTTCATCATCGAGCATTTCCTTGTGGCTGCCGTAGCACTTAACGCCCTCAACCTCAAACTTTTTGAAGAAAGCTTCCGCCTTCCCGGGAACAAGATCTGCGCCTGCAACGATTTCAACATCGGGCATGGTCTTGTAGTTTCTGATGTGAGCTTCGGCGATCCAGCCTGTACCGATGATACCTACTCTTACCTTTTTTGCTACATCAATCTCTTTTTTGTCTTCGACAATTTCTTTAAATTTGTCAAGAATACTGTCTGCCATTGCTTTATCCTCCAAATAATCATAATATATCTTTATATTACCACAAACTTTCGAAAAAGTAAACCCCCTTTTTTACATTTTATTTAATTTTTTTTCGGCGTATTTCTTTTTTGTAGCCATTCCGCCCCTTATGTGCCTCACAGACTTGTTTTCGGCAAGTATTTCAGCAACCTTTTCATGAAGAATCCTGTCCGTCTTCTCAAGCCTTACGGTAACATCTTTATGTACAGTCGATTTGGATATACCGAACACTTTTGCGGCGTCCCTTACGGTTGCCTTTGTTTCTGCTATATATTCACCCAAAAGAACCGCTCTTTTTTTTATGTAGCCCTTCATTATCCCTCACCTCATCTGATTATATGAGGTTTTTTCGAGGTTTATTATAAAAATCTTACATACTATATCCGTCAAATCTTTATCACGTGCGTTTTTAATCAATTCAATTAATATGCAAACCGATGCGGCGGACAGACCTGTTATAAGAGATATTGCTGCCGTGTCGTCCTCGTCATAGCCTTTCTTTTTGCTTATCCCCGAAACAGATTTAATAAGGCTAAACACCCTTTTACCAATGCCCTATCAGAATAAACAATCAAAAATCCCGAAGCCGCAATATCGGTTTTCGGGATTTTCTGTTTGTGAAACAAAAAGCTTCTATATAGTTTCTATTTTAATCATATTTGTGTTGCCCGACTTGCCGTTGGTCATTCCGCCGGTGATAACAATTGTATCACCCTTATCCGCAAGCCCGGACTGTTTTGCTTTCACAACAGCATGGTAAAAGAGAACATCGGTCGAGTTAAATTCCTCAGACAGAACCGGCAGCACGCCCCACGAGAGCGCAAGCTTGCGGTAGGCTTTTTCGTCCGTTGTCATGCCGATTATCGGGATAGGAGAACGGAACCTCGATATCAGCCGCGCCGTCATGCCGCTTCTTGTGCAGGCAACAATCACCTTCGCACCAACATCCATCGCAAGAGAGCATGTGGAATGTGAAAGTGCATCGGTCATGTTTCTTATTTCAAAGCTTGATGTTGCAAAACGCTTTTTGTAGTGAATATTATGTTCGGTTTCCTTGGCGATTTTGCTCATTGCCTGAACCGCCTCAACCGGATATTTTCCGGCAGCGGTTTCTCCCGAGAGCATAACAGCGCTCGTTCCGTCGTAAACCGCATTGGCAACATCGGAAATCTCCGCACGGGTCGGTCTCGGGTTATGAATCATCGATTCGAGCATTTCCGTTGCGGTTATAACCCTCTTTCCCCTGTAGCGGCAGGTGGTAATCAGTTTTTTCTGAATTGCCGGGAGTTCCTCATACGGAATTTCAACGCCCATATCGCCCCTTGCAACCATTATTCCGTCGCTGACCGACAGAATTTCGTCAATGTTGTCCACGCCGGAACGGTTTTCGATTTTTGCGATAATATCAATATCATTTCCGCCGTTTTCATTCAGGAAATTCCTTACATCAAGAATATCCTGCTTGCACGAAACAAACGAGCACGCAACATAATCCATATCATTTTTAATACCGAAAAGCAAATCGTCCTTATCCTGTTCGCTCAGGTACACCTGCTTGAGTACCTTGTTCGGAAAGCTCATGCTCTTTCTGTTTGACAGTTCACCCCCGACAATTACCTTGCAGATAACATCGGTTTCCGTCTTTTGAGTGACTTCAAGAATAATCAGACCGTTGTTGAGCAGAATTCTGTCGCCGATATTGAGTTCATGAATCATGTCCTTGTACGAAACGGAAACCCGTTCTTCGTTTCCTTCGACATCGTTTGCCGTAAGGGCAAAATACGCCCCGTCCTGCAGAGTTATACTGCCGTTTTTGAATGTTTTGATACGGTATTCGGGTCCCTTTGTGTCAAGCATCATAGCCGCCGGAAGCCCCAGTTCGTCCCTCACGCTTTTGAAAAGTTCAATTCTCTCGAGGTGCTCCTCATGAGTGCCGTGCGAAAAGTTAAATCTTGCGACATTCATACCGGCAAGCATCATCTTTTTGAGAATCTCGCGGTCACTGCAGGAAGGCCCCATTGTACAGATAATTTTGGTTTTTTTCATCGAGATTACTTCCTTTTTTCAATTTTACCCCATTTTATAATAATTATAGTACAAAACCGCATAAATGTCAAGAGAAAACATAAAGATGACCCATAAAAGGCAGTCCTTAATAAAACAGTAATAATATTTTCGGTGAAACGGCATAGTATTTTCTATGCCGTTTTGTGTAAGCAATGACGTCTATAGACAGCAGACATAAAGAGAACATATAACGGCGGTTTTAGGTCAAAACATCAAGTCAAGACTTGGGTGCGGGAAGTTAAAAATCTTGTTTTGATAGTAGATATTTTGAGAAAAATAAAAGCACACGAAAACACGCACACCACCTCAAAAAGTGATATGCGTGTTTTTTAGCAACTACATTTGACAGTCTGCTGATGTTACTGTTTTATCAATGACTGTCATAAAGGAGTCGTTTTTATGTTTATTCAAATAATTCTTTGAGTTTTTCTTTCCACGACTTGCTTTGCTTATAGCAGTTGCCGCTGACTTCCTTGTCAAATTCAAGCAGCAGTTCTTTCTGGCGCTGCGAGAGGTTCTTCGGAACCTCGACCTTAACCTTCACATGCTGCTCTCCCCTGCCCATACCTCTGAGCGAAGGGATACCCTTGCCCTTAAGCTTAAAGACCGTATCGGTCTGGGTTCCTTCGGGAATATGATATTTAACATAGCCGTCAATCGTCGGAATATCAAGTTCGCACCCGAGGGTAGCCTGAACGAATGTAATCGGAATTTCGCAGAGAACGGTTGTGCCTTTTCTTTTGAAAAAGTCATGCGGAGCGATTTTAACGGTTACGAACAAATCGCCGGCAGCGCCGCCCATTGCGCCCTTATCGCCCTCTCCGCGGATTGAAACGGACTGACCCTCATCAATACCCGCCGGAATATTAACCGTAAGCTTGCGGTTTCTGCGGACTCTGCCTTTGCCGCTGCACTTTTTACATGGGTTTTTGATAATCGTTCCTTTGCCGCCACAGGCAGTGCATGTGCGCTGCGTGACAAAGTTCCCGAGAGGCGTGCGCTGCGTGGACTTAATCTGCCCCGTACCGTGACAGGTCGGGCAGGTTTCGGGCTTGGAGCTGCCTTCGCAGCCTGAGCCGTGGCAGGCATCACATTCCTCAACCCTGAGTATACTGATTTCCTTTTCGCAGCCGAACGCCGCTTCCTTGAACGAAAGCTCAACCACCTGCTGAATATCATTTCCCCGTCTCGGGCCGTTCGATGTTCTTCTCGAGCCGCCGAAGCCGCCGCCGAAGAAACTGTCGAAAATATCGCCCATATCAAAGCCGAAGCCCTGACCGCCTCCGTAAGTGCCACCGTAAGCGCCGTTTTGGTCAACCCCTGCATGACCGAACTGGTCATAAGCCGCCTTCTTTTGGTCGTCACTGAGAACCTCATAAGCCTCATTGACCTCCTTGAATTTTTCGGCCGCCGCTTCGGGGTTATCCTTGTTAAGGTCGGGATGGTACTTCTTCGCAGCCTGTCTGTATGCTTTTTTTATTTCGTCCTTGGAGGCGGATTTATCCACCCCAAGAACCTCATAATAATCTCTTTTTTCAGCCATTTGCTAAATCTCCGTTCCGGCAGAATTATTTATCGTCAACAACATTGAAGTCGTCATCTCCGCCGGGCTGCTGTGTTCCCTGCTGCTGACCGCCCTGCTGAGCCGCCTGGGCAGCCTGCTGAGCCGCCTGATAAAGCTTTGTTGAAATCTCGGAGAACCTGTTTGTAAGCTTTTCCGTAGATGCCTTCATAGCATCGTAATCGGTGCCTGCCGCTTTTTCCTTGACTTCAGCGCAAAGCGTTTCAAGTTCGCTCTTTTCGGATTCCGAAATCTTGTCGCCGAGTTCTTTTATTGAGCGTTCAACCTGCAGAACCATGGATTCCGCATTGTTTTTGATGTCAACTTCCTCTTTGCGCTTTTTATCCTCTGCCGCAAACTTTTCAGCTTCTTTTACTGCCTTGTCGATTTCTTCATCGGAAAGATTTGAGCTTGCGGTAATCGTAATACTCTGTTCCTTGCCGGTACCGAGATCCTTTGCAGAAACATGAACGATACCGTTCGCATCGATGTCGAATGTAACCTCAATCTGCGGAACGCCTCTGGGAGCCATAGGAATACCCGAGAGGTTGAACCTTCCGAGAGTCTTATTGTAAGCCGCCATTTCTCTTTCGCCCTGGAGAACATGAACCTCAACATCGGTCTGGTTATCTGCGGCGGTAGAGAACACCTGGCTCTTTTTCGTAGGAATTGTGGTATTTCTTTCAATCAGCTTTGTAAATACGCCGCCGAGAGTTTCAATGCCGAGGGAAAGCGGAGTAACATCAAGAAGCAGAAGCGCGGCATGCGCAACGGATTCGGCTTTTACGTCTCGCCATCCGACTACTTGCAGGCCGGAACGTGGAAGAATAATGTCTTTAAAGGTGAGCGGCTGACATACAATACCAACCGTATCTATG
>JAXGBA010000066.1:0-6527 GCA_034186235.1 Clostridia bacterium | reverse complement strand
TCGCAGGCGGTGATTTCAGAAGGTTTTATGATAAGTTCAAGCACAATCGCCGGTGCAAGCCCTGCAGTTATGGTGTCGGAGCGTCTTTTTGGTATGCCGAAATCTTCACGCTCAGGAACCGTCATTGAAAGCATTTTTTCGGCAAACTGCGAAAGCGTGTAATCATTTTTATAATCATACCAGTTTCTCAGCGAACCGCCAAGCATTACAAGCGGCACATTTTTTATCCCGAACACCCAGTCAAGCGATGCTAAGCCGTCCGAAATATGCGCAATGACATCGTTGAACTCCTCCGCAGAAAGCGTTTCCCCGGACGAAAACATTCTGTTGAGCACAACCGACCCCCACGGAGCGGAAACACGGTTTTTAACCTCGCCGCCGCTTACATAGGCAATTTCGGTGCTTCCTCCGCCCGTATCAATCATGACGAACTCCCGAAAACCCGTCTTGTACATGATTGACAGACAATCATAATACGCCTCGTCGCTCCCCGAAATCACATCAATATCAATCCCGACCGCACTCTTGACAAGCGATAAAAACCACTCACTGTTATCGGCGCGCCTTACCGCCTCGGTTGTAATAGCCAAAACTTCACCGCACGATAAATCGCGGCACTTTTTTATTAGCTCCGAAAGCGCAAGAACCGCCCTGAGCGCCGGCTCCGGCTTTATCGTATTACTACTGTCAGTCATACCTTCCGCAAGCCGCACATAAATATTATCGCTGAAAACGGTATTAAAATCATCGCCGATAATTTCGGCAACCGTAAGTCTTGCCGAATTTGAACCCAAATCAATAACTCCGATTTTTTCCATAACTCACCATATAAACAATAATGCAAACAGCACCCGATTAAAAATCGGGCGCTGATAATTATCTCTGAACTCTTCCCGAGCCGTCACCGCTCATAAGCTTTTTAACCTCGTCAAGCGAAGCTTCATTGAAGTCGCCCTCGATTGTATGCTTAAGGCAGGAAGCCGCAACCGCAAATTCGATTGTATCCTGTGCGGAATATCCGTTGAGTGTTGCGTAAATAAGGCCGCCTCCGAACGAATCGCCGCCGCCCACACGGTCAACGATGTGGATAAGATAATTCTTTGCAAAATAGCACTCTCCGTTATCGTAAAGCATAGCGGACCAGTTATTGTCGTTAGCAGAAATACTTCCTCTGAGGGTAATTGCGACCTTAGCGATATTAAATCTTTCGGAAAGCGTTTTCGCAACCTGCTTGTAGCCTTCTTTTGAAAGCGTACCGCCGGTAATATCGGTATTTTCAGCTTTAATTCCGAACACCTTTTCGCAATCTTCTTCGTTGGCGATGACAACATCAACATATTCCATAAGCTCCGCCATAACCTTGCCTGCTTTCTCCGTTGTCCAGAGATTCTTTCTGAAATTGAGGTCGCAGCTTACGGTAAGTCCCATAGCCTTAGCCATTTTTACGGAATCAAGGCAGATTTCCGCACAGTTATCTGAAAGTGCGGGGGTAATTCCCGTAAAGTGGAACCAGTCTGCCCCGTCAAAAATCTGCTCCCAGTTAAAATCCGACCTCTCAGCTGTAGAAATCGAGGAATACTTTCTGTCATATATAACCTTTGAAGGTCTTTGTGAAGCGCCCTTTTCGCAGAAGTAAATACCCAGTCTGTCACCGCCGAAAACAATGTCGGAAGTGTCAACATCATGAGCTTTAAGGCTTCTCAAAGCACATTTTGCCATATCGTTATCGGGAAGTTTTGTAACATATGAAGCTTCAACACCGTAGTTTGCAAGCGATACGGCAACATTCGCCTCACCGCCGCCGTATGTAACATCAAGCTTGTTTGCCTGAACAAACCTTCCGTAGCCTTCCGGGCTGAGCCTTGCCATAATTTCGCCGAAACATACAACTCTCATCTTTATAACATCTCCTAATTATTCAAAAAATTTGCCAAAACTCGGCTATAATATTATTTTACATCAAATTTCACTAAATGTCAAGGAGGTTATTCCTTAATTTTATGAAAAACATCCGCAACCTCGGTAATTGTTATAAAAGCCGCTTCGTCCGCCGAATGAACAATCTCGCGAAGCCGCCTTATCTAAAATCTATTTACTATCATATGTATGATATTTTTTCCTTTGCGGAGTAATATCCGCAGGCGTCGATAACCGTCATACCGCACTCAAATTCGTCGGAGAGAAGTCCGCATACGGTGTCGGTCTGTTCGGTAACAATCATTGCTGTTTTTGACCTGTCAAGACCTTCAACGATAAAATCGACCGTTTTCAGCGCCGCACTGTAAGCAACAATGGAATAGAGCGGCAAAATCCAGCTTCCGAGCACAAATCCGCAGCAAAGGCAAAAAGAAATCGAAAGCGCAGCAGCAGTAAATTGTATTTACAGATTGAAAAGGTCATTTTCAACAAATTCCGAAAACGCAACGCTATGGGTTTTCAGCATGTGCGATATTCTGTCAGAAAAATAAAGAGCCGCCAGAATAAGCAGCACATGAACATGAGGCGCAAAAAACGAAACAATTCCAATACATAAATCGGATCTTTTGCACCTTTTTGCCGCACCGAGAGCGGCAGCTTCCTTCGTTCCGAGAACGCAGGCGGCAATCAAAATCGGCGGAAAATGAATTTATCCGAAAAAGTAAAAGACATTAATATTTCAATAGACATCAAAAGCAAAAACAAATGGAAATCGAAAGATGAAAATCTGTATTTTTTCATAGTGTACAGAATTATTCTGTTCCTCTGCAAAAATCTAATCCACAAAATCAAGACAGCTGCGAAGAGCGGTGTACGGGCGCACAAACGAATCCGCCGCAGCAATATGCTTGGGGTGAACCGCATAAGCTTTCAGAGCTGCCTCATCTTCAAAAGTTGTGTCGAGCATAAGGTCAGCAGTCGACGAAGAAAGCCCGTCAATCCGAACCTTCACATCGATAAGCCCAGGGATTTCACCCTTAAGCCCTTCAAGTGATTTTTTGATATTCTGTTTTATAACAAGTTTTTCTTTGCTTGAATATTCATCTTTAAGTTTCCAAAGAATTATATGTTTTACCATAATTTTCAACCTCCAAAATTATTATAACTAAATTAAGTATATCATAATTGTTACTTTTTTTCAACTTTATTTCATGTTTATATATATTTTTTTAATTTTTGATAGAATTTTCAATAAAGTGTTGACAAAATTGTGAAAATGTATAAAATATAATATATAGAAAGTTTTCGGAGATGGAATATTTGAGGGTAATATCAGGTACGGCGAGGGGCACTAAGCTTAACACTCTCCCGGGGGACGATGTAATCCGCCCCACCACAGACAGAGTTAAGGAATCGGTATTCAATATAATACAGTTCAGCGTCAAGGGGGCAGATGTACTTGACGTTTTTTGCGGGTCGGGTGCACTCGGAATAGAGTCGCTCAGCCGCGGCGCAGCCTACTGCTGCTTTGTCGACTCGAGCTGCGAATCCTTAAAAATCGCCGAAACCAACATAAAAAAAACACGGGTTGACGCAAATTCCAAACTTATAAAATCAGATTTCAGAGAATTTCTCTCGACAAATGCGAAAAAGTATGATATAATATTTGCAGACCCCCCGTATGCGGCAGGATTTCTGGAAGAATTAGTTTTGCAAATTGAAAGATACGGTACACTGTCGCAAGACGGAATTTTGATTTTTGAAGCTCCGTGCGGAATTGAACCGTTTCAAGGAGAAAAACTTGCGCCGTACAGAATTGCAACCTACGGCAAAACACAGGTTATATTTTATAAATACAGGGAGTCCGAATAATGAAAATTGCAATTTACCCCGGAAGCTTCGACCCGATAACAAACGGGCATCTTGATATAATCGAGCGTTCATCGCGCATTTTCGACAAGGTAATCGTTTCGGTTCTGCATAACAGCGCAAAGCGCCCGGCATTTACGGCGGAGGAACGTGTGGATTTCATAAAATCCGCAACGGCTCATCTCAAAAATGTCGAGACGGATTATTTTGACGGTCTGCTTGTAGACTATGCAAAGGATAAGTCTGCAACCACAATTGTTAAAGGTCTGCGTGCGGTTTCCGATTTTGAATATGAAATGCAGATGGCTCTTATGAACAGACGGCAGAACCCCGAAATAGAAACGCTGTTTCTTATTTCGTCGAGCGAATATTCGTTCTTAAGCTCAAGCATAGTCAAGGAAGTGGCTCATTTAGGCGGTAATCTTGATGGTTTTGTACCGGAATGTATAAAAGCTGAGATTTATCATAAATTTACAAACTGAAAAAACGGAGGAATATATTAATGGAACTTTTAAGTTTAATCGACACGCTGACAGAAAAAATAGAAAGTGCATCTTCAATACCGCTTTCGGGAAAGAGTCTGATTGACAAAGAGGATATTCTTGAGCTTATTCAGGAAATAAAGCTCAAAATGCCCGATGACCTTAAAAAGGCAAAGTGGATTACCGATTCAAGAGAAGAAATTCTCGAAAATGCCAAGAAGGACGCAGCCGCAAGAATCGAAAAGGCTAAGAGCGAAATCATCACAATGATGAGCGAAACCGAGATTGCCCGTCAGGCAAGAGAACTTGCAACAGACATCGAAAATAAAGCAAATGCAAACGCTGCCGAAATCAAAATGGGAGTTATGAGGTATTCCGACCAGATTCTCAACGGAATCGGCGGAACGGTTGACGATGCAAAAAATGTGCTCGAAAAGGCAATGTCCGATATCAATAATTCAGTTGACTTGATTAACAAAACACTCGCAGTTATCGAAGAGAACCGCAAAGAACTCAGAAACTGATTACATAATATACAGTATAGCTTCAAAGTCACTCCGGATATTCGGAGTGGCTTTTTTGCAAGTTTTTATAAAAACACTTGCATTTTTTTGAAAAGTATGGTATTATAGTAAAAGTGACGGCGAAAGGAGAATGATTAATATGGATACAAAAGATTTACTGCATAATGTTCACGATGCCAGCTATACCATAGACCCCTCGAATTACCAGACATACAATGTAAAGCGCGGTCTGAGGAACAGTGACGGAACGGGCGTAATTGTGGGCTTGACATCTGTCGGCGATGTAAGCGGTTATATCATTGACGATAACGAGAAAATACCCACCGAGGGAAGGTTGAGATACAGAGGAATAAATGTTGCAACACTTGTTGAAAACTGTATCGCAAACGACCGCTTCGGATTTGAGGAAACCTGTTATCTTCTGCTTTTCGGTTATCTTCCGACGGAAAGCCAATTGCAGGAATTCTCCGAACATCTTGCACAGCTTCGCCCCCTGCCCAACGGTTTTATAGAAGATATGATTCTGAAAGCGCCGAGCAGCAATATTATGAATAAACTTTCAAGAAGCGTTCTGGCGCTATATTCATATGACGATAACCCCGATGAGCTTTCGTTTGACAATGTTTTCAGGCAATCGATTGAACTTATCGCTCGTTTTCCTTCAATGATTGCATACGCACTTCAGGCTAAGGAACATTATTATAACGGCAAAAGCCTGTTTATACATCAGCCGAAAACCGACGGTTCAACAGCAGAAAACTTTCTGCATCTAATAAGACCGGACAATAAATATACAGACCTTGAAGCAAAAATTCTTGATTTGTGCCTTATTCTTCATGCGGAGCACGGCGGCGGAAACAACTCGACCTTTACAACCCATGTTGTATCCTCAAGCGGAACCGATACATATTCGGCAATAGCGGCGTCGGTCGGCTCGCTTAAAGGCGGAAAGCACGGCGGCGCAAATATCAAGGTTATCGGTATGATGGACGAAATGAAAAAGGCAGTTTCGGACTGGAAGAACAAAGACGAGGTTGCCTCATATATCGAAAAACTTATAAATAAGCAGGCGTTTGACAGAACCGGGCTTGTTTACGGCCTAGGTCATGCGATTTATACAATATCCGATCCCCGTGCCGTATTGCTTAAAAAATATGCAAGAACACTTGCGGAGGAATCCGGTCATGCAGACGAATTTGCGCTTTATGAACTTGTTGAAAAACTGACACCCGATGTTTTCTCAAAAATAAAAGGCGATTCAAAAATGATATGCGCAAATGTCGATTTTTATTCCGGGCTTGTTTACAGGATGCTGCATATCCCCGATGACCTTTTCACACCGATTTTTGCAATGTCGAGGGTATCGGGTTGGTGTGCGCACAGGCTTGAAGAGGTATTCGCAAACGGCAGAATTATAAGGCCGGCATACAAAAGCATTTCTGGCAAAACACACTATGTACCCCTTGAACAAAGAGAAAATCCCTTCGAACAGGATTAAAAATCAGACTCCGCACTTTTTAAGTACGGAGTCTGATTTTTGTAATTTTTTCTGTGTTTTTCCAAAAGAAACCCACTGCAAATTAATGTAGTGGGTTTATAACATGAAAGAACTAAACTACTTTCAAATAATAGTAACATATATACACTGATCACAATTCCAATCATCATCTAAATACATCGTATAAGTAAAGCAATAAAATCTATAACAAATGTATATAAAACCAAAGCTAAAAAT
>JAXGBA010000065.1:0-23856 GCA_034186235.1 Clostridia bacterium | reverse complement strand
TTCTGCAAATCGTTCCGTCCGGAGTTGAAAGCGAAACATAAACAAGGCCTACGGGTTTTTCGGCAGTTCCGCCGCCGGGACCAGCTATGCCCGTTACCGAAACGGCTATATCGCTTTTTGAAACCCTTCTTGCGCCGCAGCTCATCAAAACCGCGACCGGCTCGCTCACCGCGCCGTACTGCGAAAGAGCTTCGTCCCACACCCCCAAAATATTTATTTTCGCTTCGTTTGCGTATGTCACAAAACCGTATCTGAACACTTCGGATGAGCCGGAAACATCCGTAATCAGCTTGGAAATCAGCCCTCCCGTACAGGATTCGGCAGTGGAAACGGTCATTTTTTTGTCAGTAAGCACCTTTACAAGTTCCTCGTTAACGCTCATGAATTAAACCTCCCATTCGGGTTCTATTTTAATTACCTCGGCGCGCTCAACCGCCTTTTCGATATACGGCATATAGTCAAAATTACTTTCGGATTTTTCAATGTCGGCAAGATTTGGCTTGGTTTTGGGATGCTTTGCAACAAATACCGTGCAGCAGTCCTCATACGGCTGAATCGAGGTTTCAAATGTATTGATTTTTCTCGCAATTTGAATAATTTCGTCTTTGTCAAAGCCTATGAGCGGTCTGAAAACGGGGAGATCAAGCCCGTGATTTGTAACCGCTAAGCTGTACATCGTCTGGCTTGCAACCTGACCTATGCTTTCGCCTGTTATCAGCGCCTGGGAGTCGGTATTTACTGCGATTTTTTCCGCAATTCTTGCCATCATGCGGCGCATTATGATTGTTCCTTCATCGTCAGGACAGTTATCGTTTATCGCAAGCTGAAGCTCTGTGAACGGAACAACATAGAGATTTATTCTGCCGCAGTACCGCGACATAAGCTTTGCAAGGTCGATAACCTTTTCTTTTGCGCGCTCGCTTGTGTAGGGGTACGAATGAAAATGCACCGCATTAAGTTCAACGCCACGTTTTGCTATCATCCACCCGGCAACCGGGCTGTCAATTCCGCCTGAAAGCAGCAGTGTTGCACGGCCGTTTGTGCCTGTCGGCATTCCGCCGGCGCCCTTTTCACGCTCGACATAAACATAACATTCGGCGTCCCTTACATCAACCCTCAGAACAACTTCGGGGTTTTTCATGTCGGCTTCTATTCCGCCCGGAATATTGTCGTAAACAAAATCCGCTACCATGCGGCTAATCTGTGGTGAATTGTATCTGAACTTTTTATCGCTGCGCTTTGTTTCCACCTTGAAAGTTTTTGCACCAGTTTCTTCCATAATGCGCAGCGCAAGCGGCAGTACCTTTTCCATATCTTTTTCGCAGGCGTGCACCTTGCTTATGTTTGAAATTCCGAAAACATATTTCAGCCTTTCAAACATTTTATCAATATCGCCTTCGGATTCAAGGTAAATAGTGCTCTGTGCGCACCTCAGATGAACTTTTCCGAGGTCGTGCAGGCGGAACCTGATGTTTTTCATAAGTCTTTCTTCAAACAGGTGGCGGTTCAGCCCCTTAAGGACTATCTCGCCGCATTTTATCATTATAAGCATAGTGTTTTCCTTTCTTATTTTCTGCGGATTTTCGGCAGAATTCTTTTAAGTGTTTCAACTGTTTCGTCGGCTTCGGAAACCGTATTTTCACGGCAGAAACTGAAACGAATCGAGCTGTCGATAATTTCATGCTTTTTGCCCATTGCGGTCAGGACATGGCTATTTCCGGGTTTGTTTGACGAGCACGCAGAGCCTGACGAAACATAGATTTCTTCCGCTTCCAGAAAGTGCAGTATAACCTCGCTTCTCGCCCCGGAAAACGATATATTCAGAACCGATGCGGCGGAATTTTCAAAATCCGCATTGTTTATAAATGTGTCCGGAATTTCGCTTAAAATTCTTTCGGCAAGGCGCATTTTAACTTCGCTCATCTTCCGGAAAGCTTCGGACTTATCGCCGATTAATTCGACGGCTTTCCCGAGCCCGGCAATCGCCGGCACATTTTCCGTTCCGGAGCGGAAGCCCTTCTCTTGACCGCCCCCGAGCATAAACGGATTGATTTTTGTTCCCTTTTTGACATATAGTGCCCCGATGCCCTTTGGTCCGTGTATTTTGTGACCGCTTATGCTAAGCATATCGCAGTCCTTCGCTGAAACCTTGATTTTGCCGAATCCCTGAACGCAGTCGGCAAAAAAATATGTTTCGGGATTTTTCCGTTTTATGATTCTGCTTGCCGCCGAAAGGTCCGTTATTGCGCCGACTTCGTTGTTGACCTGCATCATGCACACGAGGGCGGTGTCATCATTAACGGAAGATTCAAGCTCCGAAAGATTTACAAAACCGTTTTCGTCAACCGGAAGGTATATGACTTCAAAGCCCTCTTTCGATAGCCTTTCAAGCGGTCTTAATACACAGGGGTGTTCAACTGTGGTTGTGATTATCCTTCGTTTTCTCGTACGGCTTGCAATTCCGAAAATTGCGGTGTTTGCGTTTTCAGTGCCGCAGGAGGTAAAATAGATTTCATCCTCGTGCGCCCCGATTTCCTTTGCGAGCGTCTGCCTTGTCCGGCGGACCGTCTTTTCCGCCTCCATACCGAGCGTATGCAGCGATGACGGATTCCCGAAGTTTTTGTAAGCGGTTTCCGCCATTTTATCGCACACCTCGCAGTAGGGTCTTGTTGTTGCAGAATTATCAAAATATATCATATTAATTATCTCCAAAAATTGTTTCACTATATATATTATCACATTTTAATGAAAATAGCAAGGGTTTGTATTGACATTACCGTCCAAAAGTTGTATAATTAAAATAAATATATTTTTGAATTTTTATGCACGAAGGAGCGTATAATTATGAATATAATAAAGGGCGGCGTTACAGCTGCGAAGGGCTTTAAGGCATATGGGCTCAGGGCAGGGATAAAGAGCGGAAAGACGAACCGTGACATGGCGATGATTTTTTGCGAGAGCGATGCCGTCTTAGCCGGAACATTTACGAAAAATCTTGTGAAGGCGGCGCCCGTAAAGTGGGATAAACGGCTTTGTGATGAACAAAAAACAGCACGTGTTGTTGTTATAAACAGCGGCATCGCAAATGCCTGCACGGGAGCAAAAGGGCTTTCGGATACGGAAAAAACGGCAGAAATTGCAGCGGATGCTCTGGGGGTAAAAAAAGAGGAAGTGCTGGTTGCTTCAACCGGAGTTATAGGCGCAAACCTCCCTATGGACATAATTGAAAACGGTATAATTATGCTAAAAGACAAACTCGAGGCAACCGAAAACGGCGCAAATCTTGCGGCGGAGGCTATTATGACGACGGACACAAAGCCAAAGCAGATTGCAGTTGAATTCACTGTCGGCGGCAAAAACATCAGAATGGGCGGAATGTGTAAAGGGTCGGGGATGATTCACCCGAATATGGGCACGATGCTCGGGTTTATAACCACTGACTGTGCGATTTCAAAGCAACTTGCGGTAAAGGCTTTGCGGGCAAGCATTGAGGACAGCTTCAACATGGTTTCGGTGGACGGCGATACATCAACGAATGATACGGTTCTGCTGCTTGCGGGCGGTATGGCTGGAAATGATGAAATAACGGGCGAGGGTGAGGATTATAAGGCGTTTTGCGAGGCGCTTGATTATGTGACGAAGTTTCTTGCAATGAGGATTGCTGAGGACGGCGAGGGTGCGTCGAGGCTTTTTGAGGTTACGGTTTTGGGTGCAAAGGACAAGTCTGCGGCAAAAACTTTGGCAAAATCGGTTGTAACATCGAGCCTGACAAAGGCTGCGGTTTTCGGCAAGGACGCAAACTGGGGCAGAATTATGTGCGCTCTCGGTTACAGCGGTGCGGATTTTGACCCCGACAGAACGGATATTTACATAGAAAGTGAAAACGGAAAATTAAAGCTTGTGGAAAATGGCGCTGCGACCGATTACAGTGAGGAAAAGGCGACTGAAATCCTTGGTGCGGACAAGGTAACTTGCACCTGCGATGTGAAGGACGGCAGTTTTTCAGCCACAGCATGGGGCTGCGATCTGACATTTGACTATGTCACGATTAATGCCGATTACAGGTCGTAATAATATAGGTCTGTTTTACAGATGCACCTCCGAAGGAATTTCGGAGGTGCATTTCTGCTTTTGTTCGTTAGTCTTTTTTCTCGGCGGTTTTTTTGATTTTGATTCCGTACTCTTCGGCAAGGTGTACGGATTTATAAAGGTACCTTTCCTGGATTATCAGACTGTAGCCGCAGCCGCCGTCAGATACTGCTTTCGGTGTGTGAACCATGCTGCTTTTTATTCCTTTGGCAGAAAGCAGCTTTGAAAGTCTTTGCGCCGAGGTCGCGGATGAAAAAACCAGATAGTATTCTTTTGAAAATTGCTTCATGTTATTCACCATATACAGTTTATGCAATTATTCGATAAAATTTGACAGTTGATTTATTAAAAATTTACCTCTTGCATTTTTTGAATATTTGTGCTATTATAGATTTAATGTTTTTTATTATTATATTAAATATGGAGAAATCGGATTGGCTGATAATAAATTGACTCTCGGAATCGATGTGGGATCTACCACTGTTAAGTTCGTACTGTGCGAAGGAAAAAATATAATATATAAAACCTATGAAAGGCATCTTTCCAAGGTGAGGGAGAAAACCTCCGAAATTCTGGGCGAGGTTTCAAAGCTTGTCGGTGACCGTGAATTTTTTGCTGCAATATCCGGTTCCGCCGGGCTGGGGCTGGCACAGAGCATAGGCGTGCCGTTTGTTCAGGAGGTTTTTGCGACGAGCGAAATCGTGAAGGCGGTTGAGCCGGACGCTTCGTGCGTTATTGAGCTTGGCGGCGAGGATGCAAAGATTATCTTTTTCGACGGCGGCTGCGACGAGCGCATGAACGGCTCATGTGCGGGCGGAACGGGGGCGTTTATCGATCAGATGGCGGTTCTGCTTAATGTCACAGTTGATGAGCTTGATAAGCTGAGCCTTAATTATACGCAAATTTATCCAATAGCTTCGAGGTGCGGCGTGTTTGCAAAGACCGATATTCAGCCGCTTCTGAACCAGGGCGCAAGGAAGGAAGATGTTGCCGCAAGCATTTATCAGGCGGTAGTGAACCAGACGATTGCCGGGCTTGCGCAGGGCAGAAGAATCGAGGGGAAAGTGCTTTTTCTCGGCGGCCCTCTTTACTACTGCAAAGGGCTGGGGAACAGGTTTAAGGAAACGCTTAAGCTTTCGGATGAAAATGCGGTTTTCCCCGACTATGCAAGAATTTCGGTTGCATGGGGTGCGGCTCTTTATGCTGAAAAAAGCGGCTTAAAGGTGACTGCTTCCGGGCTTATGTCAAAAATTGCTTCGGCAAAGGGCGGTATTTCTACAAACCGGCTGCCTCCGCTTTTTGAAAATGACAGGCAGTACCGTGAATTTGAAGAAAGACATGAATCCGCCAATGTCCCGGCGTGCGAAATCGCAAAGTATTCCGGCAAGGCTTACCTCGGCATCGACTGCGGCAGCACAACCACAAAGCTGGCACTTATAAATGATAAAAAAGAGATTCTGTATTCTTATTATTCTTCAAATAAGGGCAATCCCGTTGAGATAATAAGGGAACAGCTTGAAAAAATATATTCGCTCTGCGGAGACCGTATAACAATCTGCGGTTCCGCCGTGACGGGCTACGGTGAGGAACTTATTAAAAACGCTTTTTCCGTCGATTTCGGGCTGGTTGAAACAATCGCCCATTATACGGCGGCAAAGCATTTCTGCAAGGATGTCGATTTTATACTCGATATAGGCGGTCAGGATATTAAGTGTTTTAAGATCAGAAACGGCGCAATCGACAGCATAATGCTTAATGAAGCGTGCTCGTCGGGGTGCGGCTCATTCCTTGAAACATTTGCAAAATCTCTCGGCTGCCCGATTGAGGAATTCGCAAGAAAGGGTCTTTTTGCAAAGGCTCCGGTTAACCTCGGAAGCCGCTGCACGGTGTTTATGAATTCTTCCGTTAAACAGTCGCAGAAGGAAGGCGCTTCGGTTGAGGATATTTCGGCAGGGCTTTCGGTAAGCGTTGTCAAAAATGCGATATATAAGGTTATAAGGGCGGCGTCCGCCGATGAACTCGGGCAGAATATTGTCGTTCAGGGCGGAACATTCCATAACGATGCGGTTCTGCGTGCCTTTGAAAAAGAACTGGGAAGGAGCGTTATAAGGCCCCGTATTGCAGGGCTTATGGGCGCTTTCGGTGCTGCGCTGCACGCAATGAAAGCTGAAAAATCTGCGATTCTGACCCCGGGCGGGCTTAAAAACTTTACGCATACATCGAAATCCGTTGTGTGCGGCGGCTGCGGAAACCGCTGCCGCCTTACGGTTAACGATTTCGGAGGCGGCAAAAAGTTCATTTCGGGAAATAAGTGCGAAAAGGGTCTGGGTAAAACGGAATATTCGGATTTGCCGAATCTGCATGAGTTTAAGCGCAAGCTTCTTACATCGCTTAAGCCGGGAGAAAACCGCAGAGGCAGAATCGGTATGCCGCTTGCGCTCGGAATGTTTGAACTTTTGCCGCTCTGGCACAAGATTTTCACAGAGCTCGGGTTTGAGGTTGTCGTTTCGCCGATGTCAACGAGAAAGACCTACGAAAAGGGGCAGTTTACAATTCCGTCGGATACGGCATGCTATCCGGCAAAGCTTATGCACGGGCATATCGAGGCGCTTGCGGAGGCGGGCGTTGACGCAATTTTTTATCCTTGTCTTACTTATAATGTGGATGAGGGGGCGTCGTCCAACCATTATAACTGCCCGGTTGTTGCGTATTATCCGGAGCTTCTGAAGGGTAATTCAAAATCGCTCGAAGGTCTGCGGTTTATGTACCCTTATCTTAACATAAACAACCTGAAGGAACTGAAGCGTGAGCTGTTTAAGTATCTTTCGGATTATAATATTAAAAAATCGGAAATATCCCGTGCTGTGGACGCCGGTTTTGCGGCATACGGTGAGCATATGGCGAAAATCCGCAAAGAGGGTGAGCGTGCGCTTGATTATGCACGCAAAAACGGCAGGAGAATCATGATTCTTGCGGGCCGGCCTTATCATGCGGATTCGGAGGTCGGGCACGGAATCGATAAGCTTGCAGCATCACTTGGGTTTGTGGTTGTCAGCGAGGACAGTATCTGCCATCTTTCAAAAATTCCTGAGGTCAGGGTTCTTAATCAGTGGACTTACCATGCAAGGCTTTACAGAGCGGCAAGATATGCGGTGGAACATAACGATACCGAACTTGTGCAGCTTGTGTCCTTCGGATGCGGCGTAGATGCGATTACAACCGACGAAATTCGCAGTATTTTGGAAGACGGCGGTAAGTTTTATACTCAGATTAAAATTGATGAAATCACAAATCTCGGCGCTGTTAAAATAAGGCTCAGAAGCCTCTTGGGCGCATTGGAGGAAAGGAACGGAAATGACTGAAAAATACATCCCTTTCACCGAAGAAATGAAAAAAACGCATACGATTCTGGCACCGAATATGCTTCCGGTGCATTTTAAGCTGTATATTCAGATTCTCAGGAATTGCGGATATAATATCGATCTTCTGGAGTCGGAAAGTTCATCGGTTACGGAGGCTGGGCTTAAATATGTGCATAACGATACATGCTATCCGGCAATTGTGGTAATAGGGCAGTTTCTGGAGGCGGTTAAAAGCGGACGGTACGATACCGATAAAATTGCGCTTATAATGTTCCAGACAGGCGGCGGCTGCCGAGCGTCAAATTACATCTTTCTTATAAGAAAAGCGCTTGAAAGGGCAGGCTACGGGCATATTCCGGTAATATCTTTAAGCCTTGCCGGGCTTGAAAAACACCCGGGTTTTAAACTGACGCTACCTATGCTTTATAAAATGCTTTACGCAACGCTTTACGGCGATTTGATTATGCTTCTTGAAAATCAGTGCAAGCCGTACGAGGTTAAAAAAGGCAGCACAAAAGCGGTTTCGGAGAAGCTTACGAGGGTCCTTACAGACGAGATGAACAAAAAACATTTTTCGCTTGTCCGGATAAAAAAGAATTATAAGAGAATTATTGACGAATTCGGCAAAATCGAGTTAAAACATGAGGAAAAGGTCAAGGTCGGGATTGTCGGCGAAATTTTTGTTAAGTTTTCGCCTGCCGGAAACAACGGACTGGAACGGTTTTTGGTTTCCGAGGGCGCAGAGATTGTTATCCCCGGATTTATGGACTTTATGCTCTACAGCATTTACGATAATATTATGGATTACAGGCTCTACGGCAGAAATAAGGCGCAGTATCCACTTTACTGTATGGTTCTGAAATTTCTTGAACATGAACAAAAAAAGGTTATCGATGCGGTTGCTTCGGACGGGCGGTTCAGACCGTCAACCCCGTTTTCACACACTGTGTCTTTGGTCAAAGATTATATCGGTTACGGCTGCAAAATGGGCGAAGGGTGGCTTCTCCCGGCGGAAATGCTTGAACTTGCCGACAGCGGCGTGAATAATATTGTCTGCACACAGCCGTTCGGATGCCTTCCGAACCATATTGTAGGAAAAGGCATGATGAACCCGATAAAAAGGCGCAATCCCGATGTCAATATCATCGCGATTGATTATGACGCAAGCGCTTCGGAAATTAATCAGCAGAACAGGATTAAGCTTATGCTTGCAAATGCGGCGGAAAAGCTTAAAATCAAAAATTAGTCAAAAGAACGGTCGTTAACGGCTGTTCTTTTTCAAATTCGGCATTTTTATTCATATTCATGGTTGACAAGACATGCCCTTTGGTGGTAAAATATTAAGTATATAACTATATTCGGAGGTTTGATTGCATGAAAAAGTATAATATCGCCGTAGTCGGCGCAACGGGGATGGTCGGGAGGACTTTTCTTAAGGTTCTTGAAGAAAAAAATCTCCCGGTTGAAAACTACTATCTTATGGCGTCCGCGCGCTCTGCCGGAACAACCGTAAAGTTCATGGGCAAGGATTATGTGGTTGAGGAGCTTAACGAACATTCCTTCGATAACGGTCGCATAGACATCGCCCTTTTCTCGGCGGGCGGTTCCACAAGTGAAAAGTATTCGCCTATCGCCGCTAAAGAAGGTGTGGTTGTAATAGACAATTCAAGCGCATGGAGAATGGATAAGGAGGTTCCGCTGGTTGTTCCGGAGGTTAACCCCGAGGATATTGAGTGGAACAAGGGTATAATTGCAAACCCCAACTGTTCCACAATTCAGGCGATGGTTGCGCTTAAACCGCTGCATGACAAATACGGCATTAAGAGAATTGTGTATTCGACATACCAGGCTGTTTCGGGTGCGGGTATGGCAGGATATAAGGACCTTGAAAACGGACTTAAGGGCGAAGCTCCCAAAAAATTCCCTTATCAGATTGCCGGCAACTGTCTGCCGCATATAGATGTTTTCCTCGATAACGGCTACACAAAAGAGGAAATGAAAATGGTCAACGAAACAAGAAAAATTCTGCATGACGATAATATCAGAATAACCGCAACGGCGGTAAGAGTTCCCGTTTTCAACAGCCACAGCGAGGCCATTAATGTTGAACTTGAAAAACCGTTTGAGCTTTCCGAGCTTGTTGAAACGCTCCGCAATGCCCCCGGCGTTGTTATTATGGACGATACCGCACACGATGTTTACCCGATTGCCGAAAAAGCTACCGGTACAGATGAAACATATATCGGCAGAATCAGACGCGACGAAAGTGTTGAAAACGGCGTAAATCTGTGGGTGGTTGCCGATAATATCAGAAAAGGCGCCGCTTCAAATGCGGTTCAGATTGCCGAAAAATATATCGAACAGCAAAACAAATAATCCGGAAGGAAAAATTACACTATGAAAAATACAGTTTTTACAGGCTCCGGTGTTGCGCTGATTACTCCGTTTAATGAAAACGGGGTGGATTTTGACGCACTCGGGCGCCTGATTGAATATCATATTGAACACAAAACGGATTCAATCATTATCGCCGGCACAACGGGCGAGGCGGCGACAATGACCGTTGAGGAACACGAGCAGACCATAAAATATGCCTGCCGCAAAGCGGACGGCAGAATCCCGATTATTGCCGGAACGGGCAATAACGATACCGCTTGCGCAATTCATCTTTCAAAGTTTGCCGAAGGCGTGGGTGCGGACGGACTGCTCATGGTTACGCCCTATTACAATAAGACCTCCCAGAGAGGGCTTGTTGCGCATTACAGCAGGATTGCCGATGAGGTTAAAATCCCGATTATTCTTTATAATGTGCCCTCCCGTACGGGGGTTACGATTTCGGTTGATACGCTCTTTGAGCTTGGTCAGCGTGAAAATATAGTCGGAATCAAAGAAGCGAGCGGTGATATGTCGCTCAGTATAAAAATGATGGAGAAGTGCGGGCATCTGGTCGATATGTATTCCGGGAATGACGATATGGTTGTTCCGCTTATGTCAATCGGCGCAAAGGGCGTTATTTCCGTGCTTGCCAATGTCGCACCGGACGCAACTCACGATATGTGTGAGTTGTGCCTTAAGGGCGACTATAAGGCTGCCGCAGAAATTCAGCTTAAATATCTTGAGCTTATCAATGCTCTTTTCTGCGATGTTAACCCTATCCCCGTAAAGGCGGCAATGAAAATGCTCGGGACGGATAACGGAATGCTTCGCCTTCCGCTTTATGACCCCTCCGATGCAAATAAGGCGCGCATAAAAGCGGCGCTTGAATCAGTTAATCTTTTATAATGAGGTGCTGACAAATGACAAGTATAATTTTAAGCGGCGCCTGCGGTCATATGGGGCGCGTTATTGCCGATACCGTCAGAACAAAAGAAGGTTTTGAAATAGTCTGCGGCTTTGATATAAAACAGGACGTAGCCTCGCCTTTCCCTGTGTATTCTTCTCCGAAGGAGTTCTCGGGGAGGGCTGATGTTATAATAGACTTTTCTCATCCTTCAGCATTTGAAGGCGTGCTTGATTACGCCGTCAATACAAAAACCCCGGTTGTTTTTGCCACCACAGGTCTTTCGGAGGAACAAAAGAATAAAATGAAGGCAGCTTCCGAAAAAACGGCAGTGTTTTATTCTGCAAATATGTCGCTTGGGATAAGCGTCATAACCGCCCTTGCAAAGCGGGCGGCTGAGATACTCGGCGATAATTTTGATATTGAAATCATTGAAAAGCACCACCACAGAAAGCTCGACGCACCGAGCGGAACCGCACTTGCAATTGCCGATGAACTTAATGAAAAAGACGATTTTGAGTATGTTTATGACAGACATTCGGTAAGAAAGGCGCGCAGCCCTAAGGAAATCGGTATTCATTCCGTGAGGGGCGGCACGATTGTCGGCGAGCATACAGTGCTCTTTGCCGGAAATGACGAGGTAATAGAGATTAAACATTCCGCCGCTTCAAGAGAGATTTTCGCAACGGGAGCAATAGCCGCAGCCGGCTTTCTTAAGGGCAAGCCTGCCGGAATGTACTCCATGAAGGATATTGTTGAAATATAAAAGGGATTTTATATGTATGAAATAGGGCTTTCGACATTCAAAAATGCGGTAACGGAAGATTATCTTGCCTCTTTGGCGGAAAACGGAATAAAGCCTACCGTTTTTTCAAAACAAAAACCTCATCTCGGAATGTGGGAATAAAAATTAAATAGCCAAAACCAAAAACACCTGAAATTGAACCGACCTCCCAATCGTTAGATTTTTGGTCTAACTTTTGGGGGTCGGTTCAAGGCGGTGTGCGTGTCTTTATTGGTTTTAAAAGTATTTGTACCTTTTCCTCAATGCGATAAGGAATGTAAGCGAAATAATAAACGCAAAAACCTGTGCAACTGTATTTGCAAGCCAGATTCCGTCAGGGCCTAATATTATCGGGAGAACAATAATTGACGAGGTCTGGAACACAAGTGTTCTCAAAAACGATATAACGGCTGATACAAGCCCGTTGTTAAGCGCTGTGAAAAAGCCAGATGCAAATATGTTAAGTCCGTCGAGTATAAACGAAAGCGAGAACAGCTTAAATGCGCTGACGGATAAATCGTAAAGTTCTTTGTCGTATCCCACAAATATATGAGCGAGGGGAGATGACAGTGAAATTGCGAGCACCGTGAGGGTTATGCCGGTTATGCTGTTCAGAATAATGCTCTTTTTCAAGAGGTTTTTCATTTCAGTGTGGTTTCCTGCTCCGTAATTGAAGCTCACAAGCGGCGCCGTGCCTATTGAGTAGCCTATCGGGATTGCGATAAATATAAACTGCACATACATAAGCACCCCGTAAGCCGAAACGCCGTTTTCGCCTATAAGTCTTATCAGCTGCCAGTTGTAAAGCATGCCGACAATCGATGACGATATGTTTGACATAAGTTCGGAGCTTCCGTTGGTGCAGGCTTTGACAATCGGTTTCAGTTCAAACTTCGGTTTTGTAAGCCGCAGAAGGCTGCTGTTTTTGCGCATAAAGTACACAAGCGGAATTATACCGCCGACGCACTGACCTATTCCCGTTGCAAGTGCTGCGCCTGCAAGCCCCCATTTGAAAACAACGATAAAAAGTGCGTCCAAAACCGCATTCGTAAGCCCTGCCGCAACCGTCACCCTAAGCCCCATTCTCGGTTTTTCGGCGGCTGCAAGAAAACTCTGAAACACACTTTGCAGCATGAACGATACCGTGAACGCAGTTGTTATTCTGCCGTAAAGAACGGCGCTTTCTATCATAGATTCGGTTGCGCCGAGGAATATGCTCACCGGCCTTATAAATATAACGCCGATTGCGGAAAGTATTATTCCGAGTATAATCGTAAAGCTTACCAAAAGCGTGAAATAACGGTTTGCCCTGTCGCGGTTGCCAAGCCCGAGTTCTTTTGCCACAAGGGCGCTGCCGCCCGTGCCTATCATAAAGCCCATGCCGCCGAGTATCATAACGAACGGCATGACGAGGTTAAGCGCTGCAAAAGGCGTTTTGCCTACAAAATTAGATACGAAAAACCCGTCCACCACGCCGTAGATTGATGTGAACATCATCATTATAATCGTGGGGAACACAAACCGGAGCAGTCTTTTATATGTGAAATGGTCGGATAATTTTATTTTGCTCATATCAGCCTCCAAAGTCAAATTAAGATTGCATAGAGGCTATTCTAACATATTTATGAGCAAATGTCAAGCAGTTTTTAAGATTGGCGATTGCGTTTCGGGAACTAAGCTTTAATCGTTTTTATCATTCGTTTTGTCTTTTTTATTTTCATCATCTTTCGCAGTGCAGACAACCTTTGCTTTTTTATCACCTTTTTCCGCAAGCGCCTTAATTTTTGTTCTGTTCAATGCCGAAAAGTATGCCGAACAAATCAGCAACATCGTTATAATAACTATGTAAGTTGATGTACTCAAAGTCAATGCTCCTTTAATTTATAATATATATCGGAAATCTTTAAATATCGCCTAAATACGCAAAAAGACATATTCGGTTCGTAAAAAATTACAACACAAATATGCCTTATACAGTAGGGTGCAGAAAACCAAAGCCCCTATAGACCGTAAATGCTTTTTATTCAGTTTAAACAGGTTATAATAGCCGGCGTTCCGATAACTGCCCGCAACACAAAAGAAGCCGTTTCGGTTATCGTCACTGTCGTCCGTATCCACTACAGCTACCACTCCGAAAAAATAATTTGGTCTATTATATCACACTTTTTTGAGTTTGTCAAACATAAGTTATTTTTGTTTCCGATTTTCAAATATGCTTATAAGGTATTCGCCCACTTTTCTGCACCATGCGGCGTAATCCGGTATCAGCTCGTCCGGGACGCAGCCGTATACCATTTCAAATGTTAATGCGCCGTTATAGCCGATTTCACTTAGCGTTTTCATGCCTTCGTTCCAGTCGGTATCTCCCTCAAACGGAAGCAAATGCATATCGACGCTCCAATGGTTGTCGTGAACGTGGGTTGCGATAATTTTATCCCCGACCTTTCTCATTTCTTCAAACTGCTCATCACCGTGCGATACTCTTGCATGACCGAAGTCCCAGCATATTCCGACAATCGGGTCGCCGAATTTTGACACGATATCGTCAAGCTCATTTACATATGAAGTAAACCTCGCCCTTTTGCCCTTGGGCGCTCTGTCCTCAAAAAGCGTTTCCATGGCAATTTTGATGCCGTGCTTTTTCGCCGCCTCAACCATAGGCGCATATATATCGTATATTGTGTTTAGCACTTCGTTGTATTCAAAACGAAATTCCTTATCATAATATGTGTCCGCGTGCACAACCACATTATCCGCACCGAGAATTTTGCTTACTTCAACGGTTTTTATCATTTCGGAAATAAATTCATCTTTTTCGACCCTGTTAAAATCGTATCTTGCATGGGTTTGTATAATTCTTGCCCCTAGCCGATCGCAATACTCTCTAAACTTTTTCGCATCATCCGTGTACCGGGTTCTCAATATCAGATTTTCCTCCGGCGATGCGGAGGTTAATCCGAAGTCGATATTGTCAAATCCGCAATTTTTGCATATTTTTACTGCGTCCTCAAGCTGACGCCTTTCGCTACTGCCGTAAATTTTCCTGAAAAATCCTTCGTTTGCTGCAAGCTTCATAGGTTATTCTCCTTTGCAAAACTCGTCTGTTAGTCCAAGATCCCAAAGCAGACGGGCAAGAACATATTTGTCACGCATTTCTTTGCTTGCCTTTACAGTCATTGAAATCGTCTCCTCATCCAAAGGCTCATCACCGAGCGCAGGCGGTAGCTGTGCCTGGGCGAATATGTTATCCATTTCGGCGTCGGAGGGCAATGTGTTTTTTATCACCGCCGTTATCTCATCCCATTTTTCTATGATGACTTCAAGGCGCCTGCGGTGCTTTTGCAGGTCATATTTGCGTTCCTTTTTCTCCAGCTCTATCAGGGGTTCTGCGGCTTTGCCCAAAAAGCTCCTCAGCTGCAAGTTCCATTTTTCGATATCGAAGCTTTCGGCATACCGTATTGCCTTTTCTCTGTCAGGCACGATGTTTTCAAGCTTGTGGTACAGCTTAACGCATATCTTCGCCGCAAGCCCGACCTGTGAACCGTGAAGCATCGTGGGCGTACCGAATTCCAGCCCCCTCATATCCCACATATGCGACATATAGTGCTCGCCGCCCGAGGCAGGGCGCGTCATTTTTGCAAGCACCATGCTCTCGCCCGTAGTAATGAGCCCTTCAAAAAGGCGCTTTACGGCGGTTTCGTCCCTTTCGGCAAGCTTATCTGCATCGGCGGCGCAGCCTTTCACGGCGCTCATCACATTATCCGCTATATCTTCAAAATATGTTTCGCCAAGTATAATATGGGCTATTCTCCATTCGCATATGCTGATATATTTTGACAGCATCTCGCCCAAACCGGCTTTCAGCATTCTGATCGGCGCATTCTTTATTATGCTTGTGTCTGCCAGCACTGCGTCAGCGCATTTTGACGGTATTGTGACTTTCAGACCGTTCTTTACCATTGCCGACAGCGGCGACGCATATCCGTCCATCGGCGCTGTTGCGGCAATAATGTATTTTGTTTTGGTATAATTTGAAATAATTTTGCATATATCGTTGATTACGCCCGAACCTATCCCGACTATTAAATCAATATCGTTATTATATTCAAATATCAGCCTTCCGACCGCATTTTCGTCCGGTTCAAGCCGCTCGTCACGGTAAATATACGATACCGTTTTAATCCCCATACCTTCGAGGATTTCTTTTATCTTATCTCCTGCAAGTGAAAATGTGTTTACATCTCCGACGATCAGCGCACTTGTTGTTTTCCACTGCCTTGCAAATTCCTCAATCCGATTAATTGCTCCGCTTTCTGCGATACAATTCTCCATTATCGCTCTCTCCTTTAGCTTCCTAATATGCTCTTACCTCAAAAACCACCGCGTTTTCCGCTCCGTTGGTTGCCAAAATGTTCAGCTCAACCGAATCGCATTCGACTGCACGGAAACGGTGCACCCTGTGCCGTTGGTAATTCCCGCGGATGCTGATGGTATTTATAACTTCATTGCCTTTTTTCATAACTATGTCATAATCCCGAACCAGTTCGGGCGGAACTCCCGGGCGCTGCTGCTTTTGCCTGTTCGGCGACATTGTTACTCTGATGGGATAATTAAAATCCGAATGGAATGTAAATCTCAGCTCGGACACAGACTGCACTTTATCCCACTGCATTATAAGGGTTTCGCCTTTTTCGGATACGCCGTCCGACACCCAGCCGTGCATATTGCTGCCTATTCGCCGTGAAATTCCGTCGATAACCTTTTGCGGCTCGCATTCCGATATAAAGGAGCTTGCGCTGAATACGGCTTTTCTTGCCAGGTCCGAGCTGTCCGTGTTTTTAACGCCCGGTATAAATCCGTCATCCTTCAGGATAAGCTGCTGAAGCTCCGATATATGCTCTGAAATTTCGCGCGGCATGCATTTGTACTTTGTGCACAGGGAGGCAGCCGCACCGACAGCCTGTCCGCCGATTGCGCAGCAGCCTATGATTCTCGCGCTGCACATACCAAGCTTGGTTGCGCTGATGTCCCTTCCCGCCATAAACAGATTGCTGATGTTTTTGGAATAGTAGCTTCTGTACGGAATTGTGTAAATTCCGTCAAAGAAATAGCAGTCTCCCGAGGGGTGTTTATCAAGATCCAAAAGCCCGTGCGCCGTGTGCAGATCCACGCACCAGCCGCCGTAGCAAATCGCATCATCAAATATTTTGTTTGAAAGTATATCGGTTTCGGACAAAAGATAATCACCTACAAGCCTTCTTGATTCTCTTGTGCCCGGAAGCATTCCGACCCATTCGAGCGCATAGTTTTCGGCGCCGTGGTCGCCGCCGTTTTTAATATGGTCCCATACGCCGTACAGGCTTGCAACGAGGTCGTCTCTTATGTTTTCGTAGTCCGTTATAATATCGTCCTTATCGCCCATAAGCTCTATCCAAAAGTAGCCGTAATCTATGCCTCTTGCCGAAACGCCTCCCGTTTTTTCGTTCTTTTCGGGGTCAAGGCAGGTTGAGTAGTCCACCTTTTGATTTGCGCTGTGCATGCGGTATTTCAAATCTTCCTCTGTGAACTTCTTTGCAAATGCGGGCGGAGTGAACAAAACAGGATGTCCCATATTCCGTGCACGGAAAAATATTGTGTTGCCCATTCTCTCGTTGTTGCTTTTTTCCGGGGCGTGAAGCTCTCCGGTTTCGCCCTTTGATTCGCTTCCCTGACGGTACTCCGCTCCGGCATAGTATCCGAGCGTTCCGTTACCGGTGCTGTCGATAAAAATCGGTGCGCTCAATCTGAATCTCATTTCGGTTGTTTCCTGCACGCAGAGAATGGCCGTTATTCTGTCCTGTGCCGTTTCGCAGTCATACATAACGGTGTTGTAATACACGGTGAGATTTTCCTGCTTTTTTGCTGCCTCAAACAAAACCAGATCCCATGTGGAATAGCTGAAGTTTTCGTTCCTTGCTTTGTTTTCAAGCATTAATTCATACAAAATTCCCGTTTCGGCATAATCGGGCTTTTCGAGGCTGTGGTCGGCTCCCGATATATGCACGCGGATTTCGCTTGAGGCGTTGCCGCCGAGCACGGGTCTTGAATGAACAAGCGCCGTATGCGCTCCGTTCCTTGCTGCCTCAAGCGCTGCGCACAATCCCGCCATTCCTCCGCCGACCACAATAACATCATAGCTTTTTTCTTTATATCTCTCTTCAATGCGTTTCATATTTAGTCCTCTCGTTTGTATTTCGGGAAAACCGTAAGGCGGATATTGGTGCAGCCGTAAGGCACAAGGGTGATTTCCGCAAAATCGCCAAGGTGCTTTTCGATAAACGAAGACTCCGGAAGGTCCGGCGTCATTATAAGCCTATCGGATACAACCGACGCTCCGCAGTCAATCTGCTTTCGGTCTATTCCTTCACCGCCTACAAGCCCCATCTCTTTATTTTTTTCTTCAATCAACGACCAGTCCGAAACGGTTTTTGCCTTGATTTTTATTTCAAGCGGATTGCCTTTCCAAAAGGGGCTCTCCGACTGCGAAACATTTATGCTCTCGGGGCGTTCCCAGCCGGTGACGGCATAGTTCCACGGCGATTCGGGATAGATATTAAGCGCCGGGAAATCGGGCGTCTGCCTCGGTTCTTTGCTGTCAACTTCTATTCGCTCCTTGATTTTAAGCGCAAGCAGCAGCGGACCGTATGTAAAATAAACTCCGCCATCGGGCGACGAGTTGCCCGAAAATGCCTTTGTAAAATTAAGCGAAATCACGTCGCCGTCCTTTGCCTGAATTTCCGCATATCCGTTTATGGTTGTAAAATCAAGCGATGCGCCGTTTTTATAAAGTACGGTTCTTTTTGACCACTGCGGAATACGAAGCTTAAGCTTTATCTCCGCCGTTTTGCAAAGTGTTACGGTCAGCTTTACCTCATCTCCGAACGGATAGTTGCCCTCCTGCAGAATTTTTACATCTCCGTTATCGAACACACTGTCGCCGTAAAGGCTTACTGCAATGCCGCCTTTGAAGGTCTGGTACATTCTTGCGGTGTAGTTGGGCATGGTTCTGCCGATGTTCCCGGGGCAGCATTCGGGGTAATGATGCGGCTGAAACGCCATTCTTGGCGTATTTTTCCATGCCGGGAGGTGCATGGAATTTCTCGCAACAATCACCTGATTTACGCACGAAAAATACTGTATTGTTTTGAAATCCGGACCTACAGCGCCCGGGAGAGCGTTGAAAACGGCACGCTCTATGCAGTCTGCGTACTTTCCGTCGCCTGTAGCTTCGAGCATATACCCGAGTGACCATACGGCGTCCGAAATATCGCAGGATTCGTGCATTCGCCTGCTTTCGTTTCCGCAGGTCTTTTCGTTGCTGCTCGGGATTCCGTCGGGAAGCATATGGTAACGGGCAATCTTTTTGAAGCCGTTTATCGATGCGTCAAGCATTTCCCGGTCGCCGGTATAGGAATAGAGAATTGCCGGCAGTTTTGCGTCCTCATGAAAGGTTACGCCGTGCTCGTTCGGAACCCTGTCGGACAGCAAATCATCAGCGGCGGCAATTTCACCGAGGCTTCTGTGAGCGTCATATGCTTTAACTGCCTTTTCATACAGCTCATTGTCATCATAAACTTCCGCAATTTTCAGCATTGTTTCGATATTCACAACATCTCTGTTATATTTGTAGCTGTGGGTGTCATTAAGATAATGATTCCGCATTTTCTGCAAATACTTTTCATCGCCGGTATTGCTCCAAAGCGCATAAAGCGCTCTGAAATAAACTGCGTGCGGCCAGCGGTTGCGGGGAACATCCGGTTTAAGCTCCAGCGGACCTATAAACGGGTCGCCGTCATCCGCAAAAGACGCTTCGATCTGGTCTTTTACAACGTCAAACAGCTTATCATCATCGGTGAAAATTGCGGTTCTGACAACGGAGTCAATCCAGTAAGCCGTTTGCTCATACGGCCACCACTCGGAGCAGCCGCCGTCAATCAATGTGCGGTACTGCCAGCATGCGCGGTCGAACGGATAGCCGATTTTATGAAGGTTTCCGGGCATTCCGGCTGCCTCTGTTTTCAAAAAATCCAAAATCCAGCCCTTCGGCCGTATCTGATTCATTCTGACTTCGGACAGCTTGTTGTATTTTTTCATGTCATTCTCCTTTCATACTTTTTCTTTAATTATATAAAAAAGCTATTGACAAATCAAGAAAAAAAGGATAAAATTATAGTCATATATTGAGGTGTTGCTTATGAAATTCAGAGTGTACAGAGGCGATTTGGACCCGTCGTTTCGTATATATTCAGACAATATTCCGAAATATTCGACGAGTCCGATGCACATAAATTATTATGCGGAAATAGTGGTTTGCCTTGAAGGAAGCATAAAAATAACCGTGGGGGATGCGGAGCGGTTCCTCACGGCAGGGGATGGGACATTTATTTATCCTCTTGAGCCACACTCGTTTACGGACGGCAAAATCCGTGTTTTCTGTTTTTCTCCGCTGATTTTCGGGGATTTGCTTCAGAGGCTTCCCATATCGTCAAAGCCTGCGGGAAAGATATCGGACGCCTGTATGGCATATGTGGACTATCTCACCGAAAAGCCTCTTTCCTTTCCGGAAAACGAGAGGGAAATGCAGCTGGTTTTGCGGAGCCTTTTATATGATATTCCGACGGTTAAATCGGTCAGGGACCGTTCGCTTGCGATTTGCCGCGGTATATCTTATCTCGAGCAGCATTATGCCGAAAGGATAACTCTCGAAAGCTTTGCCACCGCCATAGGGGTAAACCGATACTATGCCTGTCAAATGTTTCCCAAATACCTTAGCGGAATGACATTTTCGCAGGTTCTCAATCAAATAAGAATTCATCATGCCATAAAGCTTTTGGCGCAAACCTCTGTTTCAAATGCGGCTATGGAGTCGGGATTTGGCAGCATAAGGCAGTTTAACAGGGTCTTTCTTGAATTAACCACCACTACGCCGACCCGTTACCAAAAATCAATGAATTTGGCAAAATATGAAGAACGGCTGATTTTATAACAAAAACGCAGACTGCAAATTTGCAGTCTGCGTAAATTATAGCGGATTAAATTAATCAGTCACCAACAGAAGCAACAACGCCGGAACCAACTGTTCTTCCGCCTTCACGGATAGCGAATCTCAAACCTTCTTCGATAGCGATAGGTGTGATAAGCTCAACAGAGATAGAAACGTTATCTCCGGGCATGCACATTTCAACGCCTTCGGGAAGAGAAATTACGCCTGTAACGTCAGTTGTTCTGAAATAGAACTGAGGTCTGTAGTTGTTGAAGAAAGGTGTATGACGGCCACCTTCATCCTTTGTAAGAACGTAGATTTCGCCCTTAAACTTTGTGTGAGGATGAATTGTGCCGGGCTTAGCAAGAACCTGACCTCTTTCGATTTCGTCTCTTGCAACACCACGGAGAAGTGCTCCGATGTTATCGCCTGCTTCAGCATAGTCCATTGTCTTTCTGAACATTTCGATACCGGTAACAACAACCTTGCGCTTTTCGTCTGTAAGACCAACGATTTCAACTTCGTCATTGATCTTGAGCTGACCTCTTTCAACTCTACCTGTAGCAACAGTACCACGACCGGAGATCGAGAATACGTCTTCGACAGGCATAAGGAAAGGAAGATCAGTCTTTCTTTCAGGTGTAGGAATGTAAGAGTCAACCGCTTCCATAAGCTTGAGAATAGGCTGATACTCAGGTGCATTCGGGTCTGTGGAAGTAGATTCAAGTGCTGCGAGTGCAGAACCTGTGACGATCGGGATTTCATCACCCGGGAATTCGTATTCGTTGAGAAGGTCTCTGATTTCCATTTCAACGAGCTCGAGAAGTTCGGGATCGTCAACCTGGTCAGCCTTATTCATGAATACAACGATGTAAGGTACGCCAACCTGTCTGGAAAGAAGAATGTGTTCACGAGTCTGAGGCATAGGACCGTCAGCAGCGGAAACAACGAGAATAGCGCCGTCCATCTGAGCAGCACCGGTGATCATGTTCTTAACATAATCGGCATGTCCGGGGCAGTCAACGTGAGCGTAGTGACGTTTTTCGGTTTCATACTCAACATGAGCTGTTGAGATTGTGATACCTCTTTCTCTTTCTTCGGGAGCACCGTCGATCTGATCATAAGCTTTAAAGTCAGCCTTACCAGAGAATGAGAGTACCTTTGTGATTGCAGCAGTCAAAGTTGTCTTACCATGGTCAACGTGACCGATTGTACCAATGTTAACATGGGGTTTGGTTCTTTCGAATTTTTCCTTAGCCATTAGGAAATCCTCCTTAATTCTTAAAAATTTTATAATTATATTCTACCATAAATCAGCAGAAAAATCAATACCTAAAATCAGTCTTCTGATTTTGAACGTTTTTTAATAATCTCCTCAGCAATGCTCTTCGGAACTTCCTCGTAGTGTGAGGGGAACATTGTGTAGTTGCCTCGTCCCTGAGTTCTGGAACGAAGGTCGGTTGCGTAACCGAACATTTCGGACAGCGGAACCATTGCGGAAATAGCCTGTGTTCCGTTACGGGCTTCCATACCCTGAATCTGACCGCGTCTTGAGTTAATATCACCCATAACATCGCCCATGTATTCTTCGGGAACGGTAATATCAACCTTCATGATAGGTTCAAGAAGAACCGGATCTGCCTTCTTGCAGCCTTCCTTGAATGCCATTGAAGCGGCAATCTTGAACGCCATTTCGGAAGAATCGACTTCATGATATGAACCGTCATACAAAGTTGCCTTAATATCAACTACATTGTAGCCTGCGAGAACACCGCTTTCCATTGCGCCCTGAATACCGGCATCAACTGCGGGGATGTATTCCTTGGGAATAGCACCGCCGACGATGTTGTTGACGAACTCGTAGCCCTTTCCGGCTTCCTGAGGTTCAAGTTCCAGAAGAACATGACCGTACTGACCTTTACCACCGGACTGTCTTGCATACTTATGTTCAATCTTAACAGGCTTTCTGATTGTTTCTTTGTAAGAAACCTGAGGCTTACCAACATTTGCCTCTACCTTATACTCACGAAGGAGACGGTCAACGATGATTTCAAGATGGAGCTCGCCCATACCTGCAATAATTGTCTGACCTGTTTCTTCATCTGTATAAGTTTTAAATGTCGGGTCTTCTTCTGCGAGCTTAGAAAGCGCAATACCCATTTTTTCCTGACCTGCCTTGGTTTTAGGCTCGATGGCAACGCGGATAACCGGGTCAGGGAATTCCATCGATTCGAGTATAATAGGATGGTTTTCATCGCAGAGAGTATCACCTGTTGTGGTGGATTTAAGACCTACCGCTGCAGCGATATCGCCGGAATAAACCGTATCTATATCCTTACGCTCATTAGAGTGCATCTGCACAAGGCGGCCTACGCGCTCTTTAACATCCTTTGTGGAGTTGAGAACGCCGGAACCCTTATTGAGCGTACCGGAATATACTCTGAAGAAGCAAAGTTTACCTACAAACGGGTCAACCATGATTTTGAATGCGAGGGCGGAGAACGGTTCTTCATCGGAAGAATGTCTTACATCCTCTTCATCCGTATCGGGGTTAACGCCCTTGATTGAAGGCACATCCAGCGGAGAAGGCATATAATCAACAATTGCGTCAAGAAGCATCTGAACGCCCTTGTTACGGTATGCGGTACCGCAGAGCACCGGAATCATTTTAACGTCGCAGGTAGCCTTTCTTATAACCTTCTTGATTTCGTCGATAGTGATTTCCTCACCTGCGAAATACTTTTCCATGAGGCCTTCATCGAGTTCCGCAACGGACTCCAGAAGCTTATCATGGTATTCCTGAGCCTTATCCTTCATATCATCCGGAATATCCTCATCCCTGATGTCCTTACCCATATCGTCGTAGTAAACTTCGGCTCTCATGGTGATAAGGTCGATAATGCCCTTGAAGGTGTCCTCCGCTCCGATAGGAAGCTGAAGGGGTACTGCGTTGCATTTCAGACGATCTTTCATCATGTCTAAAACATTATAAAAATCTGCGCCCATGATATCCATTTTATTAACGAACACCATTCTCGGTACGCCATAGGTATCAGCCTGTCTCCAAACGGTTTCGGTCTGAGGCTCAACGCCGCCCTTTGCGCAAAGAACTGTAACTGAACCGTCAAGTACTCTGAGCGAACGCTCAACTTCTACGGTAAAGTCAACATGTCCTGGGGTATCGATGATGTTAATACGGTGCTTTTTCCACTCGCAGGTTGTTGCAGCGGAGGTGATTGTGATACCACGCTCTTTTTCCTGCTCCATCCAGTCCATGGTTGCGCCGCCGTCATGTGTTTCACCGATTTTATAGTTAATA
>JAXGBA010000064.1:0-14315 GCA_034186235.1 Clostridia bacterium | reverse complement strand
TGAATATCCTTTTGTATTCTCATTTGCAACATTGTGCATGGTTGTGGATAATCCTGCCTGTGCAGCACTTATTCCTGATGTCGCAATATTTAATTTATCTATTATAGCACACATGTGCGCAAAATGCAAGTACTTTTTTCAAAAAAATCATATTTTTTTCAGATTTTCCACTGCGAGCATAAGCCCGAGTTCGGCGGACTCAACATTTATTCCGCCCTGAACATAGCCGACATAGGGTTCTTTTATGGGGGCGTCGGCGCTCAATTCGCATGTCGAGCCGGAAACGAATGTTCCCGCAGCCATGATGACCTTATGCTTATACCCCGGCATAGGTGCCGGCTGCGGCAGAAAGCTTGCGTCTACGGGCGAACCCATCTGAATGCCTTGTATAAACGCAACGAGCTTTTCGGGCGACAGAAATTTTGCCGCCTGAATAATGCAGTATCTTTCATCGTTTGGTTTCGGGTGAACCTCATACCCCAGTTTTTCCAGCACGGTGGAGCACAAAACGGCGGTTTTAAGGCACTGCGCAACGATATGCGGAGCGGTGAACAGCCCGTAATACATATCCCTCGTATGCCCCATTGACGCCCCTACATGCTTGCCGATGCCGGGGGCGGTGAGCCTATACGATGCTTTTTCAACCAAATCCTCCCTGCCGGCAACATAGCCGCCGGACTTGACGATTCCGCCGCCGAGGTTTTTTATAAGCGAGCCGGCGCAGAGGTCCGCCCCGACTTCTGTCGGCTCGGTTTTCTCGACAAATTCGCCGTAGCAGTTATCGACAATACATATGCAATCGGGCTTTTTCGCCTTCACGCACGAAACTATCTCGCCTATGACCTCGTTTGAAAGGGAATTACGCCACTCATACCCCTTTGATTTCTGAATCCACACAGCCTTAACGCTATCGGTCACGCTTTCCGAAATCGCATTGAAATCGGGAGTGCCGTCCGCTTTCAGGTCAACGCAGGCATAGCCGATACCAAATTCTTTCAGCGACCCGACTCCCTCCCCCATAATGCTCTCTTCGAGAGTATCGTAGGGCTTGCCGGTCACGCAAAGAAGCGTATCGCCCGGGCGCAAAACACCGTACATACAAAGCGCAAGGGCGTGGGTTCCGCAGGTTATCGTATGGCGGACGAGCGAATCGCCGCACGAAAAAATCTCGGCGTATATTTTTTCGAGCGTATCCCTTCCCAAATCGTCATAGCCGTAGCCGGTTGAGGGGGCGAAATGCGCCTCGCTCACGCCGTTATTCTTAAAAGCCGAAAGCACCTTTGCGGCGTTATAGGAAGCGGTTTCGTCAATTTTAGAAAACGCTGTCGCTGCCGCTGCTTTTGCCTCCGAAAACAGCTCTACCGTTTCCGAAGAAATTCCGAGTTTTTCATAGTAATTCATTCAAACACATCCGTTATATATTGTAGCCGGCCTCAAAAGCCTTGAGATTAAGCTCTAAAAACTTCGCCGGAACGGTTTCCGTTATCGCTTCAATCCATTTTTCCATCGGAATTTCGGACGATTTCGCCAAAACACCGATGAGGATTACATTAACAGCCTTTACATTGCCGATTTCTTTTGCAATCGAAAGAGCGTCAAGTGCAACGGTATCAACCGATTTTTCCTTAATTTTCTCAATAATTCCCTCGGGGTATTCAGCCGCCCCGGTAATAACGGGCATGGGGGCGATATTCTGCGTATTCACGATAAGTCTTCCGCCCTTCTTTAAGTACGGCAGACTTCTGTAAGCCTCAAGTTCCTCAAACGCAAGCACGATATCCGCACCGCCGATACCGATAATCGGCGAAGCTACGCCTTCGCCGTACCTCACATAGGTCACCACGCTGCCACCTCGCTGCGACATACCGTGAACCTCCGACACCTTAACGTCATATCCCGAATTTATCGCAACATTGCCCAAAATCCTGCTGGCGAGAAGCGTGCCCTGTCCGCCCACGCCGACGATCATAATAGATTTAACCATAATCACTCTGCCCCCTTTTCTATGCAGCCGAACTTACATACCTTCGTGCAAAGGCCGCAGCCGTTGCAGAGAGAGGAATCGATAACCATACCGTTTTCGGTTTTCGAGATTGCCGGGCAGCCGATTTTCATGCACATTCCGCACTTTTTGCACTTTTCGGAATTGATATGCATCGGCCCGTCAAACTTAACATATTTAAGAAGCGCACACGGCCGCTGAACGATGATAACGGAGGGTTCTTCAACCGCCGTTTCTTCTTTAATCGCCTTTTCAAGCCCTTCAAGGTCGAACGGGTCTTCAACCCTTACCCTCTTTACCCCGAGCGCATGACACAGCATTTCGAGGTCGACAATTGAGGTTTCCTCGCCCTTTAAGGTGTGCCCCGTAATCGGGTTTTGCTGATGGCCTGTCATGCCGGTAATCGAGTTATCCAATATAAGCACGGTTGACGCACCCTTATTGTAAACCACATCCATAAGGCTTGTAACGCCCGAATGCAGGAAGGTCGAATCGCCTATAACCGCAACCGAATGTTTTGTAAAGTCGGTTCCCCTTGCCTTTTCAAAGCCGTGCTGGGACGATATACTTGCGCCCATGCAGAAGCAGCAGTCAATCGAGGAAAGCGGAGGCATTGCGCCCAAGGTGTAGCAGCCGATATCGCCGCAAACATTCATTTTCAGCTTGCTTAGGACATAATATGTACCTCTATGGGGACATCCCGGACACAAAACCGGCGGGCGCACCGGAATATCCTCATCAGCCTTTGCAAAAGCTTCGGGCGCTTCGCCCAATATTTTTTCCTTAATAATATCGGCGCTAAGCTCACCCAGAAGCGAGAATACATCCTTGCCGTGGCATTTTACGCCGAGAGCCTTGCAGTGCTGTTCAATCACGCCGTCGAGCTCTTCGACAACATAGACCTCGTCAACGGAGGCTGCAAAGTCGAGAATAAGCTTATCGGGCAGCGGATAAACCATACCGAGTTTGAGGTATGAAGCGCTGTCACCAAGAGCCTCTTTTGCATAAAGATAGGAAATTCCGCTTGTGATTATGCCGATTTTCTTATCGTGCATTTCGGTTTTGTTTATATCGAGAGTATTTGAAAGCTCGGTGAGCGCCGCAATATGCTTTTCAACCTCAACATGGCGGAGCTTTGCCGGCCCGGGCATCATGGTATACTTTGTGAAATTCTTTGTATAATCCTTAACGCCGACCTCGTTTCTTTCGCCGAGGGTAACAAGGCTCTGCGAATGTGCAACCCTTGTTGAAAGCCTGATGATAACGGAGGTATCGTATTTTTCGCTGAGCTCATACGCCTTTATGACAAAATCCTTGCACTCCTGCGAGTTTGAAGGTTCAAGCATCGGAACCTTCGCCGCCCTTGCATGATGGCGGCTGTCCTGCTCGTTCTGGGAGCTGTGCATACCGGGGTCATCGGCAACCAGAATCACAAGGCCGCCGCCCACGCCCACATAGGACGAAATATAAAACGGGTCTGCCGCAACATTAAGCCCGACATGCTTCATGGCGGCAAAAGCCCTTGCGCCGCCGACCGACGCACCGAGGGCAACCTCAACCGCCACCTTCTCGTTGGGCGCCCACTCGGCGTAAACCTCATCATATTTTGCGACCTCCTCGGTCACCTCTGTGCTCGGCGTTCCGGGGTATGAGGAAACGACCCTGACGCCTGCCTCATAAAGCCCTCTGGCAACCGCTGCGTTGCCGAGCATAAGCTTCTTTTTATCCACAAAAAGACCTCCAATTTCTGATGTATATATCTCTATTTTAACACAAAATTTCAGTTTAGTCAAGCGAGGGACGGACCATTAATGGTTTTAATGAATTCTTTTACAAAATCCGCACAATTTTCGATATCGGATTTCATAATCTTGCCGACATATCCCCCGATTTTTTCGACCGGAACCGACACAACCGCCGTATTTGCGCCGAATGAAACGCTGTTTGCGGATCTGACCTCGGGGGTTTTGAAAACAGCCCGCTGACAGCTGCGCTTTTCTGCGAAAGCACGGATTTTTTCGTCCGCAATATACGACCCTTCCATCATTTTAACGACCGCTCCGCCACCGCATTTAATATTTTTCCCGTCCGCAAAAACGGTATCGATAACAACGGTGTAATCGGGTTTTTCCCTGAAAAGTGCGGCATTTAAGCCCTTCTTGCCGATTTGGTACATCGCCGTGAATATAAGCTTTACATCGATAAGCTCCCGAACACGCATTGCAGCCGCAGCCGATGCAACCCTGAGCGGCGCTTTTGTTATGATATAACTTTCGGTTTCAATTTCGTCCTCAAAAATGCAGCCGACATCGCCCGCCGCCGGCATTTCGCTGCATTTAAGGTAAAGGTCCGTTATTTTAGCGTCTGCCGGCTTTTCATCGCAGCATACAAACCCGATTTTACCGCCCGGAAAGCGGATTTTTCTGTTAATAAGGTCGGAAACCTCCGCCCTTCCCACAGGGCAAAACCTGACCTTTTCGCCGATTTCGCTCACGAAAAAGCCCTTTTCGTCCAAAGCCGCAGCGACGGCAATTTTTCCTTCGCCGACAATAAGAGAGCCGAGATTGTCAGTCCTTCCGCCGATTTTCGATTTTATATATTCCCTTGCCGCCGTCTCGTTTCCGGAGGCTGCGTCGATTCTTCCAAGTTCAGAAAGTTTCAATTTCATCCGCCCTTTCCGCAAATGCTTTGATAAGTTTTTTGTAGTTGTAAAAATCCTCGAGCGACGCCACCGACGAAGGCGAATGAATATACCTTGTCGGGAGCGAAATAACAAACGATTTTGCGCCGATTCTCTGAAATGCGCCGGCGTCATTTCCGCCGGAAGCCGCCGTTTTTATCTGCACGGGAATATTCTCCTTTTTTGAAATATCAAGCGCAAGCTCACGAAGGTCGTTTAATGAATATGACGCTCCGTCCGCCACCGAAACGGCAGGACCTTTGCCCAAAACCGTAACGAAAGGTTTTTCCGCCGTGTCGGAACAGGTGGTGGTTTCGATTGCGACGGCGATGTCCGGCATAATTCTCTGCGCCAGAACCTTTGCGCCCCGAAGCCCCACTTCCTCCTGCACCGAAAAGCACACATACAAATCGTAAGGATAGCTTTTGTTTTCCTCCAAAAGCTCGATTAAAGCGGCACAGCCGGCACGGTCGTCAATCGCCTTTGCTTTGAAAAGACCGTCCCCAAATTCAACATAATCGCTGTCGAGAGCAATATAATCGCCCTTGTTTACAAGCCCCTTTGCGGATATGCCGATGTCGATATAAAGTTCATCTTCGGCGGTCGGTTTTTCACGCTCTGCGCTTTTTGTGAGGTGAATCGGCTTTGTGCCGATAACGCCGCTATATTTATTTTTGCCGACCCGAACCTTAAGCCCCGGTAGAATACGCTCGTCAAAGCCGCCGACAGTGCGGAATTTTATAAACCCGTCATCGGTTACGCTGCCGACAATAAACCCGACCTCGTCCATATGAGCACACAGCATGACTTTTTTATCGGACTTCGTGCCCTTTTTGAAAAATATAAGATTGCCGAGGGCGTCCTCCGTTACGGGAATCCCCGAAAGCCGGCTTTTTATGAACCCCCTTACCTCGTCCTCGCAGCCGGAAACGCCGTCAAGCTCCGTCAGAATTTTAATCAAGAATACCGCCTCCAATCTCGCAGACTTTTGCAATAAGCCTTGCCGCCGCATCCAAATCCGAAAGCTTCACAACCTCACATTCGGTATGCATATACCGCAGCGGAATCGAAATCATGCAGGTCGGAACGCCCTCGTTTGAAAGCTGAATCACGCCGGCGTTTGTGCCTGCGTCGCCGCTCTCGACCTCAATTTCAAACGGAATATTCTCTATCCTTGCCGCCTCGCACACATTGCCGAAAAGGCGTTTTGAGATGTTCGGCCCGGTGCATACCGCCGCCCCGGAGCCGAGTTCAAAGCACTCGTCGGTGCGAAGGGCGTGGCTTGCGCCGAATGTTACATCAACCACGATAGCCATGTCGGGCGAAATATCGCAAAGCGCACCCGATGCGCCCACACACCCTATCTCCTCACCCGATGACGCAAGCACAATTATTTCGTGAGGGCAGTTTTTCAGTGCGGAAACCGCATTAACCGCCGCCCAAAGCCCTGCTCGGTTATCGAGAGATTTCGAGCAGACGAAGCCGCCCTCCATCACCCTAAAGTTCGGTCTGAATGTCGCAAAATCGCCAACTCTCACAACCTCGCCGGGGTTTTTAAGCCCCGTGTCAATCGCAAGATCCGAAATCTTCATAGCCTTATCCGCATCGGAAGCGGAAAGAAGATGCGGCGGTTTTGCGCCGATTATTCCGTAAACATCACGCTTCCCGTGAACAATGACCTCGCTGCACGGCAGAATTTTGGGGTCGATTCCGCCGGCGGTCTGAAATTTTAACATTCCGCTTTCGGTAATCTCCGAAATGACGAGGGCAATCTCGTCGCAGTGGGCGTCAATCAATATTTTTTTGCCGCTTGTGCCGTACTTTCTACCTATTATATTATTGAATCTGTCACGCACTACCTCATCGCACACTTCGGAAAGCCCCGTTTCAAAAGCATTTGCGCCGAGGGGCGTGAAGGCTTGCATACATAAATTTTTAAGCATTGATTTTTACCTCAATTCATTTACAAAGCGTTTGAATGTGTTGCCCCGTTCCTCGAAATTTTTGAACATATCAAAGCTTGTGCTCGCCGGTGAAAGAACAACAATATCGCCCGAAACCGCCGCCGCCCTTGCTTTTTCGACCAGTTCACGGTAATTACCGCACCGCTCAATCGGAATATCGCAGCCGGCGCTTTTCGCCGCCGCCTCGATTGCGTCCGCAGTTTTTCCGATAAGAATAAGGTGCTTCACATGCTCCTTTATCGCAGGGCCGATTTCATCGTACGGTATGCCCTTATCCTTGCCGCCCGCAAGCAGAATAACCTTCTTTCTGAATGTCGAAAGCGCCGCAATTGTGCGCTTCGGGCTTGAATCGATTGAACTGTTGTAATACTTCACTCCGCCGAGTTCACGCACAAGCTCCAGCCTGTGCTCCACACCGCCAAAGCTTGAGGCAACTGCCGCTGCGTCCTCTTTTTTGATGAAATCATGCGCCGCAGCGATTGCCGCCATGTAGTTCTCGATATTATGCACCCCGGGGATTTTTATATCGTTAACATTGAGATATTTTTCGTCGCCGTAGTAAATATAATCGCCCGAAAGATGAAGAAGTGCGTCCGTATGCGCCGAAAATGTGCGCAATTCGCCCTTTGCATCGTCTTTGAGCGGAAGCGAATCCGCATTGCCGCCGTTTATTACCGCAATTCCGTTTTCGTTTTGGTAAAGCAGAATGTTCCGCTTTGCGTCGATGTACTCACGGTAGGACTTATGCACATCAAGGTGATTCGGCGAAAGGTTCGTCACCACCGCAACATCGGGACTTTTATGCATGGTCTGAAGCTGAAATGACGAAAGCTCGACCACTGCTATGTCGGAAGGCACCATGCTTTCGGCACGGTCAAGAAGCGGCGCGCCGATGTTTCCGCCTAAGCAACAGCTGTACCCGGCGTGCGTCAGAAGCTTATAAATAAGCGTGGTGGTTGTGGTTTTACCGTCGCTACCGGTCACGCCTATGATTTTGCCGGGGCAGACATCAAAAAAACACTCCATCTCCGATGTGAGAACGCTGCCTGCCGCCACCGCCTTTTCGATTTCGGGAAGGTCATAGCGCATCCCCGGAGAGCGGAATATATAGTCCTCGAAAAGACCGTCAAGATACCCGTCCCCGAGCACAAAGCGCACATCGTATCCGCCTGAAACCGCCGCTTTATCAACGCCTTCATTTCTATCACGGACTATCACCTTCGCCCCCCACGACGAAAACATCGGCACCAGCGGACGGTTGCTCACCCCTGCGCCCAGAACGGCAACGGTTTTGCCTTTCAGTTTTTCTTTTAGTTTCAAAAGCTGTGTATTCAATATTAACACCCCAATGTATAATTTTTACTGACCTCTATATAGTTTATACAATTTTTTACCTCTTGTCAACGCCTAAACCGAATTTTGATTGACAAATTGCGAAAAATGCGGTAAATTCGTTCTACCTTGCGCCCTCCGAAGCTACGGACTTTGAACAGATTTTTACAAAAAAACGATGTGACTTTTTGATGTCACATCGGTTTTATATTATTTTTTCTCGTTGAATTTCCTGAGTATTTTAATCTGAACCATATTTTTCGCATGGTACGCAAGCGCCAGGATTACGAACAGAATCGCAACGGCAGTGCCGCCGAAATACATCATTGATTCGCCCTGCTTTACGCCCAGGAGGATAAGCACCGCTCCGCCGACTATCCCGACTGCCATCAGCGCTATGAAAATCACCCATGACACTACCGAAAGCACATTGCACCATGCGGAACAGAACTTTACGGTTTCCGCCGGCTCATCTTCATAGTCATCGTAATAAGAATGCCTTTTGCGGGGCGGCTCGGAGATTGCCGCCGTCATCTTTGCGGAATATGTATTTTTGCGGGCGGAATACCTTTCCTCCCGTTCGGGAACCGCAGCTTTGGGCGGCTGCACCTCATGTTTAAACGTATTTGTAACCGGAATTCTTCTGGTTGCGTCGTCCTGGGCACTCATTTGTCCGGCAGGTTTTGCAGCCGGCGCTGCGGACCTTCTCGACCTTAATATACTTGAACAATTAGAGCAAAACATTGCCCCATCGGGGTTCATTTTACCGCATTTTTCACAATACATAATTTATTAGTTCCTTTCAAGAGTTCTGGCAGGGCTCCGTTGCCCAAACCCTATTATACTACAAATGAAGCAAAAAATCTACTATTTTTTATAATTTTCTTAAAAATTTTAATATTCGCCTATCTGTTCGAGATATTTTTTGGCTCCTTCTGCGATTAAATGCCCCTCGATTTTCTTCTCAATCGCCTCTTTTGCGGCGGTTATGAAGTTATCCGAGGTATAAAGCTCAAAGTTTGCCGTCAAAAACTCATCGCCCGAAACATTCTCCGGGTCGTCAACAAACAGCCTTATATACCATTTCAGGCTTTTATCGAATATCCCCGTTTTTGCGCCCGGATACCGAAGCGCCACGGGAAGCGCATAGCTGAACACCGCCTCAAAAAATGTTTCGCGGTCAAAAACCTTGATTTCATCGGTACAGTCCGTGCTATACTCATAAATATCCGGCGTACAGTATATATTTTCGTCCGCCCCGACCGCCTCAAAGCACATCTTTATACACTTATACACCTCGCCGAGCGGTATATCGTAATTCATGCGCAGCATTTTCTGATGAAACGGTTCTTCATCAAACATTATTTTCGCTCTTATCAGTTTATTCATCGCCGTCACACCCTCTGCGTATATTTTTTGGTCTTTTCCTTATAGAACGCCTCGTACCTATCCTCTTCGAGCGCAAGCCTGATATTTTCCATCATCTTATTGTAAAAATACAGATTATGCAGCACGCACAGCCGCATTGCAAGCATTTCCTTCGCCTTGAACAGGTGCCTGATATATGCCCTCGAAAAGTTCCTGCACGCAGGGCAGCTACAGCTTTCGTCAATCGGGCGGTCATCGGTTTCAAACTTGGCATTTAATATATGCATGATTCCGTCCTCGGTGAAAAGATGTCCGTGGCGGGCGTTGCGGCTGGGCATTACGCAGTCGAAAAAGTCAACGCCCCGATAAACCGCCTCCAGAATATTCTCCGGTGTGCCCACACCCATCAGGTACCTCGGCTTATCTTTGGGCATATAAGGTTCGACCGCCTCGATTATATCATACATGACCTCCGCCGGCTCACCGACCGCCAGGCCCCCTATTGCGTACCCGTCCAGGTCCATCTCACGGGTCATTTTCATATTTTCAATTCGCAGGTCCCTGAAGGTTGCGCCCTGGTTTATCCCGAACAGAAGCTGTTTTTTATTGATTGTATCGGGAAGAGAATTAAGCCTTGCCATCTCCGCCTTGCAGCGCCTTAGCCATCTTACGGTTCTTTCCATCGAGTTTTTTGCGTATTCGTAGGTTGCCGGGTTTTCAACGCACTCGTCAAACGCCATTGCGATTGTTGACGCAAGATTTGACTGAATTTGCATACTTTCCTCCGGCCCCATGAATATCTTTCTGCCGTCGATATGCGACGAAAACACCACGCCCTCCTCCGATATCTTTCTCATTCCGGAAAGCGAAAACACCTGAAATCCGCCGCTATCGGTTAAAATCGGGCGTTTCCAGTTCATGAATTTATGAAGTCCGCCCATGGTTTTCACGATTTTATCCCCCGGGCGCAGGTGCAGGTGATATGTGTTTGAAAGCTCCACCTGACAGCCGATTTCCTCCAGATCGAGCGCAGAAACCGCTCCCTTTATCGCCGCTATCGTCCCGACATTCATGAAAACAGGCGTCTTTATCACGCCGTGCACCGTTTCCATTACTCCGAGCCTCGCACTGCCGTTTTCCTTTATTATCTTAAATGACATATGTTTTTCTCCTTAGAATAAATTACATCGGTTGTTCAAAAAGGATTTACTTAATAAACATCGCATCGCCGAAGCTGAAAAAGCGGTATTTTTCATTCACGGCGATTTTATAGGCGTTAAGCACCTTTTCCCGTCCGGCAAAGGCGCTGACAAGCATAAGAAGCGTCGATTCGCTTAAGTGAAAGTTGGTTATGAGCGCATCTACGCACTTGAAGCGGTAGCCGGGATATATGAAAATATTCGTCCACCCGGATGACGGTTTTATAAAACCGTCATCATCCGCAATCGACTCAAGCGTACGGACAGATGTTGTTCCGACGGCGATAACCCGTCTGCCCTCCCGTTTTGCGCAGTTGACCTTATCGCACACATCTTCCCCGACCGAATAAAACTCGGAATGCATATGATGCTCCTCGATTTTATCAACCTTAACCGGGCGGAAGGTTCCAAGCCCCACATGGAGCGTCACAAACCCGATTTCTACGCCCATATCCCGGATTTCCGAAAGCAGCTCATTTGTAAAATGCAGCCCGGCCGTGGGCGCCGCCGCAGAGCCGTTATGCTTTGAGTAAACGGTCTGGTAACGCTCTTTATCCTCAAGCTTTTCCTTAATATAAGGCGGAAGGGGCATATTCCCGAGGCGGTCCAGAACCTCCTCAAAAATCCCGTCGTATTCAAAGCGGACAAGGCGGTTGCCCTCATTCACGATATCCACAACCTCCGCCTTAAGCTCATCCCCGAACACAAAGCGGCTTCCGATTTTCGCACGCTTTCCGGGTTTCAGAATTACCTCCCACAGGTCGCCCTCCGCACGGTGCAAAAGCACAAATTCAATTGCGCCGCCCGTACCCTCCTTCACGCCGAGAAGCCTTGCCGGGATAACCCTCGTATTATTAAGCACAAGGCAGTCGCCGGGGCGAAGGTGCTTTTTGATATCGTAAAAATGCTCATGCGAAACCGAACCGTCATCTTTATTCAGCACCATAAGGCGCGAATGGTCACGGATATCCGCCGGGTGCTGCGCAATAAGCTCCTCCGGAAGGTCAAAGCTGAAATCTTTCAAATCCATTTATTAACATCTCCAATTAATTTCGTTGTAAATACGAGCCGGGATAATAATGCAGCAGAATCTGCTCATAGTCAAACCCTGCCTGCGCCATGCCCTGCGCCCCCCACTGCGAAAGCCCGAGTCTATGGCCATATCCGCGCCCCGAAAGTATATACACATTCTCGCCTGTCGGATTTTCGGTCACGACCGTTTTTTCACGATATGTCGTGAAAACGCTGTCGGCATAAACCGAGTGAAGCGTCGGGAAAACATATGCGTTCACCGCCGCTGAGCCGCCGTATCGCCTAGGAAGCCCAAGCTCAGAATACGGAACATACTCCCAAACCGTAGTTTCGGTTCGGTTTGATGGCTTTGTTACGGTATAAAGCTGGCTTTTAAGCGAAAATATATTTCTACATTCGTCCTTCTCGAATGTGTGGCTGCCGCCCGTCCCCACAACCGTGAGCTTTTTTACGCCCCCGGCGGCGGTGTTTTCCGCAACGAACATATCCGTAACCGTACCTATATTAATGCCCCACGCCGCAAGCGCCGACTGAATTTCCTCCGGGGTCAGCCTTACTTCCCACACGCCGCCCTGAATATTATCGGTGTCCTCATAGGGGTCGTCAACGCCGCAGAGATACGGTATATCTGCACTCCACACATCCCTGCACGCCTCGGTTCTTCCTCCGCTCATGCTCGAAAAATATGTGCAGACCGGCTCATCGCCATACATAAGAAGGTCACTGTTTGTCTGCCTTACGGCGGTTGTGGTTCTGTCGTTTTCCGCTGAAAGTCCGCCATATACCTGGCAGTTCACATCGTCGGTCACATCAAATCCGTAGGAGTCGTACCTCCCCATATTCATCATCGCATAGTTTCTTGCGCATACCGCCTGCGCCTTTAATGCCTCCGGTTCAAACGACGCCGGCATTTCCCTCGGCACAACGCCGCACAGGTAATCGTTGAAATTTACTACATTTATGACCGTCATAACGCCGCCACCGGCATAAACCATCTCCGCTCCGCCTCGGTAGGAATACCCGTCAATCATGGTAAGACCGTTCCTCCCGGCGGCACCAAGCTCCGTTTTATTGACCGCAAGTATCGGGCTTCCGTTCGCCCGAACCGCCATTGCGCCTTCAGACAAAAGGTATGCGTCAAACCCGTCGTGCGGCTCGGAATACGCCTTGTAAAAGCTGTTATTGGTATAAAGCACGAAGCCCCCGTCCGAAACGGCGTTCGCCTCGTCATACGAGCCGTAGCCGTAGGATATGTACAGTGTGCCGGATGTCACCGCAACGGTGAGGTTGGTATAATCGGTTTCCCACACCGCAGACAGCGACGTGCCGTTATAAAAGCCGATCTTAAAACCTTCATTACTGAAAAGCTCCATTGTCGTGCGTGCGTTCGAGCCGTAGCAAAGCCCGACCTTTATATTCTGCGGAACCTCATACGCATACGCATCAATCCCGCACATAATCAAAATTGCCGTGCAAACAATTATCGCAAGTATCTTTTTCAATCTCATCACCTCGTATACTATACAGTATATCACAATCGAAGGGGTTTGTAAACGGCTTTAATGGATTTGTAATAAAAGAGAAGAGCCTATCTCATGAACAGTCAAATTAAGCGAGTGAGCAGCTTTTCGCCGATTGGCGGATACGAGGGAAAAAGATAATAGATAAGAGATAATAGATAATAGTTATTGATGGTTTTCGGGTTTCCCGAAAACCTTTGATTTTCAGCCAAGAGGCGAAAACGGTGAACGAAAATTAATTTGACGACCGTGAATGAGTGGAGGCTTGACAGGAAAGAAGAGCCTATCTCCAAAGCAGCGAGAATAAGTGAACATTGAATTTTTTGCCAAGTGCCCGACAGTGAAATATAAAAAAATAATGAAAACACCGGGCACGAGGCAAAAATGAAATGTAATCTTATTCGAAGCGACCGAGAGGGAGTGGAGGCTTGACAGAGAAGAGCCGAAATAGAGAATAGATAAGAGATAATAGATAATAGTTATGGAGGGTTTTCGGCTCGCCGAAAACCTTTTTATTACAATTTTGTTAATTCAATTTACAAACATAGAAAGATATGATACAATAAAAAATGTCGTATTTTTTCGACAGGCAAGACTTCTTAGCGGTGTTCGCACCGGCGGTTATGCCGTCACTTCTCAAAAAGGAGGTGACAGCTTATGGACGAAAATTACATAATTACATTTATGATAATTGTTTTGCTTTTATTAGCAACCATAAAAAAATAATGTCGCCCGTGTCAAAAGCAGACATTATTTTTTGTAAATAATACAAGTTTTGGCATAACCGTTTGAGGTCTTGCCTTTTTTATATTATACTATATTTCAGGTCATTTGTCAAGCAAATTAAGAGCCGAATTTCTGAGCAGGGAGGATAAGCAAGCATAAAGCTTTCCGTTCGGAAGGTCGAACTAAGAAAAAAAGAAAAGAGAAATATTGAACGACCGCAGAACGGAAATGATATGCGAGCTTATACGACCGCCCGCGAAGAAACCGAGGCTTGACAGAGAAAAGCTGCTCACTCGCTTAATTTGACTGTTCATGAGATAGGCTCTTCTTCGCTGTCAAGCCTCCACTCCCTCTCGGTCGCTTCGAATAAGATTACACTTCGTTTTTGCCTTGTGCCCTTCATTTTCTTGCTTTTTTGTTTTCGCTGCCGGGCACTCGGCAAAAAGCTCAGTGTTCACTTATTCTCGCTGCTCGGGAGATAGGCTCTTCTTT
>JAXGBA010000063.1:0-8484 GCA_034186235.1 Clostridia bacterium | reverse complement strand
CTCGTCCTCATGCATAAGCTGAATAAGCTTTACGGCACGAACGGGGTTTTTGGAGGTGTAGCTTACGGCTGTCAGTGTGGACTGAACCGAGTTTCTCGTAATCAGCTTGCCGTTTGTGGGTACGTGGTTGACTTTATATCCGTACTCAAGCTCCGCTTTGCCCTCGCAGCCGGGAAGGTATCTTCCGTAGCGGCTGAGAATTTTACCCTGCTTAAGATAGGAGTCCTCCTCCGAAAACGTAGCAATATCCACCGGGAAAAAGCCCTTAACGTTCCACTCTCTCATTCTCTTTGCCCAATCAAGACCGTGGTCCTTCCAGTCGGTCATGTCCGTAATGTTGCCGTCCTCGTCAAAATACCAGCCGCCCGCAATTTCAATGTTACGCTTGTCCCAAACCCTGTTGCCGCTTGTGCAAATGATAAGGTTCGGCTCGCCGTCATGCACGGTCTGATAAATATCCTCAAGGTCGTTGGTGGTTTTGAGCTTTTCGTAGGGATTGATGCCGTACTTTTCCATGTACTGCTTCTGGAACCATATACCGTCCTGATTGTAAATAACCTGCTCAACAGGCACGCCGTAAATCTTGCCGTTCACACGGCAGGCGTCCCAGACACCGTCGGCATACAGGTTTTTGATGTAGGAAAGCTCAGGCATATCGATGATTTCATCGATTGCCAGAAACGCATTTTTGGAAACATTCTGCTCATAGTTGTTTGCCCATCTTGCCGTCCACACAAGGTCAAAGCTTTCGCCGGAAGCCGCCGCAAGCTGAAGCTTGGAGGCATAGTCGCCCGGCTCAACGCAGCGAAGGTCAAGCGTAACGTTCAGCTTGTCGCCGAGATACTCGTTAGCCTTTTCCATAACATCCTTGAAGCCCTCAGGCTCTCTCGACCTTATGTACCAGGTGAGGTTAACATGCTTTGATTCATCGTCGCTGAAAGAGGACTTTTTGGGTTCATCCTTCCCTCCGCACGAGCAAAGCAGACTGCAGAAAACCGCCGCAGCCAGCAAAAACGAAATTAGTTTTGAAAATTTCTTCATTTTCCTTCCTCCTATAAAATTATACTACCATTTTAAATGATAGCGTCGCAAATTCATATAAATATATTAGCAAAAAATTTAGTGAGGTTTCTGTTTTATACAATAACCCTGTACATATCCGCCGCATCATCCTTGCGGACGGCGTCGGACACCTTAAGAACCTCCGCCTTCAAGGTGTTTGAACCGAAGGCAATTTCAAGCACATCGCCGACCCGAACCTCCGCCGAAGCCTTTGCAACTCTGCCGTTTAGCGTGACTCTGCCGCCGTCGCAAGCCTCGTTGGCGACGGTTCTTCTTTTGATAATTCTCGAAACCTTCAAAAATTTATCCAATCTCATTTTTCTTCACCTCATCCCACAGTTCGTCCAGCTCGGAAAGCGTCATATCCTCCATTTTTCTGCCGGAATTTTGCGCAAGGGCTTCCACCCCGGAAAACCGCCTGATAAACTTTTCGGTTGCCGATGAAAGCGCTGTTTCCGGCTGAATTCCGCCAAATCTTGCAACATTCACCGCAGCAAACATCAAATCGCCGAACTCCTCGGAAAACCGTTCTTTATTCCCGATTTCCGCCTCAAGCTCGCCAATTTCCTCTTTAAGTTTTGAAAATGCGCCCGACATATCGGGCCAGTCAAACCCGACTTTCGCTGCCGCCTCCTGCACCTTGCACGCCCGAAGCAGCGACGGCAGTGACTTTGAAATACCCTCCATCGCCTCGGCTCTTGTTTTCTGACCCTTTTCCTTTTTCTTGATTTCGCCCCAGATTTTAAGAACCTCTTCCGAATTTTCCGCCTTTGCGTCCCCGAAAACATGAGGGTGCCTTGATATCATCTTGGAGCAAACGCAGTCAAGCACGGTATCTATCGAGAAATCGCCGAGTTCCCTGCCTATCTGCGCATACATTACCACCTGCAAAAGAAGGTCGCCCAGTTCATCGGCAAGCGCACGTTTATCGGCTCCGCCGGCGGCTTCCGCCACCTCGTACGCCTCCTCTATCGCATAACGCTTCATGCTGTCGTAGGTCTGCTCCCTATCCCAGGGGCAGCCGCCCTCGCCACGAAGCTTTTCTACTATTTTAAGCAAATCGTCAAAGCTATACATCAGTCTTTCACCAATCCTCGTTTTTCCATGATTTCCGCTAGCTTTTCGCCCTTGGGAAGCATTTTTATATCATCTTTTTTAACTATCCTCAAAAGGAACACCGCCGCAAAATACACCGCTGCCGCAACCGCCATGCACACGAGGGTTATTATAACCGAGCCGATTCTGCCGCCCGGAAACACATTCGCACACACCTTATACGCAGCGACCGTCACAATACCCATCATCACCGAAGCAACACAGGGTTTCAGAACGAAGTCCTTAATGCTGAACCGAAAGCCTGTTGTGCGCATTACGGCATAGATATTGAGCGCCGCAATGGTGAAATAGCAAAGCACCGTGCTGACGGACGCACCCAGGATATTGAGCGAAGGCATACCTATAAATATATAGCTTGCGGCGATTTTAACCGCCGAGCCGATTATCATATGCACAACCGGCAGCCACACCTTGCCCGCCGCCTGGAGGATTGACGATGTGACCGAAACGAGCGTTACCCACACTATCGCAAACGCCAGAACCTGAAGCATTCCGGCGGAGGCGTCGGTACCGTAAAGGGCGTTTAGAATCGGGACGGCGAGTGCCGAAAGCCCTACAAGGCACGGCAGCGAAAACAGCAGAGTTATTCTGATTGACGAAGCTATAATCGTATTCGCTTCATGCTTATTATCCGCCGCAAACGCCCCCGAAAGCGCCGGAACAACGCAGGTTGCGATGGCGGTTATCATTGCGAGCGGAAGGTTATAAATCGTCATTGCGTATCCGCTGTAAGAGCCGTAAAGCCAGTTTGCGCCCGCCTTTGAAAGCGCACCCAAAGAGAGCAGAGAATCAAACTCGCCCTTTTTTACATAAACCGAAAATGTATCGAAAACCGATTTTGCCGTTTCGGAATCAAATTTGATTGTCATAAGAATTTTCCTGATAAGGAGGGTATCGGCGAAAGTGGTTATACTCGAAACGCAAGCCCCGACCGTTATCGGAATTGCTATCCACACAAGGGTTTTGAGGATTCTGCCGTATGGCATAACATCGCCCCTTGGGAGGTCAGACACGGTGAGCCTTCTTCTGCCAAACACATACATCACCGCAAGCATCAGTGCACCGGCAACAGTGCCGGCAGTTACGCCGAATATCGCTCCGCCTGCCGCCATTCTTACCCCCTCGGACACGAATATGTACGCAAGGAGCAAGCCGACAACGGGCTTCCCGGCGGCTTCGACAACCTCGGACGCTGCCGTGGGTATCATATTCTGCATACCCTGGAAATATCCTCTCAGCCCTGCCATGACCGCAACGAAAATAAGCGCCGGTGCGATTATTCTTATACAGGTCGCCGTGCCGTCGGACGCCTCCATAAATGTGGCGATAGGCTCGGCAAAGAAGAACAGCACCAGTGCTCCCAGCAGCCCAAGAGCCGAAATAAGCAGCATTTCTACCTTGAATATACGCTTTGTATTTATCGTATTGCCCACCGCTACATTCTCCGAAATCATCTTCGAAACCGCTATCGGCAGGCCTGCGGTTGCTATTATAAACCCGAAAACATAGCTCTGATAGGCGGAGGTATACATGCCCATTCCGTCCTCTTTCAGAACATTTGCAAGCGGTATTTTGAACACCGCTCCGATAATTTTGGTTATCAGGTTGGCAATTACAAGTATGATTGCGCCCTGAAGAAATGTTTGCTTTTTTAATTTACTCAAACCCGCACCGCCTTCTTTATTCTTATTTTATGACTTCCGAAATCTTTACAGAACTAAAAGGGGTAATATTTCATACCCCTTGCCGTCTTATGTTAAAATTACTTAAAGCGAAGAAAGTCGGGAATATCGATTCCGTCATCGACTTCGTTCTTCGGTGCTTTGCTGAGAATTTCGCCCATTGTGGTTGTGAAGGGCTTATTATCGGAGCCTGCATCGGAAGAAACAGAAGCCGCCGGCTTATCGTCAAACCCGGTTGCGATAACGGTAACCTCAATTTCGTCCTTCATATCCTCTTTGGTCATTGCGCCGACTATGATATTTGCATCAGGCGCAACGGCGCTCCTTACGATAGAAGCGGCTGCGTCGATTTCCTGCAGAGCAAAGTCCGAACCGCCGGCGATATTGATGATAACCCTCTGTGCGCCGTCGATAGGGATTTCGATAAGAGGGCTGGAAATTGCGATTTTTGCTGCTTCCTCCGCTCTGTTTTCTCCCTTTGCGCGGCCCGTACCCATATGCGCATTGCCTGCGTCGATCATAGTGGTTTTAACATCCGCAAAGTCAAGGTTAATCATTGCCGGTGTGATAATCAGCTCGATTATACCCATCACGCCGTGCCTCAAAACTTCATCGCCCAGCGTGAACGCTTCGTTAAGGCCGGTATTTTTCTGAGTAATCTGAAGAAGCTTATCGTTCGGGATTACGATTATCGTATCAACCGATTTTTTAAGTTCCTCAATGCCTGCTTCGGCATTTTTAGCCCTTACCTTGCCTTCAAAGCTGAACGGCTTGGTTACAACCGCAACGGTGAGAATACCCATATCCCTTGCGATTGACGCAACAACCGGTGCTGCGCCCGTACCTGTTCCGCCGCCCATACCTGCGGTTATGAATATCATATCCGCACCCGAAAGAGCTGCTGCGATATCGTCACGGCTTTCCTCGGCGGCGTCCTTACCGATTTCCGGCTTGGCGCCTGCGCCCAGACCCTTTGTAAGCTTCTCGCCTATCTGGATTTTCTGAGCCGCGATTGATTTTTTGAGCGCCTGATTATCCGTATTGACCACAATAAAGTCCACGCACTCAATTCCGTTTTCAATCATACGGTTTACGGCGTTATTTCCGCCGCCGCCCACTCCGACAACCTTGATTTTCGCAAAATCATCGGAAATAGTATCAATAGTGTCCACTTTTACCATCAGTAAACTCCCCTTTGCAAAAGTTGTTTTACGGTTTTATCAATTGTTCCTACGTCCGGCACAGAATCTGAAAATATCAACACAGTTTTTGAAAATCGCTGCGCTGATAAGCAGCACACACACCGGATATATATCCAAATCCAGCTTGCCGCCGAGGTAAACTCCCCCGGTTGCCGCCATAGCGGCAAAAACATAGCCGAAAATAAATATCTTAATATTAAGTTTTTTCATCAGCCCCGCACTGACCGCACCCGTCAGAAAAAGAAGGGTACACAAAATTATAATTCCCGAATACGGCATTAAGCCCATAGGTATTATTATAGGAAGAAACAGCGCAAGGCACACGCCCAGAGCAAGCGCCGCTATACACACAAACATCATTCGCCCTCCGCTTTCGCCTTAGCGTACTTATAGCTGATATTGCCGCCGTACGCCGGAATATTTATGCTCTGCTCCTTAGAAACATCAATCTCCAGGAACTTATCGAGCGAATCTATCACACCGTCTTTCATCTTAAGTGCGCCGAGAAGGTTTTCGGGATTCCCGATTGCCTTTATTTTATACGGCACCGAATAACGACGGTTATTTACGCTCACGGTTGACCCTGCGCAGCGGATTTCACTTGTTGCAATCAGCCTTTCGTCATTAACGGAAATCGCCTCGGCGTCCGCATCCCTCAGCTCATTTATGATTTTAAGAAGGTCCTCCTGGTGGACAACATAAAGGTTTGTCCCCTCCGACGACGCCGTTTTATCGGTGCGTTTATCCGCCACCGTGACCACGATTCCGGGGCCCGTGACATCGCAAAGCCCTGCCGCCATTTTTGCGTCCTCAAGCTGTTTTGCAACGACCTTTGCGTACCCATCGGAATCGCTCGCCTTCAGCTTATATTCCTCAATATCGCTCGCATACGCCGCAAGCTGACGGTTAAGGCGTTCATTGATGTTTTTCTGGGCATCAAGCTCCGCCTGCATATGCTTAATGTAGGTTTCGCCCGTTTCCTGTTTTTCGTGCCTTCCGTTCACGCTGACGCTCCGTATCTGAACCGTCCCGGCAAACCCAAGCACCAAACACAAAAAAGCAACAAAGAAAATCTCTTTTGAAACTCTCATTCAGCATTCTCCGCATTTTCATTATTATTTTCCTGATTATTTTCAGAATCACCCGAAAGTTCCGGCTGAACCTCAATATCCTCGGGTCTGTAGACGGGGTCTTCCCCCGAAAAGTCGATAATACCGGTATCCTTACCCTCGCCGTCAAGCTTTTCAACAATCCCGGCAAGAAAACTCAGCTTATACGAAAGCTCATTTTTATCCTTAATATTAGCTATCATTTTGCCGCCGTTCAATGTGAGGGTGATATTATCGGTATCTTTAAGGTTTATCTCGGCAATCCTCCCCGAAAGCGTACTCCCCGAAAGTTCCGTCAGAATCTCCGACACAAACGCCGGCTTGTCCTTATCCTCTTTTGAAGGACTGAGCTTTTTATTCCCATCAATCGTGACAGTCATTCCGGTTATTTCGGGATACTCGCCGTTTTCCACCTCAAGTTCCTCAAGAACACGGCAGCGGCGGTCAATCAGAATAAAGCGCCCGTCCGCATAAGGAATTATAGCACACGGCAAATTCTCCTTCACGACTATGCTCACTCCGTTCGGGAACTCCCTTTTAACCTTGGCGGTATCCACATAGCTTTCCGCCGTGAGGTTATTTATAACATCCGAAAGCTTCATCGAAAATGTATTCATCCCGACGGATATTCCGGATACTCTGGTTATATATTCGTCATCAAGGTGCTGATTTCCTTCTACTTTTATATATTTTATCTTAAAATACGGTGTAAAGGCGACGAGAGCCACTGCCGCAACCGCCAAAACAGCAATAATCAGCGGTGCACGCCGTGCGCCTCCCCGCCTTTTTACACCGCCGTATTTATTCTTCTTCAGTCTTTTCAAGCTTTAGTCATCCTCCCGTTTTATATCCGCTCCGAGTTCGCCGAGGTCACGCACGATATCCTCATATCCCCTGTCGATATGGCACAGCTTATCAATCTCGCTTTCGCCGCTCGCCGCCAGTGCCGCTACGCACAGTGCCGCTCCTCCCCGAAGGTCGGTACACGACACCCTCGCCCCCAGAAGCTTCTCTCTGCCGCGGACCACCGCCGTACGGTCGCTGACCGATATATCGGCGCCCATTCTCAAAAGTTCGGGCACATGCCCCCACCGGCTCTCAAATATGTTCTCGGTCATAACGCTTGTGCCTCTCGCCGTTGAAAGCGCCGCCATCACAACCGCCTGCGCATCCGTCGGGAATCCAGGGTACGGCCCCGTTGATATCCTCGATGCCGCTCTCAGCCTTCCGGGTGACCTGACGAAAAGATTTGTGCCGTCTTCATCAAACTCACAGCCGCAGTCCGCCAGCGGCGAAGCTATCGCTTCAACATGGGGATACACTATCCCCGAAAGTTCCGCCCTGCCCCCGGCTGCCGCCGCCGCTGCCATATATGTCGCTGCGACTATTCTGTCCGGCATGACGGTAAACTCCGTATCAGAAAGCTCCTTCACGCTATCGATTTTCAAGACGCTTTCCCCTGCGCCGCAGATCCGTGCGCCCATGGAATTGAGAAACGCTGCAAGGTCGCATATCTCCGGCTCCTTTGCGGCGTTATTTATCACCGTTTCGCCCGACGCAAGGCACGCCGCAAGCATTATATTCTCCGTTGCGCCCACGCTCGGAACATCAAGGTGTATCTTTGCGCCCTTCGGTTTTCCGCTGCAGATTATTCTGCCGTGGCTCTCCGAAACATCTATACCCATATCCCGAAACGCCTTAAGGTGCAAATCGACCGGTCTTGCGCCGATTTCGCACCCTCCCGGGCGTGAAATCTCCGCCGCCCCAAAAAGCGACACAAGGCTTCCGCAGAATATCACCGACGACCGCATTTTAAGCATCAGCTCATCGGATATAACATAATTATCCGCTCCGGAGGAATCGATAACAAGCGTATCGCCGCTGCGCTCCACACGGCAGCCGATTGCTTTAAGTATCTCCCCTGCGGCACTGACATCCGAAAGATGCGGACAATTATGAATTACGCTTTCGCCACGATTCAGAACCGCCGCCGCCATTATCGGCAGAACGGCATTCTTAGCGCCCTGAATTTTAACGCTGCCGTCAATTTTTCTGCCGCCGTTTATTTTTATCAAACTCATAAAAGCACCTCCGCACCTATATACTATGCGGTTTGCCTTTATTATGTTAAATTGTTTTCATAGGCATTAAGGGTTCGGCTGTCACATGCCTAACCGCTCGCTTTGATATCTGAACGCGTTTTTCAAGATGAATTTTGCACATTACTGCGTCAAAATGCTCGCAAATACGGGTAGTATCAGCTGTGCTTTTTCCTTGTACTGCAACAAAATTCATTACTTGAAAAATTCTGCG
>JAXGBA010000062.1:0-10847 GCA_034186235.1 Clostridia bacterium | reverse complement strand
TCTAATGCAAATTCATTGTTTTCAACAAGAACTGCAAAACAAAAAATACACTTTAATTTTCCCATTAAAAATAAATTAATGATTTTTTGCTTGCGGTTGACCGACTTTTTCGACAGTCTGAGGACTTGACTTTTGGTCAAGTCCTTCTTATTCTTATTTGCCGGTTCTCTGTGAAACACCTTTTATGGTATTTATTACAAACTCGTCATTTTCGGTTGTATTACTGCCGGAAACAACATTTCCTGTTTTATCATCGAGAGTATAGTCGATAATTCTCGTCTTGATTTCCGCATAAATCTTATCTTCGGTTTCGGTCTGCGCAAAGCCTTCAAGCTCAACCGAAAGTACGGCAATTCGCTCAATATTCTTATTTTGCCAGCACTGCTGCATACGAATATAGAGATTTGAAAGCTTTTCCTTCATTTCTACTTCCGAGAAGCCATCATCAATCGCAGTATATTCGCTTATGGGTTTAAGATTTGCAGGCTTCGAAACCGTATGCCTAACCGGTGCCGAGCCGCCGTTTTTGCCCTTCTTTGCGCCGGATATGGCTATTATAACATATTCCGCAGCGGATTTCAATAAAATTAAAAAATTTGGGATTTTCTTTTAAAATGTAAAACCCCCTGTGCGAGGTTTCATTGCACAGGGGATTGCCGGTTATTTGCACTGATACGAATCGCAGCAAGTATTTGCCGAACAGGTACATTCGTTGTTGCTGCAATGGCATGTCTGAACCTCTATTGCCGAAAGGTCGCACTTATTGTGGTCGTTAAACAAGCAGTGCTCCGCATCGCATCTTATGGAAGTTCCGTCGTAAGCCGGTGTTGAAACATCGTCTGTAATGCCATTGGATTCCATGAATGTTTCGCAGCAGGTGCCGTCTACAGTCTTTGCGCTTTCGCCGCCGATATGAACATCGCCGGTAGCGCATCTGCCGTCAAGGTTAAACTTGCAGTCGTAAACCGAGCAGTCAATTGTTGCTTTCATAATCAACACTCCTTTGAAATTTTATTTCATAGAGTATTATTGACCGTTTTTGAGCAAAATATTTATGCAAGAATTGCTTTTGCAATAAATTTTTCGAGCGTTATTTGAGGTTTCCTCATGGCGCTTGATTTCAGTTCAAGGTCACATTCGCACGCAAGTTTGATTATATTTGAAAGACTGTTTCGGTTTATTTTTATGTTTGAATACAGTTTAATCGGGTACGGTTTCATGCCGAGTTTCTGCGGTGTACGGTTTTGGGGCGATGCAGATTTGACTTTGTAAATGTCGGTCATTCTTCTGCCGATGAGTGCGCATATTGCAATCGGCTCTTCGCGCAGCGTTTCAAGTTCTTTGAGAATTTGATACGCTTTGACGGAATTTTTTGACAAGATTGCGTCCGAAAGTTCAAAAATCCGATTTTCAACAGACTTTGTCACAATTGCGTCTATTTCATCATGTGAAATTACTTCGTTTTCCGAAAACGAACACAGTTTTTTGACTTCGTTTTCTATGACTTCCATCGAGCTGCCGGTGCATTTTAATAAAAATTCGATATTGGAAACGGTCATCTTTTTGCCGAGCCTATTCATCATTATATTGACCCAGGATTTCAGCTGGGCGTCCGTCATATATGAAAATTCAACTGCTGCTCCGTTTTTTTCGACCGCTGAAAGAAGTTTCTTTTGCTTTTTATCTATGTTTTTCTCTCTGAAGACTACGGTTGCATAGTCCGGGATTTCGGGGAGTTCCGAGATTAAAAACTCTTTTGCGGCACCCGGCTTTTCAAAAATCCCGGTTTGGTTATAAACAATCAGCTTCCTTTCGGCGGATGCCGGAAGTGTGTTTATTGCGTCTGTAAACCCTTTTTCGTCAAATTCATCGAACATCGAAAAGTTCAGGTCCTCAAGTGAGGGATTATCTATGATTTTTGCCTTTATCTGCGAGATATAGAGTTTAATAAGATACTCCTCTTCTCCGTAAAAAAGATACAGATTTTTGATGTCGCCGTCCGATACGGATTTTTTGAGTTCCTTTATATCCATAATGCATTTCCTCCGAATTTTAAGTGAGTTTCTACCTATCAATATATCAATAATCGATTTCCATTTTTCGGACACCGTTTTTGTCAAAAATTATATCAACATTTTTGTTTTTGGTGGACAGCTGGTTTTCGGTATCAAATACCGTGGACAAAGTGGAGGTGGCAAATTCATATGCCGCCTGGCAAGGCTTGTCCTCCGAAAACATATTTGCAAATGCCGCAATGGTTTTATCTCCGGAAACTATTATTCCGGTTTTATTTTCCGAGAGTTTAATTCCGCTGCCGAGGTCTGTTTTGCATTTTTTCGGAAAATCTGGGTCATATTCGGTGCGGAGGTCCTTTTTAAAATACATTGCGTTTTCGGAATTTCCGAGAAAATAGACCTCATTAATTTTCTTTATGCCCTTTCCGTCAAGGTATGCACGGATGTTTTCAATGTCGTAATCGCTCCCTTTATCGACGCCGCATTCTGCAATCATGACCGACTTCTCGGGAGTTTTAACAACCACAGCCTTTGTTTTGTCTGCGGCAACGAGGTATATATGACTGTAATGTATGTTGTTGAAAAGATTGATTCCGCTTACGGAAAGAAGGATAAGGGCAATCAGCCCGAAAAGGATTTTCATGCGTTTTCCGAACACGAAAAACAGAAAAACCGGCACTGCCGAAAGAATAAGTAGCGGGTCGGCGGCGCCCGTTTCGGATATGATATTCGGAAGCCGTGATATCTGTTCCGCCGCGCCGAGGTAAATGTCCGCAGCAGTATTGAGAACCGGAGCGGCAACAGGCAATATGCATACCGAAATCAATAGAATAACCAATACCGGGAACACCGGCATAAATATAAGGTTTGTCAGAAATGATATGTAAGAAAATTCACCGTAGTAATAAATGTTTGCCGGGATAATCGCAGTTTGTGCGGCAAGCATAACAGATATACAAGGGTGAGGATTATTGAAGTGTTTTACAAAAAAATCTTCGATTATCGGCGAAAGAAGAATAATTCCGGCGGTTGCCGTGAACGACAGTATGCAGCCAGCGTCAAAAACCGAGTAGGGTCTGAAAATAAGTATCACAAAAGCGGCAATGCTCATTGATGTTACCGAGTCATTGTCGGCTCTTACGATATCGGACCATAAAAGAATTATCCCCATGACCGCCGCACGCATAACGGACGGTGAGCTGTTCATGAACGGTATTGCAGCAAGCAGAAACAGGGTGCATATAATTGCTCTCGGCAGCCGCTTTATTCTGAATATTCCGAGAATTGACGAAAGTATGCCGAGAATTATTGAGATATGCAGACCCGATACTGCAAGAAGATGAGAAATTCCGAGTTTTCTGAACGATTCTTTTGTCTGCGATGAAAGAGATGTTTTATCGCCCGTCAGAATTGCCGCAAATACTCCATAGTTTTTAGAGGAACTGATTTCTTTTGTGCGGTCAAGAACATGCTGCCTGAAAAGCGCGATTTTTCCGATGATTTTCGGCACGGAACTGCCTGTTTTGCTGCCTTCGCCATACTGGTATGCCGTGAAAAACACGCCTCGGTTTATAAGGTATGTTTTGTAATCAAACGAATTCCTTTTTGAAAAATTTTTAACCGCCTTAAAGCTTGCGGAGGCATCTGCCGTGTCAAAAAGGGCATAATTTGTATCTTTAGAATAAAGATAGCCATCGGTTTTGAATTTCTTGCCGTTAATCTTATCGGTTCGGATTTTATATTTTCCGTTCGGGAAAGTTTCCGTTACGGTGAAGCTTATTTTTACCGTCTGGCCGTCAAAGCGTTCCGGTTTGTCAAGTTTTGTGCGGTTGAATACGGTGCAGGGGATCAGCCCTGAAAGCAGTGCCGGAATAAGCAGAAGATATACCGGCTTTCTGTAGGCAAACAGGGTATAAAGACAGCCGCCGAGCATTGCAATCAGCAGCCCTGCGGAAAAGTAAAAATATAAAATTATACCGCAAATAAATGCCGAAATCAGCCATACAACGGGTCTTTTCATAAGTAATCCCCCGAAAAAACATACAGAGCGGCTTTAAAACCGCTCTGTTTTAATTATTCTGCAATTCTTCTTGCGCCTACATAGGTGTTGGTGTAATAATCACCGCTGAGTTCGCTTATTATAACGCCCGTGGTCTCCTGGGATGCGTGAATCATTTTTCCGTTTCCTATATATATACCCACATGGTCAATGCCGTATTCAGACGAAGCAAAAAACAGCAGGTCGCCCGGCAGAAGCTCATAGTCCGAAACAGCACGGCCGTTTGCAGCCTGGTCGGCAGCGATTCGGTTAACTTCATATCCGCAGGAATTCATAACATATTTTACAAATCCCGAGCAGTCAAAGCCGGTTTCCGGCGAAGATGCGCCGTATACATACGGATAACCGAGGTATCCCATTGCGAAAGTTGCGATTTTTTCGCCTTCGGTACTGTCCTGCGGCAAATCTTCATACATCTGCGGTTTTGTGATTATGTAATTTTCATGAATCCAGCCTTCGATTCCTCCGCACGAGATCTTGTACCACCCGGAGGATATATACCCGATAACATTAACCGGTGTGCCGTAGCCGAGCTTTCCGACAACCTCATCGTCCGTCGAGGCATACCGCCTGACATTTACAACATCGCCGTCTATTACACCGTAAAATCCTGCGCTTACCGTCATCGAAGAAACAAGCATAATCAGTATGCAAAGCGGTAGAAGCAGTTTTATCTTTGTACGCATAAGTGCCCTCCCTGTTATATTTCGCCGAGTGCATCCTGAAGCCAGTATTCTCCGAAGTCGAGAGCATCGTAAATACCTTCGCGGTCACTCTGCTTAATAATTTTTTCCTTGCCCTTGCCCTTGGTATCATTTGTGGAAAGGGCAACATTCACGGAATTGGCAACTTTAAGCCCGCCTATATCTTCGTAATCGTTTTCTGTCATTATTATAATAAATTTATCTTCGGGATTGCCGTAGTAAACCTTGTTGCCTGTGCGGAACATCGGTTTTCCCTTATATATAAGGATGTCCGAACCCTTTTTAGCTGATTTTGCAGCCATATAAAAACCTCCTTCAATATTAAATCTATACTATTATAACACAAAACGGCAAAATAGTAAAGACTTTTTTGATTAAAATAATTTTATAGAATTTTTACATATTTATTTAAAATTAAAATAAGTCTTGCATTTTGCGTCAAAAGTGTGCTATAATAGTAATGAACCGATGAAAAATGCATCGGTTTTGCAGAATTTTCTGTCGGTTTTAACTTGTGGCGGAAGTGTATGCGTTAGTTTACAGTTATGTTACAAGTTAAAAATACCATTGACATTTAAAAAATTCAATGGTATAATCAAAACAGACGATGGTGCAAGAAGGCAAAAAAGCAGCGAATGGCAAGTTTGCTGCGAAGGCAAGTTTAACGGTATAACGAAAGAGGTATCGTTAGACTTAGGCTACTCTTTCAAAAATCTACTTTTAACACAAGGAGGATTTGAGACATGAAAAATCTCAAAAAGGTATTGGCTCTGGTATTGGCGCTTTGTATGATACTCAGCACTTTTACCGCACTCACAATCACAACAGCTTCCGCAGCTACTCCTACTTTCAATGATATTGAAGGTAAAGACTACGCTGAAGCAGTTGAAGTTCTCTCCGCTCTCGGTATTGTAGCCGGCTATGAAGACGGTTCCTTCGGTGGAGACAAAGTTGTAACAAGAGCTGAAATGGCTGCTTTCATCGTTAGAGAAATCGGTCTTTCCAATGCAGCATCTTCTGCATCTGCAAACAGCTCAAGCTTCACAGATGTTGGCAATGGCAGCGCTGACTGGGCTGTTGGTTCCATCAACATCGCAACTCAGAAGAAGATCATCGTTGGTCGTGGCGACGGCACATTCGATCCTAACTCAACAGTTAACTATCAGGAAGCTGTTAAGATGCTCGTTTGCGCACTTGGCCGTGATGTAGTTGCTATTCGTAACGGCGGATGGCCTTCTGGTTACCTCATCGCTGGTGCAGCTTGCGGTCTTACCGACGGCATCACAGGCGTTGAAGCAACAGACGGTTGTAACAGAGGCGTTGTAGCAGTTCTTCTTTACAACGCACTTGAAATCGACCTTATGGAAGAAACTTCCTACAGCGGATCTGCTGTACAGGTTGAAGAAACTTATAAGACACTCCTTTATGATTACCTCAATGTTGTTAAGTACTATGACGCTGAAATCACAGCTACTCCTACTCAGGGTGCTTCCAAGTCCGCTGACGGTTTTGCTAAGATTTCCGGTACATATGACTACTACAACCAGGAAGGCATCAAGGCTAACAGCCTTAAGGTTGAAATCGGTGAAACCGATCCCGATGCATTCTTCGGCGATGCTGTAATCGTTTATACAAAGGATAACGGCACAAATAAGACTCCTACAATGCTTTGCATCGTAGCTGATCATTCTACACAGGATGCTGTAACAATTGATGTTGCTGACTTCTATTCCAGCAATCCTGTACTTGAACCCGGTGATACAAACACTGAAGGTACAAACAATTCTCAGTACATCAAGCTGTACTACAAGACAGAAAATGATACTAAGGCTCAGAGCGTTAAGCTCCTTAACTCTGCACTCTACAGCGACAACTGCACAATCGTTAAGAACGGTGTTGTTGAAAGCCCTGCAGATTTCAAACAGGAACTTTCTAAGCTTGAAAACGGTACAATCAAACTCATAGACGCTAAGACATATGATGTATCCGAAGGCAAGAACTACAACGGTGCTGACGGCGTATATGAAAAGGTTATCGTTGAAGCTTACAATGATTTCGTAGTATCTGATGTTGATACAGAAGAAAAGGTAATTTCCTTCAACAATAAGGAAGCTGATAGCCTTGACCTTGATGACGAAAACAAGACCTACACTATCGTTGATACAAAGGGCAATGAAGTTAAGCTTGAAGACATTAAGGAAAACGACGTTCTTTCCATCTATGCTGACGAATTCGCAGCAAAGGATGTTGATAAGGCAGAAGTTCTTAAGATCGTTGTTTGCAGCAACTCCATCGAGGGTACTGTAACAGAAAAGACTTCTAAGGCTGTTTACATTGACGGTGAAAAGTATGACATCGCCGGCGGCGTTATCTCTCTTGATGACTTCGAACTTGACGATACAGGTACGTTCTACCTCAATGCTGCAGGCGACATCGCTTACCTTGATACTGAAGCAGCTTCTAAGGACTATGCAGTAGTTTACGAAGCATATCAGGATGGCGCTAAGAAGATCGTTCTTAATGTAATCACATCTAAGGGCGAAGACCTTGAACTTACAGCTCAGAGCTCCTTCGATTATGCAACATACGCTGTAAACGCAACAACCAAGAAGTACTCCAAGACAACAACAGAGTATGATTTCACCGATGCTGCAGATATGACTGCTGCACTTAAAGCTCTTTCCACAACAGATGCAAGCGGTGCATATGCTCCTTACATTGTATCTTATGACCTTAAGAAGGGTACAACAGCTCAGATTGACACAATCTATCTCGCTGGCGATCCTGCAGGTGCTGATACTTATGCAACAAGATTTGCTAAGTGGTCTCTTAACAAGAAAGCATATTACAACAACAGTGAAGCAACTCTCGGCGCTTACACAGTTGACGGTTCCACGGTTATCTTTGATATCCCTGTAACTGTAAATAAGGTGTCCGATTCTTCCAAGATCAAAGTTTACGGTAAGTCCGGTCTTACAAACAGCAAGACATATGACAATGTAAGCGTTTATGACCTTGACAAGGACAATGTTGCAAAGGCAGTTCTCATTAAGTCCTCATCCAACACTGTTGATGAAAAGGATCCGATTGCTGTTATTCAGACAATCACAAGAGCTAAGAATGCTGATGGCGATGATGTTTACAAGTTCTATATGATCCAGAACGGTAAGGTTATCTCCAAGATTACAGAAGACACGAATACTCTCGACTGCCTTGGTAAGAAGCCCGATGGTAACAAGGTTTCCGTAAAGGACGGTTATTCTCAGTATTCTCTTGATGTAGGTTATGGTCTCTACACCGGTGCTGCAATCATGTTCAGCGAAGCCGGCGACGGTTCCATTGACAACGTACTCAAGATTTATCCTATCGCTTCCAAGACAGCCGGCGAAGCAGCTGATGAAGAAGCTTTGGCTGAACCTTACTTCAAGACCGAATTCTTCACACTCTGGAACTTCAGCGCTAAGAAGGGCGGCTACAACGAAGGTTGCGATTGCTTCATCGCTTATGGTAAGATCACCAAGAAGGATGCAGGCGCTCAGTCAATCACCGTTGAAACAAGAGTTCTTGAGACAGATACTTGGGAAAATACATCAATCTCTGCTAAGTATGGTTCTGCAAACATTACTGTTGTAGACTACACATTCGAAGAAGATGATGAAAAGGTAGTTAAGGGTTCTGCAAGCGACCTTAAGGAAGGCAGATATGTTCTCGTAAGAAAGAGCGGCGGTTCCACTAAGGACATCGTTGTTTACAAGAGTTTCGATCCTTACAAAAACATTGACATTCCTTACGCTGGCTAATTAATCATTGATTGATTATCCCGGTCCCGGTGCTTATGCACCGGGACTTTTTATATGCAAAAATAAAAGGAAAAAACATTGGTTTGATTACTTAAAGATGTAGTCATATTGCAAGGCGAATGACTCATGGAGTGTAGGCAGGTAAGGTCCAAATGGTTAATACCCTAATACTGCAGATTTTTCTCATTTTCGGCTTGTCGTCCTCGTAAGGCGGTAGTCTAACTTCATTCTTGGACCAAAAATAACTATAAATTTTGCTCACCCTAAGGTGTGTGCAGTTTTATCAAAAGATTTTTCTCAAGACAAACAAGCGAATACAGCTGATACTTTGTGTGTATTGGCAAGTGAGTTTGCGCAGTATTGGGGAAAAGAAGCCGATAATTAAGGGTTTGCCCATCTCTTGCCTGTGTATACGGTAGAGCACATGTTCTGTGAAAGCAAGCAAAAAGCCTTGAAATCTCGATGATTTCAAGGCTTTTCTGATGCGATTATATTATTTGAAACAGGAATTATTAGACAAACAATACATATAAATATTTACTAAAAAACGAATTAATGATTTTTTGCTTGTGGTTGACCGACTTTTTAGACAGTTTAAGCCGCTGCCAAATGGCAGCGGCTTACTTAATAGAGACAAACTATTTTTCCTTAACCTGATTATTTTTTGTTGCCGCTTTAATTCCGAACAGAACTGCGAGCATAAGCACAATGCCTATAGGAAGGCAGATGTACCATGACTTAACGAAGCCCGAAATTATATACGAAACAAACGAAACTGCTGCAACAGTCATTGCATACGGAAGCTGTGTGGAAACATGATTCAGGTGATTACACTGCGCACCGGCGGAGGACATAATGGTCGTATCCGAGATAGGCGAGCAGTGGTCGCCGCAAACAGCACCTGCAAGGCATGCGGACATTCCGATAACCTGCATGGGGTCTGTTGCCGGGAAAATTGCCGTAACAATCGGAATAAGGATACCGAATGTACCCCAGGATGTGCCGGTTGCAAACGCAAGACCAACAGCAACCAAGAATATGATTGCCGGAAGGAAATTTGTGAATCCTGCAGCTGCGCCGCTCACGATATTAGCAACGAACACTTTTGCTCCGAGAAGGCCCGTCATATTCTTAAGAGTGGTTGCGAAGGTAAGTATCAGAATTGCGGGAACCATCGCTATAAAGCCCTTGGGGATGCTGTCCATTGCTTCTTTGAATGTAATGCTGCGCCTGATGAGAAAGTAAATAATCGTTATAACAAGCGAAATAATACCGCCCCATGGAAGACCCACAGTTGCATCGGTATTTGCAAAGGCATCTACAAAGCTTTCGCCGCTGAAAAATCCGCCGACATAGATGAGTGCCAGAACGCAAACTATAATTAAAACAACAATCGGGAAAACGAGGTCAAGCACTATTCCCTTAGATGAAACGTGTTCGTTTTCCTCTGCTTCATCAACGCGGTCGCCGCAGGTATAAAGGTCGCCTTTTGTTAGGGCATTAAATTCGTGCAGTTTCATAGGGCCGTAATCAAGCTTCATAGCGGTGATTGCAATAATGAACACGAATGTGAGCAGTGAATAAAAGTTATACGGAATTGCCCTTATGAACATTGCAAGGCCCTGGCCCTCGGGGGCATAGCTTGAAACAGCCGCCGCCCAGGAGGAAATCGGGGCAATCATACATACCGGTGCCGCCGTTGCATCAATAAGATATGCAAGCTTAGCGCGGGAAATTTTATTTCTGTCGGTAAGCGGTTTCATAACTGAGCCGACTGTAAGGCAGTTGAAATAATCGTCAATAAATATCAGAACGCCGAGCACAAATGTTGCTATCATAGCGCCGGAGCGTGATTTGATATTTTTCTGCGCCCATGCTCCGAATGCGGCACTTCCGCCGGCTTTATTGACAAGCGCAACAATAACACCGAGCACTACGAGGAATATAAAAATTCCGGCGGTGCCCGAAACTGCGGCAATCAGACCTTCGTTAAGAAGATTGTCCATTGCGGCAACGGGTTTGAAGCCTGTTGAAAACAGTGCGCCTACCGCAATACCGATAAACAGTGAGGAATATACCTCTTTGGTGATCAGCGCAAGCACAATTGCGATAACGGGCGGTATAATTGCCCAGAATGTCGCAAAAAACGGTATGTCTTGCTGTTTGGTCTTTCTGGCCAAATCCGGGGCAATTATCCCCCCCGTTACCCCAATTGTGCTTCCGCGGACCACCAAAGAGGTATATTCCTCACTGTTTATCGGTATTGCGG
>JAXGBA010000061.1:0-3844 GCA_034186235.1 Clostridia bacterium | reverse complement strand
TCTTTATCGTTATATGCGTCTGCACAAGGTATGTTTCGCTTTCGTCGATTGTGGCTTCGGGCGTTATTATACTTATGGTTTTTGTGCTTTACGGTAAGTCGATTGCTACCCTTGGCGGCGCTTCGGTTATAATCATGTGCACCGTTATGGGAGCAATGGTCATTATCAGGCATAAATCGAATATAGTACGGCTTATAAAAGGGAATGAGCGCAAGCTCGGCGAAAAAAAGGAGTGATTTTTTTGAAAATTACGGTTTTGGGTTCGGGAAGCTGGGGTACGGCAGTTGCCTGCCTTTTTTCCGATATCGGGCATGATATCACGCTCTGGTCGTTTAAGACCGAGGAACGGGACGCACTTTTGCGTAACGGCGAGAACAGGGAATTTCTGCCCGGGGTTAAAATTCCAGGAACGGTTAAGTTTACTTCGGATTTTGACAGCCTTAAATCCGCCGACCTTGTTGTTTCGGCGGTTCCGTCGCATGCGGTAAGGCAGACGGCGAGGAACATCAGGGAATACTATAACGGCTGCCCGATTCTGAATATCTCAAAAGGACTTGAGCAGCATACGCTTCTAAGGCTTTCTGAGGTTATAAAGTCGGAAATAGAAAACGCAACCGTAGCGGTTATGTCGGGGCCTTCTCATGCAGAGGAGGTAGGGAGGAAGCTTCCCACAACCAACATAATAGCCTGTGCCGACCATGACCTTGCGAAGTATCTTCAGGAGCACCTCATGTCACGTGTATTCAGGATTTACACAAGCGACGATATTATCGGCGTTGAACTGGGCGGTTCGCTCAAAAATGTTATAGCTCTCTGCGCCGGTATATGCGACGGGCTGGGATTCGGTGATAATACCAAGGCAGCGCTTATGACGCGCGGCATTGCGGAAATTGCAAGGCTCGGCACGGTTATGGGCGCTAAACACGAAACTTTTTCGGGGCTTTCCGGAATCGGCGATCTGATTGTTACCTGCACGAGTATGCACAGCCGTAACAGGCGAGCCGGGATATTAATCGGCGAGGGCATGAAGGTTTCGGACGCTATAGATAAGGTTCATATGGTTGTTGAGGGCGTGAGAACCGCCGATGCAGCCATGGAACTTTCAAAAAAATACGGTGTTGATATGCCGATATGCAGTGAGGCGTATAAGGTTCTGTTTGAAGACAAGCCGGCAAGGGATGCGGTTTATGACCTTATGCTTAGGGGTAAAAAATCAGAATTGGAGTGAATTTTGTGATAAATTACACAATGCTTGCCGACTTTTATGAGTTCACAATGGCAAACGGATATTTTGAAAACGGCTGCGGAAACGAAACTGCGGTTTTTGATATGTTTTTCAGAAAGGTTCCTGACGGCGGAGGTTTTGCCGTTATGGCTGGGCTTGAGCAGCTTATAGAGTACTTCAAAAAGCTTAGATTTGATGATGAAGACATTGCGTTTTTGAGAAGCAAGGGTATTTTTTCGGAAGGTTTTCTTAATTACCTTAAGGATTTTAAGTTTGAGTGCGATGTGTGGGCTGTTCCTGAGGGTACACCCGTTTTCCCGGGCGAACCGATTGTTACGGTTAAAGGGCCGGTAATCCAGGCGCAGCTTGTTGAAACGATGGTTCTTCTCACGATAAATCATCAGAGCCTTATTGCGACAAAGGCGAACAGAATCTGCCGTGCGTCGGAGGGCAGGGCTGTTATGGAATTCGGTTCGAGAAGGGCACAGGGTGCAAACGGTGCAATTTTGGGCGCAAGGGCGGCATATATCGGCGGATGCGTTGGAACTGCATGTGCGCTTTGCGAAAGGGACTACGGTATTCCGGCTCTCGGAACCATGGCTCACAGCTGGATTCAGATGTTCGATTCGGAGTATGACGCTTTCAAAGCTTATGCCGAGTGCTATCCTGACAGCACAACGCTTCTTATAGATACTTACAATGTTCTGAAATCGGGTCTCCCGAATGCGATAAAGGTGTTTAAGGATGTTCTTGTGCCTAAAGGCTATAGACCGGCAGGCGTAAGGATTGACAGCGGCGATATCACATATCTCACCAAGAAAATCAGGGCGAAACTTGACGAGGAGGGCTTCCCTGACTGTAAAATCGTTGTGTCCAATTCCCTTGACGAGGATATTATAAGGGATATTATAAAGCAGGGCGCATGTGTGGATTCGTTCGGCGTCGGAGAAAGGCTTATAACTTCCAAGAGCGAGCCGGTTTTCGGCGGAGTTTATAAGCTTGTTGCTGTTGAGAAAAACGGGGAGATTATACCGAAAATCAAGGTCAGCGAGAATGTTGCCAAAATTACAAACCCCGATTTCAAAAAGGTATACAGACTGTTTTCGAGAGAAAACTGCAAAGCGCTTGCGGATGTCATTACCTGCCATGACGAGGTTATAGACGATTCCGCAAACTATGAGATTTTCGACCCCGAATACACATGGAAGCGTAAAGATGTATATGATTTTTACGCCAAGGAGCTTCTTGTGAAGATCTTCGATAAGGGAGAATGCATATATGAATCTCCCGATGTTCATGAAATCAAAAAATACTGCGAGGAGCAGGTGGGTCACCTTTGGGATGAGGTTCTGAGATTTGAAAATCCGCATAATTACTATGTTGACCTTTCCCAGAAGCTTTGGGATAAAAAGCAAAATTTGCTGAAAAAATATTCAATGAAGTAAGGAGAAAAGAGATGTACAAATTCAATAATGCCAAAAAGGAGATTTCGTTTGACAAGTATAATACACCCACACCATGGATGAACTATTTTTCAAACGGAATATTCCACACAATGATGAGCCAGGCGGGGGGCGGCGTTGCATTTTACAAATCTCCGCAAATTTGGAGGTTAAATCACTATAGATTTTTCCACCTTCCGACAGACCGCAGCGGTTTTTATACCTATATTAAGGACGGCGAAAAGTATTGGTGCCCCACGAATGAGCCGTGTAAGGAAAAACCGTCCGAATGGAAGGCAACCCACGGTATGGGCTACAGCCGCTTTGAAGCAAAGCATAACGGTGTTTCGGCGGTAACTACATACTTTGTCGGCGAGTACGCAAACTGCCTTATCTGGAACATGAAGTTAAAGAGCGATACCGATAAAAAGATTACGGTATTTCCGTATGTTGAGCTCGGAATGATGGAATTTATGCGTGAGCTTCAGTGGCAGTGCTACAATAAGCATCAGATGAGCGTTTATAATATGGACGATGTTTTGGTATTTAAGTACGGCGTTGAAATGCAGCCAAAGCCCGATGAAACTCCGCTTGCGTATTTTGCGGCAAATGTTCCCGTTAAGGCGTTTGACTGTGACCGTGACGAGTTTGTAGGCAGCTACAGGAGTGAAGAGAATCCTCAGAATGTCGAAAAGGGATACTGCACAAATTCAACTCTTGCCGGCGGAGACCCTTGCTTTGCGCTTCAGCTTGATATCGACCTTAAAGCCGGCGAAGAAAAGACGGTTAATATTTTCCTCGGAACGGAAATGACGGAAGATGACATTAAAAATACCATTGCAAAATGCCGTGAAGCGGATTTTGTTGATAAGTCTTTTTCCAGGCTTCATGCTCACTGGGAAGATTATCTCAGCCGTTTTACCTGCGAAATTCCCGATAAAGATGCAGAAACAATGATAAATATCTGGAATCCTTATCAGGCGGAGAGGAACTTCCAGTTCTCAAGAAATATTTCGTATTACGCAACCGGAACCTTCCGCGGCGTGGGTGTTCGTGATACCGCACAGGATATTCTTTCAATGGTTCCATTTGATACAAGCCGTGCGAGAGAAAAGCTTAACCTTCTTTTTACGCAGCAGTATAAAGACGGGCACTGCAATCACTACTGCTTCCCGTA
>JAXGBA010000060.1:0-19917 GCA_034186235.1 Clostridia bacterium | reverse complement strand
GCCGAACGAAAGTATAAGAATATTGTGAGTATCCTTTGTCTCTTTTTCGTAATTATCCTTCCAGCGGTACTCAATTTTATAAGAGCCGCCGAAAGACGTGCCGAACTCATCGCTGTTTATCGCATAAGCAGGATATGCCGCCGTGCTGCTCGGAACAAGAGAAAACACGCGGTTTCCGTCGTCGTCCGAAACGGTTCCGTTGCCGTATTTTCCGACATTTATCTTGCTGAAATCCTGTGTGTATTCGGTGTTATCGGCAAAAACGGATGCCGAAATGCAGCTAACAGCTAAAACGATTGCAAAAACCAAACATGCCAACTTTTTAATTTTCATAGTAAAGTCCTCCTGAAATTATAATTTTATAATCTATATAATGGGCAGTTTACCCTTGTTTTTTCCCCAATTCCTTTAATATATCGATGCAGGGTGCAGGTATTCTCCCGAGGTGGTCAGGTCCGACATTGAGGAGATAATTTATCCCTCTTTCGTTGAGGTGGTTTTTGATTTCAAAGAGTTTTTCGGCACTTTTCCAGTTCTGGTCGAACGGTTTGTAACCCCAGGTGTCGTTGAGGGTGCACGCCGATTCGTAGAGGGTATCTTTGTAGTCATCGGGAATCTCATTATCTCCTGTCGAGGTATAATCGCCCCGTCCGTTGCCTATTCTCGAATTTACAAGAGCGTTCGGCTGATACTTTTTAACCATTTTGTAAAGCTCGTCGCTCTGCTCCGGCGTGATGTCATGCGGAGTATCGAACCATACAAGGCACAAATCGCCGTATTTTGTCAGAATTTCTTTAACCTGAGGTTTGATTTTCTGCTCAAACGCAATCGAGTAATCCTTTTTGGAATTATCGGGGAAGTCCCACTCATTGTCCCAGGTCATCTTTCCCAGATTCAAAAATTCCCGTCCGTATCCGCCGCCGTGTTCGCAGCGCCAGTCGATTTCCTGAGAATAGTAAAGCCCGAATTTCATGCCACAGCGTCTGCACGCCTCCGCAAGCTCGGCAACAACATCACGCTTGAAGGGTGTACTGTCAACGATATTGAAGCTGTCCGCGTCGGATTTGTACATTGCAAAGCCTTCGTGGTGCTTTGATGTCATAACTATGTATTTCATGCCGGCTTCCTTTGCGGTTTCAACCCATTCGTCCGCATTGAAATATATCGGGTTAAACGCTTTTGCAAGTTTTTCATATTCGCTATTCGGAATTTTAAAATAAGACTGCGCCCACTCGCCGATGGTTTCCATTCTTTTTCCTTTATATTCTCCGCCGAGAACGGAATACAGCCCCCAATGTATCATCATACCGAATTTGAGTTCTTTAAACCAATTATTTTTATTCATATTTCACCTTTCTGTTGCATAAAGCACTTTTTTGTAGTATAATTAAATCAACGACCTTACAATATCATTATAATTAAATGCGTTCTGATTGTAAATATAATAAATATTTCAAAAGTTGCTCAAAATAGTCTTTTTGAAAGGAGTGGTGTTTTGAATTTTATTTTTACCACATTCGGCAGAACATCTATTAAGGGGCACTGGTTTGTGACCAACGATTTTGTGTGCTCAAAGCTTTACTATGTGTTCGGCGGAAGCGCACATTACATCTACAAGGGTAAAAAGTATTTTTTCAAAAAGGGGTACATGTATCTCATTCCGTCAACCGTTTATGTGGAATATTTTCATGACGAGGCGGAGGATTTCGACCATTTGTTTTTTAACTTCATATCCTCTCCGCCGCTGATGACAAACGAAATTCTTGAATTTGTTCCGGACGAAAAAATGATGAAGCTTATTGAATTTTCATCGCTTTCTCTCAAAAACGAAAGGTATAAATACAAGGCCGGCGACATAGTTCTGGCGGAACACATAGTTAATCTCATGATAAGCCTTATAAGCGAAATGATCGGCAAGGAAATCCCGAGGGACAAAAGAATCATCAGCGCAGTGGAGTTTATACATAACCGCTACGCCGAAAACATCACAATCGACAGGCTTGCAAAGGATTTGTATCTCGAAACCAACTATTTCATAAAGCTTTTCAAAAAATCGATGGGCGTGTCGCCGTACCAGTATATAAAAAACTACAGGCTGAACATTGCCCTGAACCACATCAGAAACGGAATGAGCATAAAGGATGCAGGCGCCGCCGCAGGCTTTGAAACCGCATCGGCGTTTTCTGCCGCGGTCAAAAAAAGTTTCGGGGTTTCCCCGAAATATTTTGCGGACAATCCGAGCATTTATGTATCAAAGCCTTAATGTTTCAACGCTCGCTTGCCTGCCTGCAAAAAAATTAAAAAATCACACTATTAGAAAATCAAACAGGCTATTAAGCATTCTGTTGTCGGTGTTAATGCTTGTTTCGATGATTCCGCAAACGACCGCAAATGCTCCCGGCAAGATTTGTTGCCGAGAACCTCGGTGCAAGCGTGGATTGGGACGGTGAAAATCTGATTAAAAGAAGTGCCCGACTGACCGATAAGATCATTCGGACACTTCTTTATTCTTATAAAAAATTAACCGTTTCATTCAACGCCAGAATTGCAAGAGCGTTCCCGTACGCCATTGGCACAATAGGAATTTTTCGGTAATCATCGGAGGAAAAACTCATCCCCGTTCCGTAAGATACCTCCCTAACGCTGCCGTCCTCCGCAATGCAGGCTGCAACTGCTTTTGCCGCCAAAATACCGGCTTCCGCAAACTTTTTATTCAGCAAACCGAGCCTTACTGCCTTTAAAATACCGAATGCAAATCCGGCAGTTGCGGACGCTTCAAGATACGAAGCCTTGTCGTCAATAAGAGTGTGCCACATTCCGCCTTTGTCCTGGAATTTCAAAAGAGCCTCCGCCTGCGCCGAAAGCGTATCCGTCAGGTATCGCCAAACAGCGCCGCCCGTTCCCGTTATCTCCAGGAATTCTGGTATTCCGGCAGTTATCCAGCAGTTTCCTCTCGCCCAAAAGACTTTGGCGAAGTTGTGATTTCCGTCAAACGACCATCCGTGATACCAAAGCCCGCTTTTTTTGTCCGCAAGGTATTTTATATGAATCAAAAACTGATACTCTGCCTCATCAATATATTCACGCTTATCAAGAATAATCCCGGCTTTTGCAAGAAACAGAACCGTCATGAAAAGCGTGTCGTCCCAAAGCTGCCCGTCGTTTCTCACGCCTGAAACTATATGCTGCAGCCCGCCGTGACCGGTCCTCGGCATTTCGTTCATTATCCATTCGGACCATTCTTTTATCATTGACAGATATTTTTCGTTCCCGGTTTTTTCGTAAACAAATGCAAGCGTCAGCATCGGTGCAGCCGTATTGACATTTTTTTCGGGAATCCCCTTTTCAATATTTTTGTCGAACCAATCGCATATCAGGCGCAGCATTTTCCCGTCGCCGCTTGTTTCGTAATATTTATAAAGACCGTAAAGCCCCACGCCCTGTGCCCATTCCCAGTTTCCGAAATCAATTATTCCTATCGGGCAGGTTTCGTCAAGCGTTTTATTTGAAAGCTCGGTCATGTTGTATGCCGTCTTTAAAATGAGTTTTTCAATATCCTTTTTATTCAAGCCGCTCCTCCTGTGCGTAATAATACTCCGGCTCGCTGCCATCAAGTTTTGTAAACCGTATGTGTACCGTTTTTTCAATCGGCAAATCCGCCGTCATGCTGACCTTGCAGCTGTTATTTTTACCGCTTATCATTTTGTGAGCAAAAAATCCCGGACCGATATTCACGGCGTAAGTGCCTTTTCTGAAAGTTAAAAATCCGCCGGTAAGCAAGATATTGCGAGGAGAATCCACATCCTCAAAGGTGTTTTCAGTTATCACAGAGCCGGGCAGTTCAAATTCAAATTCCAGTGCGAAATGCGCACCGTCAATTCCGCCCTTTGACGATATTCTAATATCAATCCCGCCGTCGGTTTTCAGCACCTCAAGGATATATTCCACATCCGCTCTCGGGCTTCTGCGGCGCTCGGCGATGTTGTTATACGGGAGCTCCGAAAATTCAACCTTCCTCGGAAGCGTGTTCCAGAACCCCGGCATGTGAACACGCTGCTGAATTCCGTATGTCGGACGGATATGCATTTTTGCGCCCCTTTCGGTTTCGCACATCTCCCTGCCCGTATAAACGGCTTCGTGATAATAAGGAGCAAATATTTTAATGTTCTTAATAAAAACATCACCGAATCTTATGCACATCTGATTGTTTGTTCCGCACATCATAAATGCGTCAATTTCGTTTTTGTGATATGCCCATATCCCGGTATTCTTCAAAAATACTGTTTCGGGTCTTTTAAAGCGTTCGGTTTTTATATCATCGCCGAGCCAGCCGGGATTCCTTCGAAAAATATAGATAAGTCCCGGTTCATCCGGAGGATTTTTTGAGCATATTTCATCAATCGCACTGAAAAAACTCAAATCGCCCGAATACTTTCCGGCAAAATAAAAGCTTGACAGAAATTCCGTCGGGAATACATGCTTTCCGTTATCCTGACGGATTGAAATCGATGTAAGAAGCGATGTGTCCGCACTCATAAGCGTAAGAATACAACGGCAGTTCTTCACAATGCTCTCCGCAAAATAGTTTTCTCCCGAAAGAAAATATGCGTCCATAAGCTTTGAATTAATCTTTGCGCTGTAATATATACTCTTTTCTGAGTAGATTCCGTCGGGGTTAAGGTCAAGCCCCTCATAAAAAAATTTGTCCGCTTCATCCCGAGCGTTTATTTCATCAAATACATCGGTTGCGGCGCAAAGCGCCCCGGCAATTATCCAGCGATGATTGGGAGTGTGAAAACCGCCGCCCCTGCAAATCGCATCGGCAAATGTAACAGCCAACGGTTTAAGGGCCTCAAATATCATATTTCCGCAATCGGTTTTTTCAGCATTTTTTGCCGTATATGCACAGCGGCAAATAAGCGCAAGCAAAAATGCCGTGTCGGGAGGAGAATCATAATTCCTTTCGCGAAGATCAATAAGCCCCGACTCCCTCTGCTTTGATTTAATATAATTAACCGCATAAATTATTCTTTCATAAATACCGTAATCATTAAAAAATTCAGATTCTTCCGAGCAGTACGATAAAACCGCAGCCTGAAGAAATGCACCGGTTTCAAAGTGAGTAACCGCACAAAATCCCAGGTTTTCATCAAGAAACCCTCCGCTGCTTACACTCTGATACGGAAGCATATTTTTAAGCTTTTTATCACATTGCGCCACCGCACCGCAGTATAGTTTTTTTGCATTCATATTTCCACCGCCTTTATAATTATATTTTAGCAGAATAAAGCTCATCAGTCCATACATTTCTTGCACATATCTTATAATTTTTTCAACATTTTTTGACTTCCACATTGACAAAGGCTTTTAAAGGTGCAATAATATATAAGGGAGGGTGAGCCGATAATGGATAAATTCTCAAAAGATTTATTAAACGATAACAAACCGTTTGCTGCCGAAAAAATCAATTACACCGGCGGCATAACCATGTCATATTCTCATTATCATGAGCACTATGAGATTTTATATGTTTCTAACGGAGAAAGAAAGCTGATAATAAACAATCATGATAAATACACACTTGCGCACGGCACAATCGCCCTTATCAAGCCGTTTATCCTGCATAAAACCGAAAGCATAGGGGGAAGCGAAAGAAGGATTCTCGTTAACTTTTCAAAAGAAACCGGTGCAGAAATCGAAAAGTTTGCCAATGCCGACCTTCTGAAATGCTTTGACACACCGATAACGGAATTAAAAGATATACAAGGGATTAAGGAGATGTTGTCCGAACTTGCGTCGCTTGACCGCAGCAGCCCGTTTTTTGAATCAAAATTCAAAACAAAGCTGACAGAAGTGCTTACAGAAATTTCGGAAACTGCCGCCCTTCCGTTTGCAAGGCGAAACGGCACGGGGGATATAATACCGCTTGTTGCAAAAGAAATTCAGGAAAAATATTCCGATGATATTTCTCTTTCATGCCTTGCCGAAAAATTTCATATAAACCCATACTATCTTTCAAGAAAATTCAAAAAGGAAATGGGAATAACGCTTGTAAAGTACATAAATACGGTCCGAATCATTGCGGCACAAAAACTGTTTGACAACGGCTGCCAAAGCGTAACCGCCGCCGCAATACAAACCGGATTTTCAAGCATAACCCACTTTGAAAGAGTATTCAAAGGAATTACCGGAACTGCACCGAAAAAATACACCGGCAAGCATTAGCTGCCAGTGTATTTGGTATTTCAATGCGGCAGACTCCAGCGGAAATGCGCCGCCAGAAGCCTTAAAACAATGACCGATGCCGACCCTGCGATTATCGCCGCAGTGGTGCTGCCGGTGCGGTGCCATAAAAATGCGCACAGCGCCGCCCCGACAATCGAAGCGCATGCATAAAAATGTTTTACAAAAATATAAGGCGGATTGCCGGCAAGAACATCGCGGAGCACCCCTCCGCCGACGCCCGTCACAACACCAACAAAAGTCACGAGAAAAATTCCGTACTCATCGTTCATGCTGTAGGCGCACCTTACACCGATTACGGTAAAAATGCCGAGACCTACGGAATCCATAAGAAGCAGAATCTTATCGTAAAGCGCTCCGGAATTTTCAATTGTGCGCCGTATCGGCGGCAAAAATACGATAATCGATGCACATATTGCAACCACGGAATACATTGGGTCACGAAACATAACGGGAGGGGTGTTCCCGAGAATCATATCCCGGATCACACCGCCGCCGACAGCCGTGCAAAGCCCCAGCGCAGCCACGCCGAGCATATCCATTTGCTTTTTAAGCGCAACAATTGCCCCCGACACAGCGAAGGCAATTGTTCCTATTATTTCAAATACCGAATATATAATTTCGTACATCATCGTTCTTCTCTGAAATACGGCAGCCCAAGGCTTTCGGGCGGCTGATTTTCTTTTTTGTTTCTAACGCTTGTTATTACAAGCACAACGAGAGTTACAACATACGGAAGCATCTCAAAAATCGGTGCAATGCGCCTCGGGATACCGCCGGTATAGCTGTAAGCTATATAAAGTCCGCCGAAGATGAACGAACCGAGTATGCCGACATTCGGCTTCCAGAGTGCAAAAATAACGAGTGCGATTGCAAGCCAGCCGCGGTCACCGAAACCGCCGTTCGTCCATGAGCCGCCGGTATAGTCCATGATAAAATACAGTCCGCCGAGCCCGGCAATAGCGCCGCCTATTACGGTTGCGAGGTACTTATACTTAATAACATTTATACCCGCAGCGTCAGCCGTTGCAGGATTTTCTCCGACAGCGCGAAGGTGAAGACCGGCACGCGTTTTGTTCAGAAACCATGCGGCAATCAATGCAATTGCGATTGAGAGGTAAACTAAAAATCCGTAATCAAACAGCACCTTTCCGACAAACCCGAGCTTGTTTGCAAACGGCAGAGTTGTTTTGAAGCAGTCCGCCGAGAACTTAACGGAAAGATTTCCGCCGTCACCGAAGATTTTTGTTATCGTTCCGCCGAAAAAGTCACCGAAACCGATACCGAAAGTTGTTAAAGCAAGACCGGTAACATTCTGGTTTGCACGGAGTGTTATGGTCAGAAAGCTATAAATAAGCGCCATAAGCATTGAACCGATAAGCGACGCAAGCAGCGGAATAATAATGCAGAGCGCCGGATTCGGAGATTTAGTTGAATGCTCATAAAGATATGCACCGAGTATGCCTGCACTGCCGCCGACATACATTATCCCCGGAATACCGAGATTGAGGTTACCGGATTTTTCGGTAATTATCTCGCCCGTTGAACCGAAAAGCAAAGGAACACCCTGAACAATAGCCTTATTTATAAGTGTAGAAACAAGCATTGATTAATCCTCCTTTACCTTTCGTCTGTTAATTTTATATCTCACGAAAAATTCACTGCCGATAATGAAGAACAGAATAATACCGGTGAGAATATCCGCAATACTTTCATTAAGCTGAAACGCCGTAAACTGCGTAACGATTTCCGCCGCTCCCTGTTCAAGAAAGACAATCAGACCCGAAACCAGAATCATAATAAGCGGATTGAACTTTGCAAGCCACGAAACCATAATCGCCGTGAATCCCATACCGCCGACAATGTCTGCGTTAATGGTATGATGAGTGCCGGCAACGAGCAGCCATCCCGTAACACCGCAGAGGGCGCCGGAAAATGCCATAGTTCTTATAATAACCTTTTTAACATTTATACCGACATATCTTGCGGTATTGCGACTTTCGCCTACAACCGAAATCTCATAGCCGTGCTTGCTGTATTTGAGGTATATATACATTATAACCGTAATAATCGCAACTATGATAATATTGAGAAGATACTTCTGATTTGCAATCCACGGGAACCATCCGCTCATGGTTTTCATATTAATAATGCCGACATTGCTTGAATTTTGCGGATTTTCCCATCTCAGCACAAAATAAGTTGTGAGCTGCATTGCGACATAGTTCATCATAAGCGTGAAAAGGGTTTCGTTAGTGTTAAAGTAAGCCTTGAAAAACGCAGGAATCAAGCCCCATATCATACCTGCTGCGATACTTGCGGCAGCCATAACGATAATCATTACGATGTTGTTTGGGAACTTATCCGCAAAATAAATCATAATTGCCGCAGAAGCGATACAGCCGACAAGCGCCTGTCCTTCAGCACCAATGTTCCAGAATTTCATTTTGAACGCCGGGGTAACCGCAAGCGAAATGCAAAGCAGCATTGCAAGGTTCTGAACAGCCTTCCACAGATTTCTCTCGGTTGCAAAGCTGCCGTCAACCATCGTTTTGAAGAACTGAATCGGATTAATGCCGGTAAGAAGCACGATAACAATCGAGCACACAAGGAGCGCCGCCGCAATTGCGATAATTCTTACAAGCCAGGATTTAAGCATCGGCATATCGTCACGCTTAACAACCTGAAGCCTTGGTTCGTGCACATGAATATCCTTATTCTGCATCGCCTTCCACCTCCTGAGATTTTGTCATAAGAAGCCCTATCTGCTCTTTCGTTGCGTTTCTTGCGTCAACCGTGCCGCTTATTATGCCACCGCTTATAACCATAATGCGGTCGCAGAGTTCCAAGAGAACATCCAGGTCCTCGCCGACAAAAATAACCGCAACGCCTTTTTTCTTCTGCTGATTAAGAAGATTATAGATTGTGTAGGACGAATTGATATCCAGCCCTCTTACGGGATACGCCGCCATAAGAACCGTCGGCGAAGCCGCAATTTCTCGCCCTACCAGCACCTTCTGAACATTACCTCCCGAAAGCCTTCTTACGGGAGTATTCGCACTCGGGGTTACAACCTCGAGTTGTTCGATAATCTCGTCCGCAAGATTCTTGGGCGCTTTTCTTTCAAGGAACATCGTTTTTCCCTTGCGGTAACTTCTGAGCATCATGTTATCGACAATGTCCATGTTTCCGACAAGCCCCATGCCGAGCCTGTCCTCCGGCACAAACGAAAGCCTTACGCCCAGTTCCCTAATTTCAAGCGGAGTTTTATCTCTGAGGTTTTCAACATTTCCGTTTTTGGGATTATGATAAATAATTTCTCCCCCGGAAAGCTTCTGAAGCCCCGCTATAGCTTCAAGAAGTTCCCTCTGCCCGCTCCCGGCAATGCCGGCAATACCTAATATTTCGCCCGACCGCACTGTAAATGAAACATTTTTAAGAAGCGCCGCCCCATCGCGGCTAAAACAATTTATATCCTTAATTACAAGCCTATCCTGAGGATTTTCCGGCTCGCTTCTCTCTATATTAAGCGATATTTTTTTGCCGACCATCATTTCGGTAAGCTCGCTCTCACTCGTTTCGGATGTGTTGACCGTGCCTATGTATTCACCTTTTCTCAGAACCGAAACACGGTCCGAAAGCGCCATAACCTCGTTAAGCTTATGGGTAATAATAACAATCGCCTTGCCGTCGTCACGCATACGCCTGAGTATGCTGAACAGCTTTTTAATTTCCTGCGGAGTAAGCACCGCCGTAGGCTCGTCCAGAATCAGAATATCAGCACCGCGGTAAAGCACCCTGATAATTTCAACCGTCTGCTTTTCCGAAACTGACATCTCATATATTTTTTTGTTAGGGTCGATATTAAATCCGTACCTGTCGCCGATTTCCTTTACCCGTTTTGCTGCGGATTTCATGTTGAATCCGCTTTCATCGTCAAGCCCGAGAACCACATTCTGCGCCGCCGAAAACACATCAACAAGCTTAAAATGCTGATGAATCATACCGATTTTAAGGTCAAAAGCGTCCTTCGGAGAGCGTATAACAACTTCCTCGCCGTTGACAAAAATCTGCCCTTCGTCCGGGAAATATATTCCCGAAATCATATTCATAAGTGTTGTTTTTCCGCTGCCGTTTTCACCGAGAATCGAAAGAATCTCACCCTTATTAACAGTCAGGCAAACATTGCGGTTGGCAACAACGCTCCCGAACCTTTTTGTTATATTTTTCAGTTCGATAGCCACATTATTACTCACAGTCATACCCCCAAACCATTTAATGACAATTACCTTTTATGAAATCAAAAAGCTTTTTTGAGTTCGTAAAAAGCAAGCAAAAGCCAGAACAAAACCGTTTCTGACTTTTGCAAAACTTCTTAAATTAGCTTATTATTTTGTTGTGATACCATCGATATCGATGTCAAAATAAGGTGCGCTTCTGTATTCGGACTCATGGAAATAACCGTCGGAAACAACCTCTGTGTCGGGTTCGTAGTTCTCGTCGGAATCAACATCAGCCTTATAGGAATCAAGTTTCTTGCCGCCTACAGTGAATGTTTCGGTATCGAATACCTTGATTTCGCCGGAAACAATCTTAGCTTTAACTTCGTCAAGCTTTTCCTGAGTTCCTTTAGCTGCAACCTTGTCGTTAAGACCGAGAAGCTGAACAACATCGTCCTTAATGCCGCCGCAGAAATCCTGTGTGATTTCAGTGCCGTTTACTTTAGCGTTGATGATGTGCTCGAAGTAAGGTTCCCAGTTAATCTTGGAAGAAATAAGAGCTGTGTTCGGGCCCCAATCTCTTGTGTCGAGGTTGTAAGCAACATTCGGAACACCCGCTTCTTCGCAAGCCTTAGGAGCACCTTCGGAGTCTGCATGCTGTGAAATAAGAACGCAGCCGTCCTGGATAAGAGCGTTAGCTGTTTCTTTTTCGGCAGCAATATCGAACCATGAATTTGTATACTTAACTTCCATTGTAACAGAAGGGCATACATAGCGAGCGCCGAGGAAGAAGGATGTAAGACCCGACTTAACCTCTGCATAAGGATGAGCGCCTACATAACCCATAAGAGCCTGATCGGCTGTGATTTTGCCTTCATCAATCATTTCATTGATTTTAAGACCTGCCGCAACACCTGCAAGGAATCTGCCTTCATAAATTGAAGCAAATGCATTGTAGAAGTTATCAAGCTTTTCTGTGTGAGCCTTTGTACCTGTTGCATGGCAGAATGTAACATCGGGATACTCTTTAGCTGCCTGAATCATGAAGTCTTCATGACCGAAGCTGTCTGCAAATATAAGTGTGCAGCCCTTGTCAGCAAGGTCTGCTGCTGCTTCGTAGCATTCCTGACCTTCGGGAACATTTGTCTTGAACAGAACCTGTTCGTCGGAAAGACCGAGAGATTTCTTTGCAGCGTTTGCTGCGTCGATAAAGTTCTTGTCATAAGTTGAGTTCTCATCGTGAAGGAAAATAAAACCTACTTTAATATCGCTTTTGCTTTCCTTACCGGAATCCTTTTTGGAAGCTGTGCCCCCGCCTTCTCCGCATGCTGCCAATGAAAAAATCATAACTGCAGTAAGAAGTAATGCCAAAATCTTTTTCATCACTGAAACTCCTCTCGCCACATGGGCAAAATTAAATTTTTATGTAAATAAATTTACATCAAAGAAACAAAAAAGGACTATCCGATGGATAGCCGCCAATATAAAACACAATAAACCACCGCATCCGCTGCGATGTTTTCTATTCCCAATAGTCGCAGCATATTAATAATTTGGCGCCGCGGTAGAAACTTTTGGACCCTTTTCCCAAAATTATATTGGCAAGTATTCAAAACTCAATCTTCGCCTAAAGTATAACACAGTTTATCATAATTGTCAACACAATTCGACGATTTTTTTCAATTTTAAAACTAATGACAATATTATCATTATATTACGAATACTTTTCCGTACTATTTCACAAATCACACATTGTCCGGCAGAAAAGTTGTGCAGCCGCACAGAAACTCATTGAAGCCGTAGGTTTTAAGCGTAAGAATTCCGTCATCAAAGTTAAATTCCGACACTGAGGAATTTGCCGGCCACGGTGTTTCCTGTACGGATTTGCCGAGAGCGTATGCGGCGGAAGTCCGTATGGGGGTTGCGTGGGTAAACACGCAGATTGTCTGCCCTTTGCATTTTTTCGCAGCAGAAATCAGAGCGTCAACTACCCTTTTCTGAAGCGATTTAACGCTTTCTCCGCCCGGGCACACGGCGGCGTCCATGGAATTATGCCATATATCAAAGCTTTCGGGGAACTGTTTTTCAATATCTTCAAATTTACGGCCGCCCCAACTGCCTGCATCTATTTCGCGGAAATCGGCAATTCTTTCCACGGGCTTCCCGATTATTTTTCCGAGAGCGCTACCGGTCATGTACGCTCTGTCAAGGTCGCTCGAAAAGAGCCTGTCCGGCTGCTTATCTTTAAGATAATCGGCACAAAGCTCTGCCTGGCGAAGCCCCAGTTCGCTCAGCGGAGAGTTGATTATACCGGTAAATGTGCCGGCGATATTGCTCAAGCTCTGCCCGTGGCGCACCATAAATATCCTTGTCATTTTAAGATTCACCCCAAAATTTTCTTCGCCCGTATATCCTCGCCGTAAAGCTTTAAAAGTTCATATTCTCCCACAATTCTCGACTGAACTCTCACCCCGTACGGCTTTTCGATTTCATCAATTCTAAGATTTGTGCTTATAACGGTGCTTAAATTTCTTATAAGGCGGTTATTGATAATATCAAAAATAACAGCAGATGTAAATGACGACGGAAATTCCGTTCCGAGGTCATCTATAATAAGCACAGGAACATTATAATAAAGGCTTGTTTTTTCCGTGTTTTCGGCGTAACGGAACTTCTGTTCTTCCATTTCGGTGATGATATTGTACGCTGTCTGATAAAGCACCGACACGCCTTTTGCGATAAGGGCATTAGCAATACAGCTGCAAAGAAATGTTTTGCCAAGTCCCGAATCACCGAAAAGATAGAGATTTTTGCCTTGCTTATATTCATCTTTCTCAGCAAAACCCTTGCATTTTGAGAGGATAATACCGGCATTCTTCAAAGGAGACATAAACTCGCCGTACGGCTCATTTGAATAGAAATCAAGCCTGAATTTATCGAAAGTCTGCTCCTTCATAACCTCGGAAAGGTTAGAATATTCAAACAGATATTTTATTCTTTTGGTTTTGTAGCACTCGCACGGAGTTGCCATAATAAAACCGGTATCGCAGCAGTTGGGACAGGTGTAGACAGCTGTTGTATAATCCTCGGGAAAACCGTTTTGACGAAGGAGCGCACCGCGTGCGTCCAAAACCCTGTCAACCTCCGCCTTGACGGAATCAACATCGATTTTTCTGTCCGAAAATGCCCGTATCATTTTATCCCTGAGTTCGTAGAGTTTTTTGTCGGCATCCGCAATCCGAGGGATTTTTGCATAAATCTCCTCAACTCTTCTTTTACGTATCATCTCGTTATTTTGGCGGATACGGCTGTATTCTTCTTCGATTTTCTGGCCGATAGAAGCGCTCATCGGGATTCCTCCTCATTCATAAGCCTACGCATAGCCGCCTTTTCAACCGCCGACCCATCGACACCTTTTTGCGAAGAGTTGTTGAACTTGTTGGTTTTTCTTGCAGCTCTGCCACTCATGTCATTTTTTATCTTTTCTTCGGTCACAAGTCCCTTTTTGTGCCAGTTTGCAAGGATTGTGTTAAGGTAAGCCCAAGTAAGCTTGCCGGTATTAATCATCGTCTGGTCATATGCTATAGCGATAGCCTCGGGCGCAAAACCGAATTCTTTTGTCCAGCGATCAAAATATTTTCTTTCGCTGTCGGTAAACTTTCGTTCAATCGGAATACCCAGAACCTTTTTAAACCTGCCCTCCGCTCTTTTCTGGAGCTCGTTTCTTTTGCAGTAATCCTCAACTGCTTCGGGCGTATCTATACCCTGTTCCTTCCAGGAGATACCGACCTTTTCAATATACTTCACACTTGTTTTGCCGTCATTGCTGCAAAACTGCGAAAGCATCATAATCACATCCGCCGGAAGCCCCAGCTCGCTGTAAAGCCAGCAAAGCGAACCAAGCTCGCTCGGGGTAAGGGTTCTTCCGAAAAGCCCCTGAACATAATCGTTTATATCTCGAAGCTCCTTGTTGCCGCTTAAAAGCTCGGCAACATCCGCCCTTGACGGGCGTGCGGATGCGCTGCTTTTTTTCTCGTCCGGCTTATGGCGGACATTGCAAAGGGTTACTCCGTCTCCGATTTCCACAGCGCCGCACTTTTCCCAGTATTTCCAGGCTTTTATCACATCGGATTCAAGGATTTTAAGGCGTTCTGCGATTTCGGCATTTGAAAGCTCCTCGCCGGCGTGGGCAAGCGCGTAGATATAAATCCTGACAAATTCGGCATTTGCGTCAGGCAGATATTCATTTATAAATATATCGGAAACCGCCGTGTATGATGCGTTGTTTGAAATTTTAGGCATCTATTTCACCGTTCCTCTTTTCGCGGATATAAAACAGTTCCGTATCGTAATTAATGTCACAGTGAAACGCTTCGGAACAAAGCATATCCGTATTCTCTTCAATCGGTATTTCTATAACGAAACATGCGCCATCGCTTATTGTATCAAAAGAAATTTTTCCGCCGTTCAGTTCAATGCATTTTTCGGCATATTCAAAAGAGACTCCGTTAATATCCGGCTTTGGTTTTTCCGCACGGCAATAGGAATCCGTGATGTCAAATACCTCTTTAACCAAATCTATGTATTTACCGCCGAAGTGATTGATTATTCTTAAAACGGCATTGTTGCCGCTGACCGAAATATCAATATCGATTTCGCAGGCACCATTGATATAGTACAAAGAAGATGATATAATATTGGTAATGGCTTTGCGGAGCATATCAAAATCCGCATACAAAATAAGCTCGCCTCTGCCTCTGAAATTAACATGTATACGATCATCGCCGAAATAAGCAAGTATGCCGCGAACCTGCATTTTTACAAGCATAACCAAATCCATCATTTCTTTTTTGAGCGTTAATGCTCCCTTTTCCGCTTTGACCAAACCGATACAGTTCGACATAGCTCTTGAAAGTTCGGAAACATTGGCTTTAATGTTCCTTAAAAACGATTCCTCATATTCTCCGGGTTCTTGCATCATAAGGCTTACGCTGCTGTCAATTGCGGAAGTAAAGCATTTGAACTCCTCTATAAGTCTGCCGAGTTCATCCCTGCAGAAAGAATATTTCGCTTCCGATATTTCTATACCGCTGAAAGTAAAGCAAAAATCTTCGCCGTATTCTGCAGTGCAATACAGGTCGTAATACATACATCTTCTGTAAATTCTTATTCTTTCATCAACAAAGTTCTTTTTTTCAAGAAATCTCGATAAAAAAGGATGACCCTCAAAAGATGTTTTCAGATTATCCTCACGGATGTATGCCGAAGCCGAAGAATTGATATATTTTATATTAAAATCACTGTCGGTAATAACAACGCCGACAGAATCAGTAATTACCTTACCCATTGTACACCTCACTGATTTCCGACAGAAGCTCATAAAGGCGTTCAAATGCGCCCTTCAGGTATAAATAACCCACAAGCGACTCAAAGCCCGTTGCGCAGTGATAATCACCCACATCCGCATTTTTCGGAACCGTCCCGGGTTTTGCGTTTCTTCCGCGCTTGAAAATGCGCAGCTCGTCTTCTGTCAATCTGTCCTCAAGTTTTTTAACAATTTCGCTTTGCGCCGCAGCGCTTACATAGTGCTTTGAAAGCCTGTGCAGCTCATTTACCGGGAGATTGCCCCGTTTTATAAGATTTGTTCTGATAAAAACCTCGTAAACGGCATCGCCTATGTATGCCAAAAGAAGCGGAGAATATTCCTCCGGCTTCTTTTTTTGCTGCGAAATTAAGCTTTCAAGCAGTTCATTCATACTCTTTTCCATTTTACTCCCTGCGGAGTATCCTCCAAAATAATGCCTTTCGCTTTAAGCTCATCCCTGATTTTGTCAGCCTCGGCGAAGTTCTTTTCTTTTCTTGCCGCCTGCCTTTTTTCAATCATTTCTTCAATTTCGGAATCGAGATTTTCCTCCTCCGAAACACTAAAGCAACCGATAACATCCGAAAACTTCTTAAAATACAAAAGCAGTCTGTCAACAGTTTTGTGAGAATGAGGCTTGCCGTCAATCATCACGGAGTTTATATCCCTTACCATATCGAATATTGCGGCAATTGCGTCCGCCGTGTTAAGATCGTCATCCATAGCGGCATCAAACTTATCCTCAAAACCGCAAAGCGCCTTTTCAGCTTCGGTTTCGGGGGCGTCTTCACCTTTTTTTAGGAATTTAAGATTTTCGATACAGGTGTTTATTCTTTCAAGCGAGGTTTCCGCCTGAGTCATAAGGTCGCGGCTGAAATTAATCGGGCTTCTGTAATGCGCCGACAGCATGAAAAATCTTATAACACTGTAGTCGAAATCCTTTGCGATATCGCGCACCGTAAAGAAATTGCCGAGAGATTTCGACATCTTCTTGTTATCGATATTGATGTAGCCGTTATGCATCCAGTAGTTCGCAAAATTGCAGCCGTTTGCACACTCGCTCTGCGCAATTTCGTTCTCATGATGAGGGAAAATCAAGTCCTGACCGCCGCAGTGAATATCGATTGTTTTGCCGAGGTATTTATTCGCCATTGCCGAGCACTCTATATGCCAGCCGGGTCTTCCCATCCCCCAGGGCGACTGCCACGCAGGCTCGCCTTCCTTTTGCTTTTTCCAAACGGCAAAATCCATTGCGTCCTCTTTGCGCTCATCAACGGAAATCCTTGCGCCGGCTTCCAAATCCTCAAGAGGCTGATGCGAAAGCTTGCCGTACTCGCCGAACTTTTTGGAACGGAAATAAACATCGCCGTCCACATTATAAGCGAAGCCTTTTTCTTCAAGAGCCTTGATAATATCGATAATTGCGTCAATATTTTCGGTAGCCTTCGGGTGCACCGTAGCCGACCTTATGCCGAGGGCGGAAGCGTCTTTGAAATATTGCGCAATAAATCTTTCTCCAAGTTCCTTAACAGTGATTCCTTCACGGTTTGCACGGTTAATCATTTTATCGTCAATGTCGGTAAAATTCTGAACAAATGTAACCTTATAGCCTTTATATTCAAGGTATCTTCTCAAAGTATCAAAGACAATAAACGGCCTTGCGTTACCGATATGAAAATAGTCGTAAACCGTCGGGCCGCAGGCATAAATTTTAGCCTCTCCGGGAGTAATCGGAACGAATTCGTCCTTTTGTCTTGTAAGCGTGTTAAAAATCCTCATATCCGTCATATTCCTTATAAATTATTTTACAACGATATTTACAAGTCTTTTCGGCACAACGATGGTCTTGACAACCGTTTTTCCGCCGATAAGCTCTTTAATTTTTCCGTTTTCAAGCGCCGAAGCCTTAATTTCGTCAACACCCGCATCGGCTGCGAAATTCATTTTTTCCTTAACCTTGCCGTTAATCTGAATAACATATTCAATAACATCATCCAAAGTTTTAGATTCATCGTACTCGGGCCACGGAGCAAGCGAGCAAAGCCCTTCAAAGCCGCTCATTTCCCAAAGCTCCTCCGTCATATGCGGAGCAAAGGGATTAAGCAGAAGCAGGAATGTTTTAAATTCCGCCTTTGTTATGCTTCCTTTTGCCGAAAATGCATTTATAAGGCTCATAAGCTCTGCAACGGCAGTGTTGAACTTCATTCTTTCAATATCTCCGTCAACCTTCTTGACGGCTTTGTGTATTGCCTTTTCAAGCTCGGGAGAATACGCATCTGCGTCCGTCACGATATTTTGGAGCGCCCAAACCCTTTCAAGGAACTTTCTGCAGCCCTTTACGCCGTTTACCGACCATGGCGTAGCCTGGTCGAAGGCACCTATGAACATTTCGTAAAGCCTGAATGTATCGGCACCGTATTCGTTGACTATATCGTCCGGATTTATAACATTTCCTCTCGATTTGGACATTTTCTCGCCGTTTTCGCCGAGAATCATACCGTGAGATGTTCGTTTCATGTAAGGTTCCTTCGTTGGAACAACGCCTATATCATAAAGGAATTTATGCCAAAATCTCGAATAAAGCAAATGAAGCGTCGTATGCTCCATACCGCCGTTGTACCAATCAACCGGAAGCCAGTATTTAAGAAGCTCCTTATCACAAAGCGCCTTATCGTTCTTGGGGTCAAGATAGCGAAGGAAATACCACGAAGACCCTGCCCACTGGGGCATTGTGTCGGTTTCTCTCGTAGCCGGAGCACCGCATTTGGGACAAGCGGTGTGAATCCAGTCGGTTTTTGCAAGAGGCGACTGACCGTCGTCCGTCATTTCAAAATCCTTTATATCCGGAAGCGTAAGCGGAAGCTCGTTTTCCGGAACCGGAACCCAGCCGCATTTTTCGCAGTATACAAGCGGAATAGGCTCACCCCAGTATCTCTGACGAGAAAACACCCAGTCACGCAGCTTGTAATTTACCTTTCTTTTCCCGAGACCGTTCTTTTCAAGATAGTCAATCATAGCGGCGATTGCGTCCTTAACCTCCATGCCGTTGAGGAATCCCGAATTAACCATTTTTCCCTTTGCGACATCGGTATACGCTTCTTCCTGAACATTCTTTCCGCCGCCGACTACCTCAATTATCGGAAGATTAAACTTCTTTGCGAAATCCCAGTCACGGCTGTCATGCGCCGGAACAGCCATAATTGCGCCGGTACCGTATGTCATGAGAACATAGTCCGAAATCCAGACGGGGATTTCCTTGTTTGTTATCGGGTTCATGGCGGTAATGCCTTTAAGGCACACGCCGGTCTTATCCTTTGCAAGCTCGGTTCTTTCAAACTCGGATTTTCTTGCGGCTTCCGCCTGGTAAGAGAGAACCTCGTCATAATTTTCGATTTTATCCTTCATCTTTTCGATAAACGGATGCTCCGGCGACAGAACCATGTATGTTGCGCCGAAAAGCGTATCGCATCTTGTGGTGTAAACAGTAACCTTTTCGCCTCCGGGGAGGAGCCTGAAATCAACCTCTGCACCCTCTGAGCGGCCAATCCAGTTTTTCTGCTGAACCTTAACTTTTTCGATAAAATCAACATCGTCAAGGTCGTCGATAAGCCTCTGCGCATACTCGGTTATTTTAAGCATCCACTGGCTTTTGAGTTTTTGTACAACCTCGCCTCCGCAGCGCTCGCATACGCCGTTTACAACCTCTTCGTTCGCAAGCCCGACTTTGCAGCTTGTGCACCAGTTTATGGGCATTTCCTGCTTATAAGCAAGCCCCTTTTCAAAAAGCTTTAGAAAAATCCACTGTGTCCACTTATAATATCCGGGGTCGGTCGTATTTATTTCTCTTTCCCAGTCGAACGCAAAACCGAGAGATTTAAGCTGACGCTTAAAGTTTGCAACATTCTGCTCCGTTACGATTCTCGGGTGAATGTGATTTTTTATAGCATAGTTTTCCGTAGGCAGACCGAAGGCGTCCCAGCCCATGGGGTAAAGGACATTATACCCCTGCATTCTCTTTTTTCTTGTGACAATATCAAGAGCGGTGTAGCTTCTCGGATGCCCCACATGAAGCCCCTGCCCGGAGGGGTAAGG
>JAXGBA010000059.1:0-3527 GCA_034186235.1 Clostridia bacterium | reverse complement strand
GCAGCGGTTGATACGGCTTCCTCTGTCGGCTTAATCTCCGGCATGGGCGACGGTACATTCGCACCGTCAGCCAACGCAACCCGTGCACAGGCGGCAAGTATTGTTAAGAGGTTACTTGATAAATAAACAGCTATCTCTCTCCTTATTGTATATTTCCCGGGGGCAAAATCCGTTGCCCTCGGGAAAATTTTATAAAACTATTGTGTTTTTGGAAGAATAATGTTATACTGAAAAAGAAGGTGAGAATATGAAAATATATCCATACATTAAAGATTCAAGCGGCAATATACCTATAACGCTGAACCTCTACTCGCACGACGAACCCAAGCATATGCATGACTATATTGAGCTTGTATATGTGTTTTCGGGCAGCGGTATGCACTATGTTAACGATATACCGTATCACTTGAGCCGCGGAAGTTTATTGTTTATAGATTTCGGTCAGGTTCACGAATACACTTGTCTTGACAATATGTCATATGTGAATTTCAAGCTCCGCCCGGAATATTTTTCAGACAGCCTTAAGGGAAAGACTTCTATTAAAGATATATTTTCGCTTCCGGAATTTCAAAAACTTCCGAAAAACGAAAACAGCCGCATGGCGCACTTTGAGGGACATCAGTGTCTTAGGATAGAGCAGCTGATATTCTCTATTCTTGAAGAAAATCTTACGCGCGCCCCCGGGTTTGAAAATATCATAAAGAACAGTCTGCGCAATCTGCTTATTCAGTTAAAGCGGAACCTTATAAACGAAAACGGGTTCTCGCATGAAACGGCGGTTCCGGAAAGGCTCCGCGCCGCACTTGATTATATAAATGAGCACTGCGACGAAAAGATTACGCTTAAAAAGGCGAGCGATATATGCAGCTATTCGGAGGTTTATTTCAGCCGGCTTTTAAAGACCTATTTCGGCTGCGGATTTTCGGAATATCTGATGAAAAGAAGAATAAACAAAGCGATGAATCTGCTGATAGAAACCGACATTTCCATACAGGAAATATCGATTATCTCGGGTTTTAACAACAAGACTCACTTTTACAGAACATTCAAAAAATATATCGGCGTAAAGCCGTCATTTATCAGGGTGTACAGGCAGAATTTCACAAACTATGTTCACTCTGCAATAAACAAGTCGATAAATGCGTTTTACGAATATGATGTTGAAGCGCCTATTGATGATGAAAAAACATAATAAGAGGTAAAATTTATGCACAAAACAGATCTTTGCGGAATATGGCATATGACCGGCAACGTCTTTTCCTGCGACGGAAAAGTACCGGGCTCGGTATATTCGTTTCTGCTTGAAAACAACCTTATGGAAGACCCGTATTACAGAATCAATGAGCTTGAAGCCTTAAAGCTTTCGGAGCACGAATACAGCTTTGAGAGAACATTTTAGTTTATCGGGGACAATCACAAGACCCTTCTTCACTGCGACGGGCTTGACACTCTGTGCAGCATTTATATCAACAATAAATTTGTTGCCGCAACCAAAAATATGCACAGGACATACGAATTTGATGTGTCGGATATTCTTACCGTCGGACAGAATTCAATAAAACTGGTGTTTTCCCCGGCAAATGTATATTTCAAGGAAAGACAAAAAGACGAGAAACTTTTTTCGTCAAGGGATACGCTCTCCGGGGCATCGCACCTCAGGAAATCCCTTTGTATGTCCGGCTGGGACTGGGGACCGAGGCTTCCTGACGCAGGTATCTGGAGAAGTATATATCTTTTAACTGTCGATTCCCCGAGAATTGCAGATGTGCACATACTTCAGGAGCATTGCGAAAACAGAGTATTTGTAACTCCTACCGCCGAAATTGAAGGAAAAGATTACGATGTTTTGTGCACCGTTACATCGCCGTCGGGAGAGAGGTTTACAATACCGCTCAATGAAAAAAGCGAGATACCGAATCCGCTATTATGGTGGATTAACGGGCTTGGCGCACCGAACCTTTACACATTTACGCTTGAAGTTATCCAAAGCGGCAAATGCGTTGACAGGCTCGAAAAGAAGATTGGTTTAAGGTCGCTTAAGCTTATAAAAAACAAAGATAAATACGGCGAGGAATTTGCATTCGAGATAAACGGCATAAAGTTTTTTGCTATGGGCGCAGATTATATTCCCGAGGATAACATACTTTCAAGGATAACAAAGTAACGCACATATAATCTGCTGAAACAGTGCCGCGGCTGCAACTTTAACATGGTGCGTGTATGGGGCGGCGGACACTACCCGGACGACTTTTTCTACGATGTATGCGACGAATTCGGAATACTTGTATTCCAGGACCTGATGTTTGCCTGCATGGAGGTTTCCGCAGATGAAGAAATGCACCGCGAGATTGCATCAGAAGTAACGGATAACCTTAAAAGGCTCCGTCATCATGCGTGCATGGCGGTTATTTCGGGAAATAACGAAATGGAGTGGCAGCTGCCTCTCGAAGAAAAAAAACGCGCGGAAACTTATCTGAAAGTTTTCGAGGATTTAATTCCGGAAATAGTAAAAGACTGCGCCCGAAATACCGTATGTTCCGTCATCGCCTTCCACATGCGGTCATTTTGTAGACCCGAACAACGAGGCTTTCGGCGACAGCCATTATTGGGATGTATGGCACGGAGGGCTGCCGTTTGAGGATTACAGAAACCACTGTTTCAGATTTTTAAGCGAGTTCGGGTTTGAGTCCTTCCCGTGCGAAAAAACGGTGAACAGCTTCACCGAGCCCGGGGACAGAAACATATTCAGCCGAACAATGGAAATGCACCAAAGGTGCGTTGGAGCAAATAAGAAAATCCTTACATATCTCGCTGACACATTCAAATATCCGGGCGATTTTGGCACGCTGCTTTATGCTTCGCAGCTTCTCCAGGCGGAGGCAATGCGCTACTGCGTTGAACATCTGAGGCGAAACCGCGGCAGATGTATGGGTGCGCTTTATTGGCAGCTTAATGACATATGGCCCGTTGCGTCCTGGGCGAGCATAGATTATTATGGAAGATACAAAGCGCTGCAATATGCTGCAAAACGCTTTTTTGCACCTGTAATCATCACCTGCAAGGAAACCGGCGAGATGACCGGCAACTCTTCAATTTTAACCGAAGGATGCTACGATAATTACCAAACCAAGGCTCGGCGCCGTGGTGTCCGCCGTTTATATGGCCGCCGTACGGGGGCGAAAAGGCTCTTTCGGAGTTTTTTTCCGCAATGCACGGCGGAGGGGATTATGTCGGGCTTTACGCAAGCGGTATAAACTGGACCGACCAAAGCGAGGACTGTACATATCTCAAAAACAATGTAAAGCCCATGCGTGCGGCGCTGGAATTCATCGACGAAAACCTTGAATTGCCGCTTACACTCAACAGTATCGCAGCCAGAGCTTCGATGTCGCCGACTTACTTTTCCGCTGTTTTTAAAAAGATGAACTCGGTTTCGGTTTGGGAATACATCAAAATTAAACGCATCGAAAAAGCGGTCGGACTTTTGAAAACCACCACATTGACCAAGCTTGACATTGCGGAGCGGT
>JAXGBA010000058.1:0-11328 GCA_034186235.1 Clostridia bacterium | reverse complement strand
TAGATAGGACGCAGGTGGAAGTGCAGTAATGCATGTAGCTGAGCGTTACTAATAGACCGAGGGCTTGTCCAAGAAGTGTCTTTTGAAGGAAGGAAAGTATTGTTTAGTTTTGAGTGTGCGAGGAGCACACAGAAAAGAGGAATAAATCCGGTGGCGATAGCACAGAGGTCACACCCGTACCCATTCCGAACACGGTAGTTAAGCTCTGTCACGCTGATGATACTTGGCTGGTGACGGCCTGGGAAAGTAAGTAGCTGCCGGATCTGTTCTTTTTTTGTTCGGTTTTTAGGGCGGTTTACCGCTCTTTTTTGTTTTTAAACTTGTATTTGGATGACTATTATGCTATAATGTTATTGAAATTATTAAAATACCGAGCAAATTAAAAAATGAGGAGAACTGATTATGAAAAAAATTACACTTGGAAAATCTGACCTTCAGCTTCCGAATATCGCTGTCGGATGCATGAGGCTCAACTCTCTTGACAAAAAAGGAGCGGCGGATTTTATAAACAACGCTCTTGACAATGGTGCAAACTTCTTCGATCATGCCGATATTTACGGCGGTGGCGAGTGCGAAAAGCTTTTTTCCGAAGCAATTGATATGAAGCCTTCTGTTAGAGATAAAATGATTATCCAGACGAAATGCGGTATTGTACCGGGTAAAATGTTTAATTTTTCAAAGGAACATATTTTGGAATCCGTTGATGGGAGCCTTAAAAGATTAAAAACCGATTACATAGACATTTTGCTTCTTCATAGACCCGACACACTTATGGAACCTGAGGAGATTGCAGAAGCCTTTGATATACTAAAAACCACTGGAAAAGTGCGCAATTTCGGTGTTTCAAATCAGAATCCTTATCAAATTCAGCTTTTAAGCAAGTACATAAATCAGCCTATTTTGGTAAATCAGCTTCAGTTGAGTGCTGCCTATACTCCTATGTTTGATGCCGGCTTTAATGTTAACACAATGTTTGACGCTGGTGTTAACAGAGACGGCGGAGTGCTTGAATTTTGCAGGCTGAACGATATAACTATCCAGGCTTGGTCGCCTTTCCAGCACGGTTTCTTTAAAGGTTGTTTTATCGACAGCGAAAAGTATCCCGAGCTCAACAAGAAGCTCGAGGAAATCGGCGAAAAGTACGGTATTACAAAAACGGGCATGGCATTGGCATGGATTTTGCGTCATCCCGCAAAAATTCAGCCCGTTACCGGCACCACGAATATGGGCAGACTTAATGAGTGCATTGCCGCATCCGAGGTTTATATCACGAGAGAAGAATGGTATGAAATTTATCTTTCAGCCGGAAATATACTTCCGTAACAAATTTGGCAAAGTATTATAATATAGTATGTTTACCGCTTGTATTTTTGTGCAAGCGGTTTATTTTTTGGAAATATTATAAAAACTATTGACATTTTGTCTGATTTGTGTTTTAATAAATAGTGTTTAGTATTATAAAACCTTTGGGTAAAGTTAACTTAAACTTTCAAACTTGGTTTGGGTAATCTTGATTAGTATTTAAGCGGATTTGCTTGCTTTTTAAGATATTCCGGTTAATTTTAAAAATTGGGTTTGGCAAAAATAAATTTTCAGTTAAAGAGAAGAGGTGTTTCGCAGTGATTAGCATTGGAGAAAAGCTGAGAAATCTACGGCTTAGAAACAATCTGACACAGGTGGAGCTTGCAGACAGATGCGAACTGTCAAAAGGGTTTATATCGCAGCTTGAATCGGATCAGACATCCCCGTCGCTTTCGACTTTGGAGGATATCCTTTTGAGTCTTGGAACCAATTTCAGGGACTTTTTTAATGAAGCTACGGAAAAAATAGTTTACGGTGAGCAGGATGTTTGCGTCAAGGAGTTTGACGGTTACAGCATTGATTGGCTTGTGACAGATTCACAAAAAAATGATATGGAACCGATTATAGTGGAGCTTGAATCCGGCAGCGAGACTGCAGAAGATAATCCCCATTCCGGAGAGGAATTCGGATATGTTCTTGCAGGAAATATTGTTCTTGTGCTCGGCGATGAAAAGTTCAGAGTGAAAAAAGGCGAGAGCTTTTATTTTAAGGCTTCAAAGCCGCACAAAATACTCAATACGGGTAAGCTTGCGGCGAGGGTAATTTGGATTACGACGCCGCCAAACTTTTAAAATTAAGAAACAAGAGCCGACTTATGCCAATTGGGAGGTACACTTATGAAAAAAAGCAAGGCAGTTTATGTGCCTTTTGTACTATGGCTTTTAATATTTGTTCTCGTTCCGCTGGGGCTGGTTGTTTATTACAGCCTTACTTCCCGCGACGGAAGAGTTACATTTGAAAATTTCGGAAAGCTTGCAGACCCTGTTTATTTGAGTTATTTGCTGCGTTCCTTAAAGCTTGCGGTGATTGCAACGCTGATTTGTCTTGCGGTCGGATATCCGACAGCCCTTGTTCTTTCAAGCAATGTTTTGAAAAACAAGGTTGTTTGGTTTGTGCTTGTAATTGCACCGATGTGGATGAATTTCCTCCTGCGGACATATGCGTGGCAGGTTATTTTGGAGGATTCGGGCATTATCAACATGACACTTGAACGACTCGGTTTTCAAAGGCTTCATCTTATAAATACCGAAGGGGCGGTTCTTTTCGGTATGGTGTATGACCTTTTGCCGTTTATGATATTCCCGATTTTTAATGCGCTTTCAAAAATACCTAAGAATATGCTTGAAGCATCGTCAGACCTCGGTGCAGGCTGGTTTACAACCTTCAGACGGATTATACTTCCGCTGAGCGTGCCGGGTATAATTTCGGGGATAACCATGGTTTTCGTGCCCGGTGTTACGACTTTTGTTATTTCGCAGTATCTCGGCGGCGGAATGTGCAACCTTATAGGCGATGTTATACAGGAGCTGTTCAGCGGAACCTCCGGAGACTGGCACCTCGGGTCGGCGCTTTCGGTGGTTGTTATGGCGGTAATACTTTTGTGTATGGGTTTTGTGAACCGTGCATCGGACGATGAGGAAGGCGGTGTTATGAACCTGTGAAAAAATTGCTTTCGCGGATATGGCTGGTTTTAATCCTTGTGTTTTTATATGCACCTATAATCGTGCTTATTGTTTATTCCTTCAACAGTTCAAAAACCACAGGTCACTGGACGGGATTTTCATTGAACTGGTACAGGGACTTGGTGCGTGACAGAAATATCATTAATGCACTCGTGACGACGGTCGAAGTGGCTGTGCTTGCATCGTTGATATCAACGGTTATCGGCACGGTTTCGGCGATTGCGCTGCACGGCTCGGGTGCGTTCTCAAAGAGATTTATGCTCGGGGCGGCGTATCTTCCCATGCTTAATCCCGATATAGTTACGGGTGTTTCGCTTATGATTTTGTTCGGAAGCATCGGTATGAGTTTGGGCTTCGGTACAATGATGCTTTCGCATATTTCGTTTTGCGTACCGTATGTGATACTCTCGGTTCTGCCGAAGCTTTACGGTATAAATTCAAATATATTCGAAGCGGCGCTGGATTTGGGCTCAAGCCGTCTTTACGCTTACCGGAAAGTTGTTTTACCGGAGATTGTGCCCGGAATAATTTCGGGGTTTGTGATTTCCATGACGCTTTCGATAGATGATTTTATGATAAGCTACTTTAATACCGGCGGCGGTGTTAAAAATCTTTCCATACTGATTTACGGAAGTACCAGAACCGGTGTAAAGCCGGTTTACAATGCGCTTTCTGCCATTATGTTTCTTGCGGTGCTGATCGTGCTTGTTATCATCAATGTAAGAAAGCTCAAGGCGAGCGGTGAGGAGTAACCGAATGAAGTGGATAGGTACTGATAAAAAGACATTCGGCGAGTGGTTTGCACTGCGCGGAGATTTTGAATTTGATGGCGGTAATGCGGTTATCAGGACATCGGCAGCGGCGGAATATGCCGTATTTATAAACGGCAAACGAATTTTCTGCGGTCTTGTGAAAGCATTTGATTTTCACAGGTACTATGATGAAACCGAAATTACGGACTATCTTATTCCCGGGAAAAACATAATATGTATACTTTCTCTCGGCGGAGAAGCCGCAGCGGAGGTTGTTTGCAGCGGAAAAACGGTCTTTGAAACCGATGAATCATGGAAAATAGAAAGCTGCGCTGCGATTGAGCCTAAAACCGCACAGCTGTGCGCTCCGCTGGAGCCGCAAAAGCGGTTTGAAGAGCATTATGACGCATCAAAAAACAATGACATTACAAGCCCGGAGTTTGACTATTCCGGAGCAGATTACGCAAAAGTTCTTTTTGAAGCCGCAGCGACCGAGAATTTCGGAGGAAAACCTTCCGGAAATACGGTTTATGCAAAAGAAACAGTTTCGGTGTTGGGGGCGAGGCTGCCGAAGGGGTTCGGGTTTCGCCTTTTTAACACTGAGCGGAAAGAAAACCCCGTCAGCAAGATGTGTATGGAGGTTTACGGGATTTCGGTTACGGCGGAACATGATTTCACGGCAAAGGTGAAATGCATGGAAGCAAGCTTCTTTGTTAACGGGAATATGGTTTCCGATACGGTCAGCTTTAATAAAGGCGAGAACTTCATACTGGCTGTAAATTCCGGGTATGCGCCCGAAATGTTTATATACGGAGCCGGACTTAATATTTCCGATTGCGCAGTACAGTCTTTTGAAACAAGCAAAAAATGCTTCGCATGGACTTATCCTTATTCTCCTTTCGAGGGTACGGATACGGAAAGAAAAATTTCCGAGATAAAATGTGCCGTCAGCTTTTCGGAGTTTATGAAAATCGCAGAATCTCCGGGTTCTGCAGAAATAAGACCGATAAGCGCAAGATTTTGCGCCCGTCTTACAGAATTTAACAATATTGACGGCGGCTATTCATTGCCGGAGCTGAATTTGCCGGTGAAAGGTTCATCGGGCGCAGCGGTGTGCGGTGCGCAGAATATGCTGTTTCAAAATGAAACACGCACATCTGTTTCGGGCGGCGTAAATTTTGTTCTTGATTTCGGGGCCGAAGTTTTCGGATTTGTTACGCTTTCTTTGAAAGGAGAAAAGGGTGCGAAGCTTATTTTTGAGCCGTTTGAACTGGTTGGAAAGAACGGTGCCGACCTTCACGGCAGGGCAAGTTTTTCATATACATGCGGCGGAAAGATTGAAAACTACACCTCTTTTTATGCAAGAGGATTCAGATTTCTTTCCGTCACAGTGCTGGGCGGCGTGTCGATTAAATTCATCGGCGTACAAGAGGCGCGCAGCGCCTCGGGCGGCGGATATTTTCGCTGTGATGATGAAGCTGTTAACGAAATTTACGATATGTCGGTTCGCACCGCAAAGCTTTGCATGGCGGACACTTATATTGATTGCCCGGGGTACGAACAGGTATATTGGTTCGGCGATGCGAAGGTCACCCAGGAGGTCAATCTTTCAAATTTCGGGCGCTATGAATATGATTTCAGATGTCTTGAACTTATCGGGCAGAGCATTACGGATGAATATGTAAAGTGTTACAAAAAAGGCGACAAACGGTTTTTAAACGGAGAGTTCCTTACAATCCCGGCGCTTGGGACATACTGCGATGGCGGCCTGCCGGAATGGTCGCTTTGGTATGTTGCATCGGTGTATGATTATTATATGTACAGCGGCAGGGATGACAGGCTTGAGGAACTTATGCCGTATGTTGAAAAGCTGCTTGAAAACTGCAAAAATATGATGAGCGGCAGAGGTCTTTATTCGCAAAACGGTGCGTGGCATCTGATAGAGTGGGCGTCAAACGACTTGCTTCCGTGCGGTGAAGTAACCGTATGCAGCTGCTATCTGTATCATGCGCTTTTGTGTGCGGAAAAGCTTGAAAAAGCCGTCGGCGGAGCGCTTGCTGCGGAATATGTGCTTCGTGCGGAAAACCTTAAATCGGCGATAAACAAGTATTGCTTTGACGAAAAACTCGGCGGTTTTGTTGATACCGTCCGCGATGAATACGGGTATGGGATTTATTGCGACTTTTTTAAAGCCAACGGTCTTGAAACGGTTCCTTTTGAAAAATTCAAAAAGTATACCCTGGTAAGCGAACAGACAAACGCCGCAGCGATTTTCTGCGGCGCCGCAGATGAAAAGCATATCAAAGCCGCATATGATGCCGTGTCGGAAATTAAAAATCCCGATTATATGATAAAAAGCGGAACTCCGCTGAACAAATTCAGAAATCCCGAGGATGAAAGCGTACATGTCCGAATCGGTTCTCCGTTTTATCTTTATTTCACATTCGGTGCGATGATGAAAATGGGTGACCATGCCGCTGCACTTGATTGCATGAAGCGGTTTTACGGTATTATATCCGAAAACGGATACGACACATGCTTTGAAAGCTTCGGCGCTCCGGACGGGATTAATCTTACCCGCAGTATATGTCACGGCTGGGGAGCATCTCCGGCGGTGTATCTGATAACGGAGATTGCCGGTGTGAAACCGCTTGACCCCGGTTTCAGGCGTGTTCTGTTTGAACCGCATACGGGATTTCTCAAAAAGCTTAAGGCTCATATACCGACGCCCCTCGGCACGGTATTTGTAAATATAGATGAAGAAAAAGGAATTAAAGAAATAACCTGCCCTGGTGGCATGGAAACAGTCAGGAGCTGAAAATTATGAAGAAAATTTTATTGTTTATCATTGCGGCGGTGATTGCCGTATCAACCCTCACGGCATGTGAAAGCAAGCCTGTTTTCACGATTTACAACTGGGAACAGTATATTGACGAAAGCGTAGTGGAGGAGTTCAGGAAGCTTCATCCTGAGGTCGATGTAGTTTATGAAACATTCTCAACAAACGAGGATATGTACACAAAGCTCAAAAACGGCGGTGGGGATTACGATGTTATTTTTCCGTCCGAATATGTTCTTAAAAAGCTCATTGATGAAGGCGAGCTCGCAGAGCTTAATTATGACAATATCCCGAATTTGAAGTATATAGCGGAGCAATGCAAGGGGCAGGATTACGATCCTGAGGGAAAATATACTGTTCCTTATATGTGGGGCACGCTCGGTATAATTTACGATAAAAACAAAGTGAAGGAAGACGAAATTACCTGGGATGTTCTTTTCGGAGATAAGTATAAGGTTATCATGATGAAGTCGATAAGGGATGCTTTTGCCGCGGCGCTTGCATCTGACGGTTGTTCGATTAATTCAAAGAATGAGGCGGAAGTTGTTGCCGCAAGGGAAAAGCTTTCAAAGCAGATGAAACAGGACAATTTCTACGGCTACGGTTTTGACGATATTGATGACAAGATGATACGTGGCGAGGCGGATGCTGCATTGATTTACTCCGGTGACGCAATCACGGCGATGAGAGAGAACAAAAATCTTGCTTATGCCGTTCCGAAAGAGGGGAGCAATAAGTGGTTTGACGCAATGGCAATTCCGAAATCGAGCAAAAACAAGGAACTGGCGGAAGAATTTATTAACTTTATGTGTGAAACCAAAAACGCCAAGCTTAATGCCGACGAAATCGGATATTATGTTGCCCAGGATGAGGCGGCTGCGCTTGTTGCGGAAGAAACGGGTATAGAATACCCTGCGGTTTCAGAACTTGAAAACTGCGAGATTTTTGAGACATTCGACGATAAAACTCTTGAACTTTACAATAAGGAGTGGACAAAACTGTTCGCATAGGAGGTCAATATGGCAGATTACGGTGCTATAGAGTTAAAGAATATTACAAAATCTTATGACGGAACCGTCATTCTCGAAAATTTCAATCTCAAAATCAATAAAGGGGAGTTCGTTACGCTTCTGGGACCGTCCGGCTGCGGCAAAACCACAACTCTCCGCCTTATAGGCGGCTTTGAAGTTCCGGATGACGGCGATATTTTATTTGACGGAAAGCGAATAAACGATGTTCCGCCGAATAAAAGACCGCTCAATACCGTTTTTCAGAAGTATTCTCTTTTTACGCACATTAATATTTTCGAGAATGTAGCGTTCGGGCTTAAAATCAAGAAGCTTGATAAAAATATTATTGCCGAAAAGGTTAAGTCTGCGCTTTCTATGGTTAATCTTGCCGGGTTTGAAAAAAGAATGCCTGACTCTTTAAGCGGCGGTCAGCAGCAAAGGGTTGCCATCGCAAGGGCGATTGTAAATGAACCCGAGGTGCTCCTCTTTGATGAACCTCTCGGTGCGCTTGACCTCAAACTCCGCCAGGAAATGCAGCTGGAACTTAAAAAGCTTCAGAAATCTCTCGGGATTACCTTTGTTTATGTTACGCATGACCAGGAGGAAGCGCTTACAATGTCGGATTCTATTGTGGTTATGAGCCACGGTAAAATCCAGCAGTACGGTACCCCGATTGATATTTATAATGAGCCTGTAAATCGCTTCGTTGCGCAGTTTATCGGCGAAAGCAACATCTATGACGGTGTTATGAATAAGGATTTTGAGGTTAGTTTTCTCGGTAAAACCTTCGAGTGCGTTGATAAAGGTTTTGAGATTGAGGAAAATATTGATGTTGTAATCAGACCGGAGGACGTCAAAATTGCGGAAATGGGCTGCGGTGCAAGAGATGCGGTTGTAACATCGGTTATTTTCAAGGGTGTTCATTATGAAATGGAACTTGACGGAGGGGACTTCAAGATGATTGTGCATAATACGCTCTCTTTCCCGGAGGGCAAAACGGTTTCCGTAAATTTCCTGCCCGATGACATACATATTATGAAAAAAAGTTGACATTTTGTCTGATATTTGTTATAATTAAAACAGAAAAGGGGCGGTATATATGAAAAAACTTGTTGTACCTGTGATTCTTGCTGCACTGGCGCTGTGTTCATGCAGCAGCGATAAAACTCCTCCGGAGCTTGAAGTGGCGGACAGGATTTATCAGGGGCAGAATGAAAGATTTAACATTAAAAAGTTCTGCACTGCGGAAGATAAGGACGGCAGCGTTACTATAAAAACAAAGGGTACGGTTGATGTTTCGGAACTCGGGGATTATCCGATTACTGTAATTGCAGAGGATGAGGCAGGAAATAAAACCGAAAAAGAAGTTACGGTTACGGTAAGAAAGAGCAAAAAGAATCTTTCTAACGATACCATCTGCAAGCAGGTGAGGGAGTTTATATTCTCGTTTATCGCCGGGGGACATTCCAATATCGAATTTTGCGGATATTCCGATGACATAGGCTTTTTCTCAAAGGCTTATTCCAAAGAACCGGGTTTTAAAACCGCAAACGGTTTTGATGGAACTCTTTCGTTTGAAACGGTGCAGTATGAAGATTATAAAGCATCGGTTCTTAATCTGATTTTTTCAATAGATTCCGATGCAATGTGGTATTTCCCGGAGAGAATTGAACTTTCGGGTGGCGGTGAAAAGCTTGAGTTTCCGGTCAGTGATACTTTCCAGAGCGGCAAGCACTACGGCTTTATTGCTGCAATTGGCGAGCTTAGCGAGAAAAAGGAAAAGCTTACACCGGATTATAAACTCACTGAAAGCCTTAAAAAAATGCTTTCGTCCGGCAGCGTTACAATGCGTGCGTTCGGTAAAAAAGATTCACTTGAAATCAAGCTTACCGATAAACAGATTACGGATTTTTCGGATATTCTTACGGTTTACGAAGAACTTCTTACATACTATTAATAAAATTGCCGGGATTTTTTCCGGTAATTTTATTTATTCACTTGACATAACCGAAAATTTGGTGTATAATATTTATTGTATGCAGGCATAGTTTAATGGTAAAACGATAGCTTCCCAAGCTGCAGTTGCGGGTTCGATTCCCGTTGCTTGCTTTTTCTGAGATTCCGCATAATTGCTGATAAATCCAGTAATTATGCGGGTTTGTTTTATTTTATACAAGTAAAATAGCAGATAATAATTCTTAAAAAAGCTTTAAGCCGGTTTAGCTGCTTCAGCTGCCGCTTTCTTTGCTGTTCGGTATATTTACGGATATTGCTATGATTTTTGCAGGCTATATTCCTGTTCCAAATTATTTCGTGCGGATTTCGCTCGTTGTTTGCGGCACGGTTATCCTTGCTTTCGGTATAGCTTTGTCGGTCATTGCGAATGTTGTAATGAACTCCGGGGAGGCGTTCGTGAAGGCGGTTTTCGATAAAATGGGCATGAAATTCAGCGATGTGAAAATCGGTTTTGATATATGCTGTGTTGTGGTTTCTGTGGTTATATCGCTGCTGTTTTTCAGCGGAAGCATTGTCGGCACGAGGGAAGGAACAATCCTTACCGCTCTTTTTACGGGTGTAGTTGTTAAAGTTTTTATAAACTTTTTTAAAAAACCGTTTGCAAAGCTTCTCACACAGGAGGAATAGTCCATGGAAAGAAACTTAACTACAGGCAGTGTATTTAAAAATATTATTTATTTTTCGCTTCCGTTTTTCCTTTCGTACTTCTTGCAGACTTTGTACGGAATGGCTGACCTTTTTATAATCGGGCAGTTCGGAAAGGTTGCAGACATCACTGCGGTTTCTATAGGAAGCCAGGTTATGCATATGCTTACCGTTATGATAGTAGGGCTGGCGATGGGGTCAACGGTTGCGATAAGCCGATATGTCGGGGCTGAAAACAAAGACGGAATCTCCGTTTCCATCGGCAATACGGTTACGCTTTTTGCGGTTGTTTCGGCAGCAGCTATGGTTTTGCTGCTTTTGTTTGTAAATTCGATAGTTTCGGTAATGTCAACACCGCCTGAGGCGGCTTCTGGTGCCTACGAGTATCTCACAATTTGCTTTATCGGCGTGCCTTTTATAACTGCTTACAATATATTAAGTTCGATTTTCAGGGGGCTTGGCGATTCGAAAAGCCCTATGTATTTTATTGCTGTTTCGTGCGCTGCCAATATTATTCTTGATTATATTTTTATAGGTGCGCTTGATATGGGGCCTGCAGGTGCGGCCCTCGGCACAACGCTTTCGCAAACTATAAGCGTTGTAATTGCGCTTGTTGTTATAAGCAAAAAAGATATGGGTATCCATATTTCTAAACCCGATTTTAAACCCGTGCGGAAAATTACCGGGCAGATTATGCGCGTCGGAATTCCGATTGCACTTCAGGACGGTTTTGTCCAGATTGCCTTTATTGTAATAACGGTAATTGCCAACAGACGAGGACTTACCGACTCTGCCGCAGTAGGAATAGTGGAAAAGCTTATAGGAATATTCTTTCTTGTTCCGTCATCCATGCTTTCATCGGTTTCTGCCCTTGCGGCGCAGAATTTCGGTGCCGGGAAGCCTGAGCGCGCTAGGCTTACGCTTAAATATGCCGCATTTCTTGCGGTTGGGTTCGGTCTTATTGTTTCGCTTATTACGCAATTCTTTCCTGAATTGCTTGTATTGGTTTTTACGGACGATGC
>JAXGBA010000057.1:0-9087 GCA_034186235.1 Clostridia bacterium | reverse complement strand
TTTGCTTAATCTTATCTGCTACGGTATAGAGGGTAGGGATTATACGAAAGATCCCGAGAATCCCAAGAGAATGAACAGAGATTCCGGCGCATATTATGTTGCGGAATTTATGATAGGAAGTCAGTTCCTTGCATACCTCGTTCCTTCGTATGAGGACGGCGTTTGGGAAGAAACAAAAGCTGAAAATGAAGCGGCGGATATTGACCCCAACATCGGCTTCTCGTTTGACAGAAAGCCCGTTGAAACAGAAATTGCAAATGTTTCTGCCGTAATCGAGGAATATAAGGGTATGAATTTCGGTCTTTACGAAGATGTTGAAAGCGTTTACAACGAGCGTGAAGAAAAGTATGAAAAAGCAGGAAAATATATAATCAAAGAAGAGATCGAAAGACAGTTCAAGGAATGGAAGGAATCCAAGTAATTTTTATAAAAATATATGCACGGCAGAATTTGATTTTGCCGTGCATAGTTTTAAGGAAGGTGCATCATGAAAAAAATTCTTTGCAGTATTTTAGCATTTCTGATGATAATTTCGGCAGTCGGTAATATCGGTGCGGTGCATGCCGCCGATAATTTTATCGTCGGTTTTATAGGCGGTTCGATTACGGACGGGCAGGGTGTAAGCGTTGAAAACAGGTACTCAACGCTGGTTGTAAATAATTACTTTAAACAAAAATACAAGGATAAAAATGTAATAGAGCGAAATGCTTCGATCCCGGGAACGGGTTCTGGATACGGCATGATGAGGATGGAAAAAGACCTTGGGCTTGACACCAAAAACACTCCCGATGTGGTATTTGTTGAATTTGCAGTAAATGACGCCGGCGCTATCGATCAAAATATAATAAAGAATATGGAAGCAATTGTAAGACGGCTTGCATTGCTTCCCAAAGCTCCTTCAATAGTATTTCTTTATTCGGCTGCTTATCATTCAACAAAGTTCGGTTACACCGGATGGGGGTCGGAAGCAGCGGGATCGCTCGAATATACTATAGATGCCGCTTCAAAGGTTGCAAAAAACTATGGCATATATGAGATTAATTTCAACGAATATGTGTGGGAAGGCATACAAAGCGGAAAGTGGCAGTGGGACAAAACAAAGCCTGATGAAACTCTTTCAAACGATGAGCTTCATCCAAATGTTAAAGGTCATAAAGTTTATGCGGATATGATTGTTGACTGCCTAAAAAAAGATGAGTCAAAGGCGTTCGCAAAACCGAATTCCGATGCACGCCCGATTGCAAATTATGTATACGGCAGATTTACCAATGTTCCGCTTTCTGATGAATCCGTAAAGCTTTCTTCGGGATGGAAAAAGGTCGCCGCTTCGCCGCCTTCGGATGACAGCACATATACAATGAGTCGTGAATACAAGGACGGATATATCGAAACCGACGACTGCGTCGGAGAAACCATTGAATACGAGTTTACGGGGCGCGGAGTTGGGATAGATAAATTCTCATATACCAAAAACGAAGCGCTGCTTAGCTGGGCGGTCTATGACGAAAAAGGCAATATTGAGAAAAGCGGTGAATATTCCGAGTATTCCAAAAACAGCGGCGGCGCAAGGTGTTACGGCAGAATACTTGCCGCCGATTTGCCGTACGGAAAGCACAGGCTTGTGATAACCGGAAAGAAAAATCAAACTGCAGCCGACGATTATAAAAACAGCGGCGGCAAAGAAGGCGGTACGGGCACTTTTCTTAGGATAGGATATATAGCAGTAGAATCTGAAATGCCGGTCGTGTTACCGCTTGCAAAGAACGTGTCGCTCAGTGAGACAAACGGCGTGTACACCGGTACATACGAATTTGACGGATGGGGATATACCGAGGGCAAAAGTAAGTGCGGCTGGTATGTTTCGGAAAGTTTTGACGGACAGTTCGATTTGGTGTCCGTAGGAGCGAAATTTACGCCTTCTTCGATATACAGCGGCAAATATCTGAAATTCGGAGTTACGCCGAAAAACGAATACGGCACAGAAGGTATTACGGTTTTTTCAGAGTCAATAGCATTGCCGGAGGTTTCCTACGGTGCTGACAATCTGAATAACAAATCCGGCGATTTGATAGTGGGCTTTATAGGCGGCTCTATCACGGAAGGCTCCGGAGCCGGTGATTACAAAAAAAGATGGGCAACGATGGTTGTTGACGGATTTTTCAAAAAGAATTATCCCAACAAGAATGTAATTGAACGCAATGCGGCAATCGGTGGTACATATTCAAATTACGGCATGATTCGTATCAAAAGGGATCTTTTGCCTGAATCGGAGGCAACACCCGATGTTGTATTTGTTGAATATGCGGTTAACGATTCCGATTTCGGCGGGGCGTCTTATGTTTCATCATATATGGAATCTATAGTACGCCAACTGCTGTTGCTTGAAAAGATTCCTGTAATTATTTTTGTTTATACCACCAAAAGTGATGCGGCAGCGGTTGAAAAAACAATAAAGCTTCACAAGGCGGTTGCGGACAAGTATGGAATCTACCAGATAAATCTTCATGATTATATCTGGAAGGGCGTAAATGAAAACCGCTATGTATGGAAGGCGAACGAACCGTCTTCGCTTACGGGCGATGGGGTGCATCCCAATGCAGCCGGTCATAAGGTCTATGCGGACAGGGTTATCGAACTTTTGGAAAAGGATAAGGAAATCGCCTTCAAAAAGCTCGACCCGTATACAGAACCTTATTATGACAGCGTTTACGGAGAGTTTGAGGAGGTTCCGGTTTTCGATAATCCTGATGTAAAACTGACAGGAGATTGGAAAAGGGTTACATATGAACCGCTTGAAATGTCGTATCCTTATATCGGAGTCAATTTTACAAAAAGATTTTACAAAAACGGATATATGCAATGCGATAACGCTGTAAATGCAGTTATTGAATATGAGTTTACCGGCAGAGGAATTGGAATTGATTTTGTCCGCAACAAGAATAATGCGTACCTCCGTTATGCAATTTATGATGAAAACGGCAAAACGGTAAAGGACTGGACGCAAAATTCGCTCCAATATTACAATGCCGACACTGACCGCTGCTGCGGATTTATGCTTGCGGATAATCTTCCGTACGGAAAGTATAAAATCATTGCAAAAGGTGTGCTTAACGAAAAGGCAATAGAAGCAAAGAAAATAGACAGCAATAAAGGCGGAACGGGACTTCAGTTTAATATAGGTTATCTGGTAGTCGAAAAATCCATGCCTAAAATTGCGCCGGCTGCAAATAATGTGTGTATAACTTCTGCTATTGCAGGGCAGACAGTCACTGCTGATTATGATTACAGCTGCAGAATGTATAAGGAACAGGATTCCGATAAAGCGTGGTATATAAGCGATTCCGAAAACGGAGATTTTAAAAAGGTTTCGGAAGGTTCATCTTACGCACTTCCGGCAGACTCTGTGGGAAAATACATAAAATTCGGTGTTACCCCGATAAATGAAAACGGCGACAGAGGGAGGCTTATATATTCCGAAACAAGCCGGATTGTGAGGGAAGTTGGCAGACTTTCTTTTAAATCCAAGATTTCGATTAAGGTAAACGGTGTGGAGGATAATGCTCCGGGTATTGGCGATAACAGCTTTTCCGCCGAAATCGCAAACAGTGGCTCGTATGACGCATCGCTCAACTTTGTTGCGGCAACTTACAAAACCGAAGGCGATTATAAAGTGCTCACCGGCAGCAAAATTGTAACAAAAACAATTTCCGGTGGAGCTTCCGAAGTCTTTGCTCTCGATATAACAGCAGCCGATTCCGACAGCGAAATCAGAATTTATGCGTTTTCAGAGTTCCTGGAGCCTGTAGTTTTGCCGCAGGGAAATATCGATTACCTCGGAGTTGATGATGAAAACGGAACCCCTATGGCGGTATATAGAATAAACAGTTTTAAATAATATGACGGAATGTTAAAAAGGACCTCTGCTTTGGCTCAGCCAAAGCAGAGGTCCTTTTTAACCGTAGATTTTGTCGGACAGTCCTTTCTCAAGAACATCTCCGGCATATTTTTTGGCAAGTTCAAGACTGTGAAGGCGATAGTTTCCGCACTGGATCTCGTTCTGCGCCATTATTTTATCTGCTGTTAGTATCTTTTTGAGAGCATAGTTTACGATTTCAATAATTTCTTTCGGTTCATGCTCGCCCCAGATTGTCATATAGAATCCGGTTCTGCAGCCCATCGGTGAAAGGTCGATTATATCATCGGTCTTTTCTCTCATATATGTTGCCATAAAATGCTCAAGAGTGTGTATGCCGGCGCTTTCCATTTCCGAAACATTCGGCTGGGTGAAGCGTATATCGAATTTCGTTACGACATCGCCCTTTTCGCCTTTCAAAACACAGCATTTCCTGACAAACGGTGCGACCACTTTTGTATGGTCAAGTTCAAAGCTTTCAACTTTTGTCATATGTGTTCTCAACTTTCGTTATTTGGTTTTTTTATCTGTCTTTTTTGCTTTTTCGGTTTTCTTCTGAATCGGTTCTGCCTTTTTCCGAACCGGCTTTTCTTTTTTTACAACCGTTGCTTTTTTCGCAGCCGTTTTTCTGACGGGCTTCGGAAATGCCGATACCGCAATGCGGATATGTTCCGGATTGCCTTCGACCGTAAATCTGCCCGAAGCAATTGCGTTATCAAGGTTAAGTCTGCCGGCAAAAACCTTTGCAATATCGTCCGCCGCTGCGGTGAGCATTGCTGTGTGGTCGCGGTAGTCGTAGGGTTCTACACTGAATTTGTCATCGATATTTGCGATATAGAATGTTCCTCCGCAGTCCTCGTCGGTCATGTTCACCTGGATTGCAAAGCTTTCGGTCAGCTTGGAAGTGTCGGCTTTACGAAGCTTTTCGCTTAATTTTCCGAATTTTTCTTCAAATGTCATGTAAATCACCCTTTCTTATAATAATTATACAACAAAATCAATCGGTTGTCAACCTTGAGCCGCATTGCTAAATGTCGGATTTATATAAAATAAGTCAGATTCCGGCGAGGCTTGCCAGAATTATTACAATCGGGATTGTAATAATCGAAACAAGTGTTGATGATGCGACTATTTCAGTCGCATACGCAGCATCTTTGCCGTATTTTGCAGCGAAGAGCGTACAAATAGCGGCCACGGGGCAGGCTGCCGGAATGAGAATTGATTTCACTATCAGCGGATTTGTTTTAATGAATGCCGCAATCAGAACCGCAATAAGCGGCACGGCAATCAGCCTTAAAAACAGACACAAATACACCTGCCTGTTTGAAAAAATCTTTTTTAAGTTTATACCTACAAGATATGTTCCGAGAACAAACATCGCAAGAGGTGTGTTAAGCCAGGCAACATATGAAACCGTCTGTGACAGCACGGACGGAAGATTAATCTTAAGGAAAAACAGCAGCAGTGCGATTACCGTTCCCATAACGCCCGGGTTTTTGATAATGTTTTTTGCCGATATTTCGGAGCGGTCACCGGATATTACATAGATTCCGTGAGTCCACGAAAGAACCGAGAATACCGCAAGGTATGCGGAACCGTAAAATACGCCGTCTTCACCCATAGTCGCCGAGAGCAGCGGTATTGCCATAAATCCGCAGTTTGAATATGCGGCGGAAAATATATTAATCCTGAAATGCTCCTGTGCGTCTTTTTTGAAAATAAGTTTGCCGATGAGTATCGCCGCAAGCTGAACAACAAGCGCAAGCCCTGCTGCAAAAACAAGCTCTTTAAGCAGCTGCTGATTGAACACTTTTTTCTGATACGCATCAATCAGCACACACGGTGTTACAATTGTGAGCAGAATGTTCGTTATTTGCTTTATCCCTTCGCTTGTAAGTTTGCCCGTTTTGTTGAATATAAAACCTATACCCATAAGTAGGAATATGATGATTACCTGTATTGTTACATCTAACGCTAAATCCATTTAAAATCTCCTCAGAATGTTATGTCTTTTCCGCTCTTTGCGCTTTCGTAAATTGCGCACAGAACCTTCTGTGTTTTAAGGGCTTCCGCACCGTCGATTTCCGGACTTTCACCTTTTGAAAGCGAATCGTAAAAGGCGCGAATCTGAATGCCGTGGCTGCTTCCCCAGTAGTCCTTGCCGGGAATGGTTTTTCCGGCAGAATCCGGCTCGATATGTTTGGTTTTTCCTGTGTTATATGAGATTTCGGTGCGGTTTCCGATTATTTTCGCCCTGCCGTTTTCACATATGATTTCAATTTCGATTCCCGATCCGGGACGGCAGTGATTACATACGAAAAACGAAGCCGAAACGCCGTTTTTGTATCTGATAATTCCGCTTGCTTCATCCTCAACCTCAATTACGCCCCTGAGGGTTCTGTTTGCCATTGAGGCACTTACGCACTCCGGTTCGGAATTTATAAACCAGTTCGTAAGGTCGAGCGTGTGGATTGACTGATTTATAAGTGCTCCGCCGCCTTCGGTTGACCATTTTCCGCGCCATTCGCCGCTCTTATAGTATGCGGCGTCCCTGAACCAGAAAACATTGAATCTTGCGCCGATAATCTTGCCGAGCGTACCGCTTTCGAGTTCCGATTTCACAGCTGCACTGGCGGTATTGTAGCGATTCTGGAATATTACACCTAGTTTCATTCCGCTCTCGTTTGCTGCCGAAACCATCTTTTCCGCATCGCTGAAGGTTATCGCCATAGGCTTTTCGGTCAGAACATTAACTCCGTGGCAAAGCGCATAAATCGACATTTCCGCATGAAGATAGTGCGGTGTGAGAACATGAACCGTATCAAGTTCGCATTTGTCTATCATTTCTTTGTAATCTGTAAATGCGGGACAATCGTATTTTTTTGCTTCGGCTTCGCATTTTTCTTTGTCAATGTCGCAAATCGCAGAAATTTCAAGGTTTTCCGTCTCGCTGATTGGACCGATGTGCATATGGTAAATAGCTCCGCAGCCGATAATTCCTACTCTGAATTTCTTCATAAGTCATGCAAACCTTTCGAATTTATTCAATATAGTTTAATTATAAAACAAATTACACTAATATTCAAGTATTTTTTCACCAAAAATGTATTGACATATCAGCAAAAGTGTAGTATATTTATATATGTAATCGTTTACAAAGGAGAGAGATTGTATGATCAGCATACAAACCATTGCTAAAGAAGCCGGTGTTTCGGTTGCGACGGTTTCACGTGTGATGAACGGGAGCGACAGCGTAAGGCCGGAAACCGAGAAAAAAGTCAGGGAAGCAATGGAAAAATATAACTATCAGCCTAACTTTTCTGCAAGGAATTTGAGAAAAATGGAAACACGGAATGTCCTTGTGCTTATGAGCTCGATTGTCAATCCTTTTCTGGCAAAGGTTGTAAAAGGAATTGAGGACGCAAGCGAGAATCTGGATTACCATACTCTTGTATGCACTACATATGACAGTCAGGAAAAAGAAAAGTTTTATCTTGACATGATAAGCAAGCGTTTTGCGGACGGTGCGATAATCATAGGTTCAAATCTAAAACCGCAGGAACTCAGAAAAACCATCGGGCATATACCTATCGTTCAGTGCAGTGAATATATTGTGGATATCGGTATTCCAAGGGTGAGCATAGATAACAGAAAAGCTGCATATGAGGCAACTGAACATCTTATCCGCCTCGGCAGAAAGAAAATAGCTCATATAACGGTTGATAATCACTATATTTCAAGCAGGCTGAGACTTGAAGGATACAGGCAGGCACTGGATGATTACGGCATTGAATTCGACCCGGATATGGTTATTACCGGGAACTACGGATACAAAAATGCGCTCCGCCAGATGAATAACTTTTTTAACAGCGGAAAAAGGTGTGACGCTATATTTGCAATTTCCGACCGAATGGCGGCAAGTGCGATTAAATCTGCGCAGAATCACGGGTTTAAGATTCCGGATGACATTGCGGTTGTCGGATTTGACAACATCGACATTTGCTACATAACCGAGCCGAACATTACAACGGTTTCGCAGAGAGAACACGAAATGGGCTCTGCGGCAATGAATATGCTTGCAAGGCTTATCGCCGGCAAGGAAACCTGCGAAGAAATAGTGCTGAGCCATTTTCTGATAGAAAGAGGTTCGTCTGTAGGTCACAGATAAGTCTTTTATATAATTAAAAATTTCGGAGGTAAATAATAATGGAAAGAGAAGTAAAAGTCGGTATAATCGGCTGCGGAGGAATTGCCAACGGCAAGCACCTTCCGGCGCTAAAAAACACCGATGGAGTAAAGCTGGTTGCATTCTGCGATATAATTATTGAGCGTGCGGAAAAGGCAGCCAAGGAATACGGCACGGAGGACGCAAAGGTTTATGAGGATTATAAGGAGCTTTTAAAGGATGAATCCATTGAAGCTGTTCATGTTCTCACACCTAACCTTTATCATTCCGAAATCACCGTTGCTGCGCTTGAAGCAGGGAAGCATGTTCTTTGTGAAAAGCCTATGGCAATCAATGCGGCAGAAGCCAAAAAGATGCTTGACGCTCAGAAAAAGAGCGGTAAAATTCTTACAATCGGTTATCAGAACAGACAGAGACCCGACAGCAGATGTCTTAAAGAAGCGTGCGCAAGAGGCGACCTCGGCGATATTTATTATGCAAAGGCAAGGGCAATCCGCCGCCGCGCGGTTCCGACATGGGGCGTATTTATTGAAGAAGAGCTTCAGGGCGGCGGTCCGCTGATCGATATCGGTACTCATGCACTCGACCTCACGCTTTGGATGATGGACAATTACGAGCCTAAGTATGTTGTCGGCAATACATATAAAAAGCTTAACAATCAGACCAGAACCGGAAACGCATGGGGCGACTGGGATCCCAAAAAGTTCACGGTTGAAGACTCCGCATTCGGCTTTATCACAATGAAAAACGGCGCTACGGTTGTTCTTGAATCTTCTTGGGCACTGAATACACTTGATGTTGAAGAAGCCAAAACGGAGCTTTGCGGAACACTTGCCGGCGCCGACATGAGGGGCGGGCTTAGATTTAATAAGGTTGATATGGGTAAGCTTGTTGAAACTAATGTAAATCTTGAATCCGGCGGCGTGGCTTTCTATGACGGAAAGAGCGAATCCCCGGCTGAACTTGAAGCATCAAACTTCTACGCTGC
>JAXGBA010000056.1:0-6687 GCA_034186235.1 Clostridia bacterium | reverse complement strand
CCCGCTATGCGCTCAACGGTGAGCTCGCCTTCTACACAACACTGCCAGTGATGAAGCGCCACTATGAAGCTCTGCAAAAAAAGTATGAAAAATGGAGGTCCGGAAATGACTGAAAATGTAGCTAAGGTTCCGAAAATCAAATATTTGTATTCTGTTATCGTATCGGTGATTTTCGTTACGGTAATAGCCGTTTTTGCGGACAAAATGGATATGAAATCATCTGTTATCCCGTTTGTATTGATGGCGGCATACGATATTGTAAATGTTCTGCTTGTAAGGCGCGCTGCCCCGAGAGAGTGCTTTAAACTATTCATGACATCGGTGCTGACGGTTTTTGTGATTTACAAGATTATTTCGGTTTTCGGCATTGTTAATACATATAACGATGACGGTTTTTTCTCCGATACGGAGTCAAACTTTTATTTTCTGTTTGATGTTATGATGGTTATAAACATGGTTTCGACATTCTTTTTCCTTGTGTTTTTGAGGTTTATGATGTCGAAGCAGAGCATCAAAAATATCAGCAAAACATCTGTGAAACGCTTTGCTGTGTGTGCGGTAATTCTCTGTCTTTTGTCAATCTGCGACCTTCTTCTGTGGAATTTTGCGAAGCCGTATGAGGATAAATTTTTGGATTATGTCAGCACATATTCTGCCGCAAAGTGGGAGAAGTACCCGAACAAACGCATCAATATGTTTGATGATTTTGAGAAAAATCACGAGCTTTCCGGCATGAAAAAGGAAGATGTCGAAGCACTTTTGGGTCAGCCCGAAACCGATGAAGGTTATGAATTGGGCTATGATAAAAACGGTCACAATATTCTTGCCGTGCTCTATAAAGACGGAACAGTGGCGGAGTATAAAATAATTCAAATTAATAAAAAATAGGAGTGATTTGTAATGAAAAAGTTTAAAATCGGTGTACAGCTTTATTCAGTAAGGGATGACATGGAAAAAGACATGGAAAAAACCCTTAAGGAAATTGCGGAAATGGGGTATGACAGCGTCGAGTTTGCAGGTTATTTTGACCATACCGCAGAGGAGGTCAAGGCTATTCTTGACAAGTACGGTCTCGAAGCGATTTCGGTTCATCAGACATACGAGCCTTTCCTTGAGGATGGCGAGAACATGGTAAAATATCTCAAGACAATCGGTGCAAAATACTCGGCAATTCCTTGGCTCGGGCTTGATTATCACAGGGGCGGAAAATTGTATGCTTACGATACTATTATAAAGGTTGCGAAGTTCCTGAAAGAAAACGGAATAACCATGCTTTATCACAATCACGATTTTGAGTTTACGAGGGTTGACGGAAAGTTTATACTCGATTGGCTTTACGAAACAATTCCGGAAGACCTCATCAAAACCGAAATTGACACCTGCTGGGTAAGATATGCCGGCTATGACCCTGCCGAATATCTGCTTAAATACAGCGGTCGCGCTCCTTTGGTGCACCTTAAAGACTTTGTTTGCACCAAGAAACCCGTTGCGCCGGTTTATGACCTTATCGACGGCAAGGGCAATGTTTCAAAAATGGAAAACAGAGCAAACGACCGTGATGAATCCGGCTTTATGTTCAAGCCTTTGGGCATGGGATGTCAGGACTTCCCGGCTATCATTGAAGCAGCCGAAAAGGCAGGCAGCGAATATTTAATCGTTGAAATGGACAGTTCTCCCGAAATGCCGGCATTGGAAGCTGTAAGAAAGAGCCGCGAATATCTTAAATCTCTCGGATTGTAAAAACGGAGGATATGTGCATGAATGTATGGGAATCGCCTGAAATTACAGGCATAAACAGGCTTAAAACGCACTGCTCTTACATACCGTTTTCAAATATTGACGATGCTCTCGGATTCGATAAAAACAATTCGGAATTTTATCATCTTTTAAACGGTGACTGGGCATTTTTGTATTTTGATTCGGTAACCGATGCCGATGATGACCTTCTTTCGGCAGACTGCGATACCGATGCATGGGATACGGTTCCCGTGCCGTCATGCTGGCAGACGCTCGGATATGACCAAATTCAGTATTCGAATGTGACTTATACAATTCCGGTTGACGCACCGAGAGTTCCGAAAAAGAACCCGTGCGGAATATATGCAACGGAATTTAATGTAAAGCCGTCCGACCGTGAGCTCCACATTGTGTTCGAGGGTGTCTCTTCGTGCTTTTTCGTTTATGTTAACGGTAAAGAGGTCGGGTATTCAAAGGGTTCGCATCTGCAGAGCGAGTTTGACATAACGGATTTTGTTGAGCCGGGCGAAAACAGGCTTACCGTAAAGGTGCTCAAATGGTGCGACGGCACATACCTTGAGGATCAGGACTTTTTCAGGTTTTCCGGGATTTTCAGGGATGTTTATACCGTTGAGCGCAGCAAGAAGAGGTTCAATGATGCTTTTATTCATGCGGATGATTGTGGCAATGTTTCGGTTGAGATTGATGCTTCGTGCGATGTGAAAGTTAAAATTTACGATGCCGAAGGCGCTTTGCTTGCGAAGAAAAACAGTGATAAATCGGCTGAATTTAAGCTTGAAGGCATAAATAAATGGACTGCTGAAACACCGTACCTCTATACCATGATTTTTGAAACCGAAAATGAGGTGATTGCTCAGCGATTCGGCTTCAGGAAAATAACGGTTGCCGAAAACGGCGCACTGCTTGTGAACGGTACGGCGGTTAAGCTTAAGGGCGTAAACCATCATGATACTCACCCGAAGTTCGGATACTATACACCTTATGAGCATATGCTCAATGACCTTATTCTGATGAAAAGGTATAATATTAATACGGTTCGTACATCGCATTATCCAGCTCCGCCGGTGTTCTATGACCTTTGCGATGAACTTGGCTTTTATGTCGTGTGTGAAGATGATATCGAAATTCACGGCTATTCCGTAAGGCAGGGCGGAACTTATGATTACGAGCCGTTTAACGAGAAGTGGCCCAATCAGATGCCTGAGTACAGAGCGGCATTTATTGACCGCGCCGAAAGAATGGTTGAACTTCACAAAAACCATCCTTCGGTTATTATATGGTCGATGGGCAATGAGGCAGGTTTCGGCGATAACTTTGTAAGGATGGCAGAGTGGATTAAAAACAGGGATAATTCACGCCTGCTTCACTATGAGGGCGTTTCGTGTGTAGGCAGCAAAAACGATGATTTTGACCCCTCTGAGGTCGATATTATAAGCCGTATGTATCCTCCTGTAAGCTGGGTTGAAAAAATGGGCAGAAGAAGATCGGATAAGCGTCCGGTGTTCCTCTGCGAATACATTCACGCAATGGGCTTAGGCCCCGGCGGCGCTGAGGATTATATGAAGGTATTCTATAAATATCCGAAGTGCATCGGCGGTTGCGTATGGGAATGGGCAGACCATGCCGTGGAAGGTGAGGAAGGCTATCTTTACGGCGGTGACAGCGGAGAATTTCCGCATGATAACGATTTCTGCGTTGACGGGCTTAACTATCCCGACAGAACACCTCATACCGGACTTATAAATCTTAAATATGCTTATCAGTATATTAAGTTTGAGCTTGACGGGGGCAGAATCCGCCTTATTAATCTTCATGACTTTTTATCGGCCGACTGCTACGATATTATCTGGAAGGTTAAACGTGATGGGGCAACATATTCTCAGGGCAGAATTGCCGCTCCGAAGATCAGACCTCATTCATCGGGAATACTAAGCATAAATCCCGATGTTCCCGAAAGCTGCGTTTACGGATGCTATATTGAACTTTCGGCTGTTACAAAGCTTGATTCGCCCTGGGCCGAGGAAGGCTTTGAAATGGCGTTCACGCAGATTCCGGTTGACTGCGGAACCGAAACAACCGAGACCGAGTACGACGCTTCAGACCTTTATTTAAGCACCGAAGACGGGCTGGTATTTATCGACGGCAGCGATTTTAAATATGTTTTTGATACCGTTGATGGCGGATTTATAAGCATAACGAAAAACGGTACGGAAATGGCCGACGCTATCCCCGAACTTTCGTTCTACCGCCCGACAACGGACAACGAAAGGCATATAAAAAGCAAGTTTATTTATACCGATGATATACATTCGGGTCAGCTTATAAATAAGGTTCAGACATTCGTATACGATGCACGAGCGGATTTGGCCGACGATTGTGCTGAGATTACTGTTGACTGCATCTGCTGTGCGGTGGGCAGGATTCCGCTGTTTAAGGGAACCGTTATATATAAGGTTTACCCGGACGGCAAAATCGTAACAAGCGTATCGGGTGACCTGAGAGATTTTCCGCCTTATTATCAGAGGGTCGGCTTTAACCTTGCAATGCCCAAAGGTTTTGACAACATCGAATACTACGGCATGGGACCTTTCGAGAATTATCCCGATATGTGCTCGCATGTTAAGGTTGATATGTTCTCGTCTACGGTAGAGGATGAGTACGAGCCGTACATAATGCCCCAGGAACACGGAAATCACATGAAAACACGCTATGCGTTTGTTTCGGATGATTCGGGGTGCGGGCTTGTGTTTGAAGGTGATGATTTTAATTTCAGAGTATCGCATTTCTCCGATGCCGCAGTTGAGGAAGCTATGCATAATTTTGAACTTGAACCCGAGAACAGAACATACATCAGAATTGACGCTGCCGTTTCGGGCGTGGGCACAAACAGCTGCGGGCCGGTTCTTCCGGAAAAGTACGGGGTTCACGGCGGCAGACTGGAATTTACCTTCTCGATTAAGCCTGTAATTAAATAAAATTTTTATCGGAGGGCAGACATCAATTGTCTGTCCTCAATTTGGAAGTGCTTATATGGTTGACTTTGATAAAATTTCCGGGCTTTCGATGCTTTCGGTTTCCAAAAGCGAGAGAGAAGCCCTGAAGCATGATATTGAAAGCATAATATCGTTTGCCGATAAAATTGCGGAGTTTGATGAAAATACGCAAAATGCCGCAGCTTTGGGAGCGGTATGTGCAGATGAACTGAGGGAGGATGTTCCGCAGCCGTCATTTTCCCGGAATGAAATACTCTCAAATGTGCCGAAAACATCGGAAGGCTTCATCAGCGTTCCGAAAAGCTTTTGAAAGGAGGCGCAGCAATATGGATTTAAAAGAACTGTGCACTGCGCTTTCAAAAAAAGAAATTTCGGCGATTGAGGTCACAAAGCAATATATTGACAATTCGGTTAATGCCGAAAAGAGGGTCGGTGCGTATATAACGCAGTGTTTTGATGCAGCACTGAAAAAAGCCGAAACAATAGACAAAATGCGTATGTCGGGAGAAAAACTCTCGCCGCTTGCCGGTGTGCCTTATGGTGTTAAGGACAATATTTCGACCAAGGGGATTAAAACCACATGCGCATCCAAAATGCTTGAAAATTATGTTCCTCCGTTTGATGCGGAGGTTATAACAAGGCTTGGCAATTCCGTTATTCTCGGCAAAACCAATATGGATGAGTTCGGGATGGGGTCGGGCTGCGAAAATTCATGTTTCGGGAATACCCGTAACCCCCATAACACGAAATTTGTTCCGGGCGGCAGTTCAGGAGGAAGTGCGGCTGGGGTTGCGGCTAAGGAATTTCCGTTTGCTCTCGGCTCGGATACGGGCGGTTCGGTGCGCCTTCCGGCGGCATTCTGCGGAGTTTCCGCAATCCGCCCGACTTACGGAAGGGTTTCGAGGTTCGGGCTGGTTTCGTTTGCGAGCAGCATGGACCAAATCGGGATAATTGCTCCGAAAATTTGCGATTTGGCTATGGTTTTGACCGAAATTTCAGGGGCTGACGAAAAGGATTCGACATCGGCGAAATCTGAGGTTCCGGATTTTTCGGACGGAATAAAAGACGGAATTAAAGGCATGAAGATTGCGGTTATAAAAGAACTTTCCGAAAGTGTTTCCGAGGATTCGGTATCGGCTCTCCGAAAAGCCGCTGCCGAACTTTGCGGCTGCTGCGCCGGGATTGAGGAAATTTCAATCGGAAGCCTTGAATATGCATTGGCGGCTTATTATATAATTTCGAGCGCTGAGGTTTCGAGCAATCTTGCCAGATTTGACGGGGTGCGGTTCGGACGCAGATGTGATAATTTTTCGGATTTGGAAGACATGTACAAAAAAAGCCGCAGCGAAGGTTTTGGGATTGAAGCAAAGCGAAGAATCATGCTCGGAACATTTGTTTTAAGCCGCGGATATTACGGCAGATACTATGAAAAAGCGCTGGCTGTGAGAAGGTGTATTTCCGCAGCCTTTGACGATGCTTTTAAGAAATTTGACTGTATACTGGCGCCTGTTTCAATCGGCGGCGCATACAGAGCCGGGATTAAATGCGATGACCCGACCGCTGTTTACAAAGAGGATTTATTGAATGTGCCGGCGAGTCTTGCGGGGCTGCCTTCTGTTGTTGTCCCGATTTTGAAAAACAAAGCCGGAATGCCTCTTGCGGTACAGATTATCGGCAGAAAATTTGATGAAAAAACAATATTTCGGGTTGCAGATACTTTGGAAGGAGCGGTGAATTTTGAACAGTGCTTATGAAGCCGTTATCGGGCTTGAGGTTCATGCGGAACTTAAAACAAAAACCAAAATATTCTGCCCGTGCGAGAATAAATTCGGCGCTGAAGCCAATACTTGCTGCTGCCCGGTTTGCATGGGGCTGCCGGGGGCACTGCCGGTGCTTAATAAAGAAGCCGTTAGGCTTGCGGTTTTGGCAGGTCTTG
>JAXGBA010000055.1:0-18803 GCA_034186235.1 Clostridia bacterium | reverse complement strand
CTGCCATTTCGGTTCAAAATCCGAAGGGTTGTAATCTCTCATAGCAAACGAACCTTTCTGTATAAAATACATTAATCTACAATAGTTTTAATATCGATTTTCTTTCCGTCCTCCCAGAGATGTTCAAGACCGTAAAACTCTCTTGATTCCCTGTTAAAAACATGAACAATAACATCGCCGAAATCAAGGAGAATCCAGCTTTCGCCCCTGTAGCCTTCCCTGTGATGAAGTTCAAAGCCTTCTTCCTTTGCCTTTTCCTCGGCGGCGTCCGCCAGAGCACGCACCTGGGTCGAAGAGTTACCCGTTGCGATGACGAAATAATCTCCGAGGTCCGTAACTTCGCTTACATCAATAACCTCTATATCCTGCGCAAGCTTTTCATCAAGTGCCGAAACAACCGTTTTCATTAATTTTTCAATCACGCATTTCACCCCGTATAAGAGAATTTCTTGCTTCAAGCGTATCGGTATGAATCTCCGCACCCTTTGAAATCAGGAAGGAAATCGTGCTGTCAAGCGACGCCCTGCACGCACTGTCAAGATTTTCAAAGCTTAGCCTGCGAAGTTCCTCCACGCCCCCGTAATCTCTCGAAGGCTCAATACAATCCGCAAGATAGATGATTTTTGTAAGAAGCGGCATATCCTTCCGCCCCGTTGTATGGTATCTTACAGCGTCCAGAATATCGCTGTCGGTAATCCCGAGTTCAAAAAACGCAATACCTTCCGCAACGATTCCGTGCAGAAGCGTTTCCTGCCGTTTTTGAAGTTCATCTGTTATTATATCATACTTTTCGCACAATTTCAACATTTCCGGCAAACTTAAATTTTTTGCCGAATCGTGAACAAGTGCGGCGATTTTCACTTTGCCTGTATCGGCGCCGTATTTTTCCGCCAGGCGCACGGCTGTATCCCTCACGCCGAGAGTATGTTCAAATCTTTTCGGCCTGAGCTTTTTCTTAACAAACTCCTCGATTTCGGATTCGTCCGCCGCCTTGGGATAAAGATTGTTTTTCTTAATATATTCATAAACTCCGCACGGTACAAGTTCCGAAAAGTCCTCTCCCAAAGCGGCCCTGCGCCTTATTTCCGTTGAGGAATCCTCAATGCTCTCACCGCCCAGAATCATACATTCCGGGAGCACCGCCTTCGCCCCGGCCTCATCATACCCAGGTCTTTTAACAACCGCAAGCGTTGCAAGCGTTCTGATAATCTCAGGCTTATGCCAGCTTTTGATGTTTTGTATATTGTCCGAACCTATAACAAAAAAGATATCCGCATCCATACCGTAAATGCTCCTCAGATACGCAAGCGTTTCGGAAGTATACGAAATCTCGCCGCTTTCCGCCTCGAATCCGCACACCTTTGCCCTACCGCCGAAACGCTCCGAAACCGCAATTTGAAGCATATTCATACGGTCTTTTGCCGTGTTCATAAGCTTTATTTTATGCGGCGGCCTTCCTGCCGGCATAAAAATCAGCTCATCGGGAGAAAGCTCTCTGTCCGCAATTTCGGCGCATTTTATGTGACCGTTGTGAACGGGGTCGAACACCCCGCCGAAAACGGCAATTCTTTTTCGTCCGTTACTCATAAAAATCAGCCCTTTTTGCGGAATGTTTTTCTTTCCGTCTTTTTGAAGTCCGTGTTTTTGCCGTTGATTTTCTTTTTGAAATTAGGCTTAACCTTTACTGTTTTAGGCTTCGGTTCACCCGGAAGAACTATTTTCTTATGCTCCCTCGAACGCTTATATATAACAAACTTATTGCCGACAACCGAAACCGGGTTTGCGCCGACCGACGAGCATATTTCATCGCACGCCTCACGGGCGGTATAGCCGGAATTGTTAAGCACATGAAGCTTTATAAGTTCTCTTGCTTCAAGTGTGTCAAACACCTGCTTTATCATGTTCGGATTAATTCCGCCCTTGCCAATCTGAAAAATAACCTGCATATCGTTCGAAAGCGAACGAAGGTATGCTCTCTGCTTACTGTCTAACATCAAATTTCTCCTAAATCAATTAATAAAATCAAATTCAAAATCCAGCATCCTCACCGTGTCGCCCTCCTCAACGCCTGCCGCAAGGAGAGAATCAATAATGCCGGTACTCCTCAGTGACCTCTGGAAAAACGCAACCGATTCATTATCTGCAAAATTTGTTGACGCCATTATTTTATAAACAAGCGTTCCCGAAACGACATATGTTCCATCGTCATCAATATTTATTTCATAAGTGAGTTTTTCCTTGTTGTCAAACGCCGCCGGAGCGGTTTCCTCAACATCGTAGAGCTTCGGAACGGGCAGCTTTGAAAGCATTTCCGCCGTGTAGTCCATAAGCGCGTCGACGCCGCTTCTCGTTGCGGCACTGATTTCAAACACCTTGTATCCTCTTGCTTCCATCTCGCTTCTGAACCGTTCAAACAGTTCTCTATCAAACAAAAGGTCGGTTTTGTTCGCAGCAATAATCTGCGGCTTTTCACAAAGCAAATCGCTGTATTTTGAAAGCTCGGCATTTATTGTGTCAAAATCCTCTATCGGGTCGCGGCCCTCACTGCCGGAAACATCAACCACATGTATAAGAAGCCTCGTTCTTTCAACATGGCGTAAAAACTCATGTCCAAGGCCCACGCCCTCATGCGCACCCTCTATAATTCCCGGGATATCCGCCATAACAAAGCTGACGCCGCCGTTTCTTTTAACCACGCCGAGGTTCGGTATAATCGTTGTAAAGTGGTAATTTGCAATTTTGGGCTTCGCCTCGCTTACAACCGACAAAAGCGTTGATTTCCCTACATTTGGGAACCCCAAAAGTCCGACATCAGCCAAAAGCTTAAGCTCTAAAATAACTGTTCGTTCGCCGCCGGGAAGCCCGCTTTTTGCAAAAGCCGGAGCCTGCCTTGTAGGCGTTGCAAAATGCTGATTACCCCAGCCGCCCTTGCCGCCTTTTGCGGCAACAAAACGCTTGCAGTCATAACTCATATCGGCAATAACAAGCCCTGTAACCGCATCTTTGATGACCGTCCCTTCCGGAACCTTGATTATAAGGTCGGCGCCGTCCTTCCCGAAACACTTTTTCGCCGTACCGTCGCCGCCCCGTTCTGCGGCATATTTCTTTTTGTATTTTAAATCCATAAGGGTGGTCAGCTTTTCGTCCACCTCAAATATAACATCTCCGCCGCGGCCGCCGTCGCCGCCGTCCGGACCGCCTGCCGCAACATACTTTTCACGCCTGAACGAAACGCAGCCGTTGCCGCCGTTCCCGGCTTTTATTTCAAGCTGAGCCGTGTCTGTAAACACTGCCATAGACATACCTCCAAATCAAAAAAGGGACTGCGGCAAAAGGAACACACAAAAGATTTTCAAAGCCAACGCCCCATATGCACCCGACCGCAGGGAGCGGAAGGCACAAGTATATAGGGGGATGGCGCAAGACCTCCCGTGAATTCATTTTGCTGCAGCCCCTTTAACCACTGCTCTAATGAGTGGCAAACACGCAATTACTGAGCGATTGAATAAACGCTAACCTGCTTTTTATCTCTGCCCTTACGCTCAAACTTAACCTTACCGTCGATGAGAGCAAAGAGAGTATCATCGCTGCCGATACCAACATTGGTTCCGGGATGAATCTTAGTTCCTCTCTGTCTTACGAGAATATTGCCGGCGAGAACGAACTGACCGTCCGCACGCTTAGCGCCGAGTCTTTTAGATTCGGAATCTCTGCCGTTCTTTGTGCTGCCGACACCCTTTTTATGAGCCAGCGCCTGAATATTAATAGTAAACATGGTATTATTCCTCCATTACCGTTATTTTTAAAAATTTGTCATACTGCTGCGAAAGTTGCCCGAGAAAAGCCTCAAGCGTTTCAAGATAGCTTTGCGCAATATCCGACGGCTCGAAGAGCGAAAACTCAATACCGCCGTCAAAAACCGCATATTCGCAGCGAAGTTTTTCGGTATCCTCAATACCGAGGATTGCAAACTGAGCTGCACTTGACGCTGCTGCGCACACAATGTCGCTGCCCGCATCCGCATAGCCCGAATGACCCGAAAGCTCAAAGGCACATATTCTGCCTTTTTTCTTATGAAGCCTTACTTCTATCATTATGATTAACCGATATTTTCGATTTTAACCTTTGTGAAGTACTGACGGTGACCCTGCTTTTTGTGATAACCCTTTTTCGGCTTATACTTATAAACGATAATCTTTTTAAGACGAGCGTTTTTAAGAACCGTAGCTTCAACCTTTGCGCCGTCCACATAAGGGGCACCGCACTTGAAACCATCGTCACCGGATACTGCGATTACCTTATCAAAAGTAACCTTTTCACCTTCGTCAACACCCAATTTTTCGACATTAATAATATCGCCGACCTTAACCTGATACTGCTTTCCGCCTGTTTCGATTACAGCATACATAATGCTGCACCTCCTGTTTTAATCAAACTCGCTAAGCCAAAGGTACCCGAAAGGATTTAAAAACCTTGCTTATGCGGCAATCATTAGTTTACCACATTTAAAGCCGTTTGTCAAGGGTTTTTGAGCATTTTTTGCAATTTGTAAAAAATCTGCTCCCGCAAGGGTTGCAGAAGCAGATTTTTGTATGATTTTATGCAGTTTTTGAAACATAATCACCGTAAACGGTGTTGCCGTCAACCACAATATAAGGTCTTATTTTATACTCGGCACCGCTCTTTATGCCTGCGCCAAAGGTTCTGATTGCATACTGTCCGTTACCGGTCGGGACTGCAAAAGACGCAAGCTTAAGCGTTTCGCCCGACTGAGTGCCGTTTTCATACATCGAAATTTCAAAACCGCATTCCGCTATTTCGGCATCTGCGCTGTCAAGCGTTGCATATGTCACAAGCGAAAGCGTTCCTTCCGGGACGGTAACATCGCCGTCCGCACCTGCATAAGTAAACGATGCGGTTGAGCTGATAATATTGCTATCCGCAGAAACCGACGGCTCCGATGAAAGCTTATTAACAACAACATTATAAATCAGATCATCGGATATATCGGTTATGTTGTATTCCGAAGCGCCTACCGAAACGGCCTCGTTTGAACCTTCCGTAAGCGCAAGAGAATCCACTCTTTCAACCGATACTATTTCAAAACCGCTGTCGCACGAAAGCTTAAGAGCCGACCCGTTTGCAGCTATGATTTCGGCGCTCTTGCCGTCGCCTACCGATGCTCCGCCCGCATTGACGCTTCCGCCCTCGGCATTGATTTTTACCGAGTATTCGGGCTTGACATTTGTATATTCGGCAAGCGAGAAATCATCGTACAGCCATCCGGGGTTAGCTCCGTTGTTAGCGGATCTCATTTCAATATAGCTTGCGCCGTTTTTCAAATCGTTCGATGATGTCACATTTGCGCAGTTAAGCTTAAGCTGAACACTTGTAACAAGAATACCGTCAATATAAACATTTTTTATGCCTCTGGTATCGATTGTGACAACAACCTGATGCCAGCCCTTGGTTCTCGGAATTACACCGTTGCCGTCAATGCCGTACGCTGTTGCGGAAGCAGTACCTACACCCTCGGAATAATTAAATGCCTTTGTATTATCTTTTTCATAGAAGTTCTTGTAATACATTGTGAATTTCGGTCTGGAAGCAGCTTCTCCGTCATCATAAAACCAACCGGTAATAACTCTGCGATTATTGGTTTTCCAATTAAAGCCGGAGGCTTGATTATTGGCGCCCTGATAACCTCTTAGCTGCCAGCTGTCGTTCAGCCCATTCCACGCAAGGCACTGCGCAGAGCCGTCAACATGGCCTGGTGTGTTTGTAAAGAAATTATGTGTTCCTTCAAAATCGCTCTGCTGCGTGAAAAGCTTGGCATTGCTTGCACGCTGGAATATAACCGAAGCCTTAATTTTTGTGCCGTCTTTGTTCTCATATTCTGCGGAGATAATAGCCATACCGAACTTATCAGTGCTCTTTACAACGCCCGAATCAACAGTAAAGGCGAGTGGGTTTGAAGTTGTATATGTAAGAAATTCACTGCCGGTAAGAACTGTTTCGGTTCCGTCCGCTTCATAGCCTTTTACCGAAATATTGGCGTTTGCAGCTTCATTTGCGTAAAATGTCTTGTTCCCGGAAAGCGTAATGTACGCAAAGTTCCTGCGCTCTTCAACCGAATCCTTCTTTTTGAATGTTACAGCCATGCTTGAAACTCCGGATATTTCTGAAGCTGTAAAGGCATAGCTTGCCAATCCGCTTGCGGCAGAAATTTCACTGCCGTTAAACGAAAGCAAATCAATAACATACCCCTCGTCGGCGGAAACACTGAACGAAGGTTTGGAATATTTCTCAAACTGCTTCACATCGCCGTCCGAAAGGGCAATATCGGAAACGGCATTTTTGCCGTCAAGGTCGGCATAGCTTGCTATTTTTGCCGAACCGTTCGCGCCGATTGTAAATTCAGTATCACAATAGGTTATCTGTTCATTGACCGAAATGGAGTAAAGCGTAATAAATCTTACAGCTGCAGCATCGGTTTTCAAAGCTTTATTAAGAAACTTTATGGTTTTCATTGTGCCGTTCTCCGATGCTTCCGCAAACGAAGACTTAATTACGCTTCTGCCCGTATCGCCTAAACTTCTTATATCGACATATGGTCCGTACTTTGCGAATTTGCATGTGCTGTCCTCACAGATCCAGTACATTTCAATATCGGAAACTGCATTGCCGTTTTCATCCTTTGCGCCGAGGTCAAGGTCAAACTGATACTTTCTGCCCTTAAGAAGGCTGAACCCTTCCGCAAACGAAGCCTCAATTCTTGTTTCGCCTATAGCGTCATTGTCATTTTTTCTGATGTTTGACCATGTTGCGCTGTTATTTTCAAGCAAAAAATCTTTGGGTTCGGTTTTGTTGCCCGAAACCGCTTTCGCAGTCAGGTTAACCCCGTCAATGACGCTTGAAAAAGTGCTGTTTTTTGTAACAGTGGTTTCCTTCGGTTCTGCGGCAAACGAAACTGCCGAGAGTATTGAAAGAACCATAACGCATACCAATAATGCGGCAATAAATCTTTTCATAAGAAAACCTCCTTAAAATATTTCATTAATGTCATTATACAACCGGCTATACGGCAAGTCAATGCGCTCGAACAATTAATATTAAAAAACACATAATAAAATAACAGATATTACATATTTTACGAAAACTTTTCGTTTCCGGCGTTATTGACACGCCGCAAAATATATTATATAATATTTGTCGAAGGAGAGAATATACCATGACAGATTTCAACACACCCGAATACAAACGCTCGAGGAAGGCGTATCTTCTTCAATGCACATTTGAATATTTTGTTGCGCTCCTAGTATCGGACGCATTTCTGGCAAAGCTTTTGTCGTCAATCGGCGTAAGCGATGCGCTGAACGGAATAATATCGTCATTCATATCGCTTGTTTTTATAACGGACTTTTTTTCGCTGTTTCTGCTGCGGCTTAAGATAGAAACAAAGCGGCTGGTTATAGTTTCAAAAACGCTGAGCAATGTTTTTTTCATGCTGCTTTACATAGTTCCGTTTCTTGACATCGGCAAATCGGCAAAGACTGCGCTTGTAATCGTATTCATACTGCTCGGATATGTCGGGCTTTACCTTGTCAATTCAATATGTTATAAGTGGGCAAATTCGTCGGTTGCGCCGACAAACAGGGCAAAATATTCCGCCGTAAAGGAAATGGTTTCGCTTATAAGCGGAATACTGTTTTCGATTGCTGCGGGCAAAATCATAGACCGATTTGAAACGCAGGGGGATCTGACGGGCGGATTTTTGTTCATAGCCGCTGCGATATTGCTGCTAAACATATGCGATTTTATATGTCTGCTTCTTATAAGGCGTGAAGATGAATCGCAGGACGGCACGGAAACAACACAATTCGGCGATGTGATTAAGAATACTCTCGGCAACAAAGCTTTCAGGAATATCGTTATCCTCACCGTGCTGTGGGACAGCGCAATATATTTTTCGATTGGATTTATGGGAATATACAAAACCGCCGACCTTATGCTTACGGTTGCGGCGGTTCAGGTTATTAATATGATAGCAAACGGCGCAAGGCTTGTTCTGTCAAGGCCTTTCGGAATCTACTCCGATAAGCGTTCGTTTGCAAAAGGTTTTGAGGCAGGGCTGATTCTGGCTGCCGCAGCGTTTTTTGTGAATATATTTACAACACCGTCAAGATGGTTTCTGATAGTTATATTCACGGTTCTTTACAACGCTTCGTATGCCGGAATAAACGCAAACAACTTCAATATCACCTACAGTTATGTCAACTCCGCCTACATCACCCAGGCAATGGCAATAAAGAACTGCCTGGGCGGAATTTTCGGTTTTGCCGCATCTCTTGCCGGCGGAAAAATCGTCAGTCTTGTCCAGGCGGCGGGAAACGAAGTTTTCGGCTTTCATGTTTATGCACAGCAGATTCTCTCGGCAATATCGTTTGTCATCACGGCAATAACGGTAATTTTCATGCACCGTGTAATATGCCGCCAAAAAGTCAAAATTCAATAGAATTACTTCTGGAATTTATTGATATAGTTGTCCATTGCGCTTTCGATAACCTCTGCAGCCTCCACCTCATCGGCAAGGGCGTTTACATCGGTTTCCTTATTTTCAAGCTCTTTGTAAACACTGAAAAAGTGCTTCATTTCATCAAGAACATGAATGGGCAAATCCCTAATGCTCTTGTAGCAGTTGTAATTGGGGTCGTTAAACGGAATAGCTATGATTTTTTCGTCACGCATGCCGTTGTCAATCATTTTCATAACGCCTATCGGGTAGCATCTGACAAGCGCAAGCGACTCTATCTGCTCCGAACACAGCACCAGAACATCAAGTGGGTCGTTGTCATCGCCGTAGGTTCTGGGGATAAAGCCGTAGTTTGCCGGATAATGCGTTGAAGTGTACAGAATTCTGTCAAGTATGATAAATCCGGTTTCCTTGTCCAGCTCATACTTTTTCTTGCTGCCCTTCGGGATTTCGATTACCGCAATGAAATCCTTAGGTGAAATTCTTTTCGGGTTAATATCGTGCCAAATGTTGCTCATAAAAACTTTCTCCCTGTGTTAAAATAATGATATTGACTGCAATTTTCTTCCGATTACCTCGGCAAGCCTTTCATGCCCGCGCTTCCCCGGGTGAAGCCTGTCGGTATTCTTATTTGCAAAATACACCGCAGATTCATCAAAAAGCGGAAACAGCCCGCTTATACGGTTAAGGTCTATAAGTTCCGTTGACCAGATTTCCGAGGCCTTCCTCACATCCTCCGCATAATCGTCTATAAAATATCCGATTTCATTTGAATACATCTCATCACGCTGAATGTTGTCGTTGGAGAAAAATGAGTACGCCCTGTGAAGCGGTGTCATAAGTACAATTTGTTTTTCCGCATAATTGTGTTTTAAATAGGAAAGAACAGTGTTGATGCTCCCCCTGAAAGTTTCCGGATTCATATCAAAACTTCTTTTCTTAAAAAGTGCGGTTCTTGAAGTTTTTCCGTTTTCATCACGGTTTGTTTCAAAAGGTTCAACCGTTTCCGAAAACCAGCTACCGGGAGGTGTGTTGCCGTTAAAATCATTGGTTCCGGCAAAAAGGAAAACTGCGTCAACGTTGCCGCCGAAGTCCTCATACATCTTCTTTGCCTGATTCAAAAGCCCGATATATTTAGAGCCGTTCACGCCGTAGCCGTATGCCTCAAACCCAAGCTTTTCACCAAGTATATCAAAATACCGCTTGTCAGGGTTTACACCTATGCCTTCGGTTATCGAGTCCCCCAAAAAGCATATTCTTCTGTTTTTAAAATAGCTGTCCATAGTATTACCCTTTCATCATAATAAATCCGCACTGCCTTCCGCCGTCGCCGCAGCGGTGCGAAAACAGCAGATCGTTTCTGCATTTTGTGCAAACGGTGCTTCTGTCGATTTTCACCAAACCGCAATCTTTCAAATCACTTTCGATAAAACCCGCAACATCCGCAAAAAACTTGTCACCGCACGGCTTAACCAAATCACGGTAAACCTCCGGGTGTGAATCTTCAAACATTGCGGCAGCGTCCGCCCCGATTTCAAAACAGCATTTTCCTATTGAAGGACCGATTGCCGCAATGATGTTTTCGGGTCTGCAGCCGAAACGCTCCTCCATCAGCTGCACCGCATTGACCGATATTTTTTTAACGGTTCCTCTCCAGCCGGAGTGAACTGCGCCTATCACTTCGAAAATCGGGTCATAAAACAGAACAGGAACGCAATCCGCCGTAAAGGCGCAGAGCGCAAGATTTTTTCGGTTAGTTACAACGCCGTCCACACCGTAATCGAAAGAATTTTTGCAGTCTGCGGCATTTGTTTCGTCAACAACCTCCACAACATCCGTGTGCAGCTGCTTGGTGAACACAATTTTGTCAAAGCCCATCGCTTTTTTCACAATTCCGTAATTTTCACGGTAATGAGGGTCTTTTGTGTTGACACCGAGATTAAGCGAAGCAAACGGTTTTTCGGTGCTCCGTCCGCCGAGCCTTGAAGTAAATATATGGGGAACGGGCAGAATATTCGAAAAAAATCCGTCAAGCCCGTTTTTTGTGCCGAATTCTATCATTTTATGATTATCCTTTCCAAAGAAGCGCATTTCCCGCAGGAATCAATATCAAACAGCACCGCATTCAGCATTGTATCCCCGACGGCAGCCTCATACTTATGCGGCTTTTTTTCGAGAAATCTGCCGAGTGACACCTCGGGCTTCATGCCGATAACCGAATTGATTACGCCCGTCATGCCTATGTCACTGATATATCCCGTGCCCTTCGGCAGAACTCTTTCGTCCGCCGTCATAACATGAGTGTGCGTGCCGAAAACAGCGGAAACTCTCCCGTCAAGATACATCCCCATTGCAACTTTTTCGCTCGTAGCTTCCGCATGGAAATCTACTATAATTATTTTAGAAGTAACCTTTTTAAGTATTTCATCTGCCGCTCTGAACGGACAGTCAAGCGATTCCATCGCCACCCTGCCCATCAGGTTAATCACGCAAACCAATTCTCTGCCCATGTCATATTCCACATATCCGCACCCGGCAGTGCCCGGCGGATAATTGGCGGGCCTGATTATAATTCTCGGGTCGTCAAACAGCGGATATATCTGATAATTGTCCCATGTGTGGTTGCCCATTGTCACAATATCCGCCCCGTAAACGGTTATAATGTCAAACGCATCTCTCGTTATACCTCTGCCTCCGGCGGAATTTTCACCGTTGACTATGCAAAGGTCAACCTGTTTTTCCTTCTTCAGTTTCGGCAGACTCTGCCTGAGCCTGTCCAGCCCCGGCCCCGCAACTATATCTCCGACCGCAAGAATTCTCATATTTCACCTCTAAAAATATTACATTATTTATATTTTACCACATTTCGGCGCAAATGTAAAGCCGTTTAATCGGCAATTAATACACCGATTGTGGCAATTATTCTGCAATTACTTCCAAATTCGGAGTTTATTCGTCCTTAAAAATCAAAAGTTCGTCAATGCGGCAATCAAGAATATAACACATCGCCTCGAGATTTTCATATCTTACCGATTTTGTTCGGTTGTTAATCATATTGGTAAAATTCTGATAGCTCATTCCGAGCTGCTTGTAAAGCCAATACTTGGTTTTTCCCCGTTCCTCCAAAAGTTTGAGCGCATTCAATTTTAACACAATATCACTCCCAATCTATTGCTCACATAATATATTATTACAAATCTTATCTTGACATATAGACTATTTCATTATATAATGTATTAATCTATATTTATAATTAGGAAATTTTATTAATGAAATGTACTCTTATCGGTCATCGTGATTACAACGGAAGCGCTTCTGATATTTTAGAGGTTATAAATAATTTAATAAAAGAAGGTGTTACAGAGTTTTTAAGTGGCGGAATGGGTAATTTTGATAAAAGCTGTGAAAAAATCGTAAAATTATTGGGGGGAACTTAATTTTTGTACCTTATAATTCAAAGCAAATAAAACCAAATGACAAAATATAGTACAACAGCATTATATGCCCATAAAGAATAATAAAACAATCATCAATTTATATAGTCAAAATTGATTTTAATCGCCTATTGTTTTTTCGCAAGTTTTATAGTATAATAGTGTTATTAACATCCGAAGGGGCTGTAATGACATGAAAAAAATAGCTGTTATCGGCGGCGGCGCGGCGGGGCTTGCGGCGGCAATTACTGCGGCGGAGCACGGTGCCGAGGTTACAATATATGAAAAGAATGACAGAGTAGGAAGAAAGATTCTTTCCACCGGAAACGGCAGATGCAATCTTTCCAATACCGACCTTGACGCATCTCATTTTCACGGGGACAGAAAGTTCATATCGGCAGTGCTTGCCTCTGCCGATGCCGAAAGCTTCATCTCCGATTGCGGAATCATAACGAGATGCGAAAACGGCAGAATTTATCCGTACTCAAACCATGCCGCAAGCGTTCTGGACGCACTGCGCTTCAAGGCGCTGGGGATGGGAGTTAAAATAATAAACAACTGTACAATAGTTAATGCCGGACGGAAAATGGGGCGGTTCACACTTCAGAATGTGAATAAAATCGGCTACAGTGCGGACAGGCTTATCATAACCGCCGGGGGCAAGGCCGCCCCTGCGCTCGGAGCGGACGGCGCAGGCTTTAAGCTTCTTTCGTCCTTCGGGCATACAATCACTCCGCTTCATCCTTCGCTCGTTCAGCTGAGATGCAAAAAGGAGCAGATGAAAGGTCTGAAAGGAATAAGGGCATATGCCAATGCACGCCTTTTGTGCGACGGAAAGCTCATAAAACAGGAGTACGGCGAAATTCAGTTTGCAGACTACGGCCTTTCGGGAATCCCGATTTTCAATCTTTCAACTGTTGTCGGCTCACTGTCGGGCGAAATTGTGGTTTCGCTTGACCTTCTGCCGCAGTTTGATAATGTAATGCCATACCTCAGGGGCAGGAATCCCGAGCACCCGTTTACCGGCATTTTTCACAGCCACCTCGGCGCAGCTGTTGCGGCGCACGCCAAATCACGGTCGCTCGGCGATTTGGCGGCAGTGGTAAAGGATTTCCGCTTTGATGTTATCGGCACCAACGGCTGGGAAAGCGCCCAGGTAACATCGGGCGGCGCAGTAACGGACGAGTTTAATGCAAATCTTGAATCGAAGCTTGCGCCCGGGCTTTTTGCCGCCGGCGAGGTTCTGAATGTTGACGGCGACTGCGGAGGCTACAATCTTCACTGGGCATGGGCAAGCGGAATCACCGCCGGAAGGAGCGCAGCCGATGATTAGAGTTTCAAACATAAAACTGCCGATTCACGATAATGACATAAAATCGGCGCTTATCCGAAAACTCGGCGCCGAGCCGGGCGATATAGTTTCATATAAAATTGCAAAAAAATCCATAGACGCACGCAGAAAAAACGATATAAAATACATATACTCTGTCGATGCAGAGATTAAAAACAGCAGGAAATACCTGAAACTCAAAGATGTATCCGAAACCGAAGAATTTCATTATGAATATATGACAGCCGACTTCAAAAAGCGTCCGGTTGTAATCGGGTTCGGGCCCGCCGGCATGTTTGCAGCGCTTATATTGGCGGAATGCGGAGCGCGCCCAATCGTCCTTGAACGGGGGAAAAGCGTTGACGAACGTAGCAAAGATGTGGAAAAACTAAAAAAATCGGGAATTTTAAATCCCGAATCCAATATTCAGTTCGGCGAAGGCGGCGCCGGAACTTTTTCCGACGGCAAACTGACAACCGGAATAAAAGACAAAGCCTGCCGCTTTGTTCTTGAAACATTTGCCGCTTTCGGTGCACCGGAGGAGATACTTTATCTTGCAAAACCCCATATCGGCACCGACAATCTGAAACGCGTGGTTAAAAAAATAAGAAACCGCATAATTTCTCTCGGCGGCGAAGTCAGATTCCGGTCAAAGGTAACCGGTTTTGATGCCGGCAGCGGCAGGCTGAAAGGCGTTTTTGTATCGGGAGATTATATCGAAACGGATACGGCAATTCTCGCCGTCGGGCATAGCGCAAGAGATACTTTCGGAGTGCTGCACGAAAGCGGATTTCCTATGGAGCAAAAACCGTTTGCGGTCGGCGTGCGCATAGAACACCTTCAAAAAGACATAGGCTTTGCGTGTTACGGCGAAGAATACAAAAATCTTCCGGCGGCGTCGTATAAGCTTGTTTCCCACGCCGGGGACAGGGGAGTTTATACATTTTGTATGTGCCCCGGTGGAGAGGTAGTTCCGGCGGCGTCGGAGGAAGGCATGCTCGTAACCAACGGAATGAGCGAGTTTGCAAGAGCCGGCGAAAATGCAAACAGCGCACTGCTTGTCGGTATTCCGCCTGATGGCAGCGGTAACCCGTTAAGCGGAATTGAGCTTCAGCGGCGCATGGAAAGAGCGGCTTATACCTTGGGCGGAGGAGGATATAAAGCGCCTGTGCAGCTGGTCAGCGACTTTTTGGCAGATAGGGCGAGCCGCACCCTCGGCAGCATATACCCCACATATAAGCCGGGTTTCACGCTTTGCGACCTTCGGGAGTGCCTTCCGGATAAGGTGGCAGCTGCACTTAAAGCTGCAATTCCTGACCTAGGCAGACGCCTCGGCGGATTTGACCGAAGCGATGCCGTAATGACCGGCGTTGAATCCAGAAGCTCGTCACCTGTAAGGATTATCAGAAACGAAAATAAATGCTCGCCGCTTTGCACAGGGCTGTACCCCTGCGGCGAAGGAGCCGGCTACGCCGGCGGAATCGTTTCCGCCGCAGCCGATGGCATACACTGCGCAGAAGCGGCAATAAAATTACGGACAGGATGCTGATTTTTTCAGCCCTGTCCGTAATTCTTACTGCCAATCTTTGTCTGCCAAAACAACTGAATCCGCAAGGGGTGCAAGTGTTCCGAAATCACTCCAGACCATAACTTTAATCTCATCAAACACACCATCCAGAGTCTGCACCCCCTCCTTTTCATCCGTAATTCTTTTGTCAATAATTTTTCCGTCTTTATAACCTACAACAAAAACCTTTGCCGGCTGCGATATACATTCCGATTTATAGCTGACAGACACTGCTGCAGATTTTTTTACGGCTGTTACCGTAATTTCCGGATACGAATTATAATTAATAACAGATGAAGTAAGTTTTTCGTTCAATTCCCCGATATGTATTTTTCTCCAATCCGAGCCGTTGCCGCTTATTGTCAGTACGCCGCTGTCATCAAGCACCCAGGAAATATTGCTGTCGGGTATTATGCTGCTTTCCGCACCTGAACTTTCAAATTCCGTTAAAACAACCTGCTGCAAATACAGAAAGGATTTGTGCCGCAATTAATACGCCGTTAAAAACAAACCGATTGTTCTTTTCAACATAAAAATACCCCTAAATAAAACACTGTTAAATTAAATAATACCACAGTTTGACAATGGTGTCAAGTGTCGCTTTTTCACAAACACCGTATCCGCAGAATATAATAACTAAGAAAAACCAACACAGGAGGCAAAACACATGGGCGAAATAATAAATCTGCCGTTTCCTTTAAGCTACGGCAATGTATTTATACCTGTTCAGAATATGAAAGAGGTATTTGACCCCGAAAGCGGGCTTGCTCACGGAACAATTTTTCCGGAGCTGGTCGATGAATATACAAAATATCTTATCTAAAAGGAGCAGTTATGGAAAATTGTATGACGAGCCGGGATAATCAGCTGACAGACATTGCCGCTCTAGACTTTATGCTGATTGACCTGTCACTGTATCTTGACACGCACCCGACGGATGTCCGGGCGCTGAATTTGTTTAATTCGATAAAATCCCAGGCAAACATGGAAAAAACGAACTATACAAACAATTACGGACCGCTTACCGTCGGTTCAACCTCACAAACAAACTGGAACTGGCTGTGCAATCCGTGGCCATGGGACAGACCGGGAGGTGACTGCTAAATGTGGGCATATGAAAAAAAGCTTGAATACCCGGTAAAAATCTGCAATCCCAATCCCAAGCTTGCAAAGCTTATCATAACGCAGTACGGCGGCCCGGACGGCGAGTTGGGCGCTTCGCTGCGCTATTTAAGCCAGAGGTTTTCGATGCCGTGCGCCCGGACGAAGGGCTTGCTTAACGATATAGGCACCGAGGAGCTGGCACATCTTGAAATAGTCGGCTCGATATGTCATCAGCTGCTGAAAGGCAGCACGGACTGCGAGCTGAGGGAGCAATATGCACCTGGATTTGTTGAACACGGCTTAGGCGTTTACCCGCAGGATTCAACCGGCAACCCGTTTAATGCCGCAGCACTGCAATGCAAAGGCGACCCGATTGTTGATCTGACGGAAGACCTCGCAGCTGAACAAAAAGCAAGAAAAACCTATGAATATCTCATAGCAATGTGCGATGACCCCGATGTTATCGACCCGCTGAGATTTTTAAGAGAACGCGAAATCGTTCATTTCCAGCGATTCGGTGAAGCGCTTAACAGGGTTCAGGAAACCCTTTACAAAAAGTCCGTTGCCGTCCCCGGCTGCGGTGAAAAGAAATAAAAAGGCCGCCCGCAACGATTGATTCGGTGCGGGCGCTGCTGGTTACATATTAATAATACCCCTATTTTCTCACCAGTTTTTCCTGAACCTCTTTTATATCGACATCGCAAAACGGAACGCACCCCCGAAGAAAATTCACAATTTGCAGAACCTGCCGGTTTCAACAGCCCAGGCTACAGCCATGCTGTAATCTGCGTTTTCGTCAACATCTTCAAAAGCAGCCATGTCCTGAACTTCAGGAGCGTCTGCATTCTTCCAGAGATAAACTACGGTTGATGCTCTTGTGCATGGAGTGTTTCCTTCAAACTCATCGCCGTCAACCATACCCTTTTCGTAAGCCCAGATTGCTGCGTCATAGTAGTAATCATTGGTTGTTACATCAGAAAACGGTGCTACAAACCCGGAAGCCTCATCGGTTTTCTTGTCGTCTGCCTTTACCTCATCCGAATTTTTCTGGCCGCCCGAAGTTTTGCCGCCCGCCGTAAGTATAACCGGTTCTGAAATACGCAGCTTAAGCGTATATCCTTCATCGATTTTTGTCGTATAATCAATATCAAGAGGAACATACGTGTTATTGCCCATGCTGTCCGTGCAGACAAGATAATCCTTCTGCATCTCGTCCTCATCGATATAATTTATTTTGCCCGATGCCGTAACTGCGGAAACAATCCGCGTGAAACTTTCGTCGATTTCGGCATCATCAAGCAATGCAAGAAGCGCATCCATGCTTTTTTCAACAGCATTTTAAATTTTAAGGTGTTATCAACCATTTTTTCAAAAAAATCCGCACCGGGTTTTCCGGTGCGGATATATCAGCCTCCGAGGTAGGCTTTTTTAATTTCATCACTCTGCGCAAGTTCGGCTCCTGTACCGGAGAGTTTAATTCTGCCGGACTCAAGAACATATGCGCGGTCTGCAATATTGAGTGCCATTTCGGCATTCTGCTCAACAAGCAGAATCGTCGTGCCCGAACGGTGCAGTTCTTTTATGATATCGAAAATCTGCTGAACCAAAATCGGCGCAAGTCCCATTGAAGGTTCGTCAAGCATAAGAATTTTCGGGCGGCTCATAAGCGCTCTGCCCATTGCAAGCATCTGCTGCTCACCGCCGGAAAGTGTTCCGGCAATCTGGTTTTTTCTGTGCTTCAGCCTCGGGAAACGCTCAAACACTTCCTTGATTCCTTCCTTTACATTGGAGGGGTTTGTGAAAGCGCCCATTTCGAGGTTCTCTAAAACTGTCATCTGCAGAAAAATCCTTCTGCCTTCCGGAACATGCGCAAGGCCTCTCGAAACCAGCCTGCACGCTTCGGTTTTGGATATATCCTCATCAAACAGCGTTATTGAGCCGGTTTTGGAACGGAGAAGCCCCGAAATAGTTTTGAGGGTAGTTGATTTCCCGGCACCGTTTGCACCGATAAGCGCAACGATTTCGCCGTCGTTAACCTCTATGGAAATATCTTTCAGAGCATGAATCTGCCCGTAATAAACATTAATATTATCAACCTTTAACATAAGCTACGCCTCCGTTTTCTTGCCGAGGTATGCTTCAATAACCTTAGGATTGGACTTAATCTCCTCCGGCGAGCCCTTAGCGATAATTTTTCCGTGGTCGAGAACGCATATTCCTTCGCAGACATTCATAACGAGATTCATATCATGCTCGATAAGCATAACCGCAATATTGAATTTGTCGCGTATACGGCGGATGTTTTCCATAAGCTCCGATGTTTCGGAAGGGTTCATGCCGGCGGCAGGCTCATCCAAAAGAATTATGGACGGATGAGTTGCAAGTGCGCGGGCAATCTCAAGCCTTCTCTGTTCACCGTAAGGAAGCGAACCTGCTTTGTTCTGAGCAAGGTCTGCCATGTTGAAGAAGTCCAGAAACTCCAATGCCTGTTCGTTGGATTTTCTCTCGGATTTTCTGTATCCGAAAAGGTGAGTAACCGATGAGAAAAATGTCTGGCTAATTGAATTATGCAGTCCGACCTTTACATTGTCGATAACCGACATATCCGAAAACAGCCTGATATTCTGGAATGTTCTCGCAATACCCATGCGGCTGACCTGCGCCGTATTTTTTCTGGCGGTTGAGTGACCGTCCAGCATAATATCGCCGCGCGTGGGAGCATACACATTTGTGAGCAGGTTGAAAACGGTTGTTTTTCCTGCGCCGTTGGGACCGATAAGCCCGGCGATTTCAGTTCTACCGACAGTAAGCGTAAAATCATCAACCGCAGTAAGG
>JAXGBA010000054.1:0-6982 GCA_034186235.1 Clostridia bacterium | reverse complement strand
GGAACGCAGGCGTGCCTTGCACTTAAAGAGGAGGGCTACGAGGTTATTCTCTTAAACTCCAACCCGGCAACAATCATGACAGACACCTCCGTTGCCGACAAGGTTTACATGGAACCGCTCACCCTCGAATTTGCCGCAAGAATCTGCCGTTATGAACGCCCCGACGCAATAGTTCCGGGAATCGGCGGTCAGACAGGGCTTAATATCGCCATGCAGCTTGCAAAAAAGGGAGTTTTGGAGGAGTGCGAAATTGAGCTTTTGGGTACGGACACCGAAAGCATAGAGCGCGCCGAAGACAGAGAACTTTTCAAAGAACTGTGCGAGGAAATCGGAGAACCGGTTGTTCCATCAAAAATAACCTACAGCATTGAAGAAGGCATGGCTGCGGCAGACGAGATAGGCTACCCGGTTATTCTCCGCCCGGCGTTCACGCTCGGCGGCACGGGCGGCGGATTTGCCAATAACCCTGCCGAAATGAAGGAAATGATGAAAAACGCCCTTGCCCTTTCGCCCGTACATCAGGTGCTGGTTGAAAAGAGCATTAAAGGCTACAAGGAAATAGAATACGAGGTTATCCGTGACGCAAACGATACCGCAATAACCGTCTGCAACATGGAAAATCTCGACCCCGTAGGCATCCACACCGGGGACTCAATCGTTGTCGCCCCCAGCCAGACGCTTACCAATAAGGAATACCATATGCTGCGTGACAGTGCACTTAAAATAATCCGTGCGCTTGGGGTTAGGGGCGGCTGCAATGTTCAGTTTGCGCTTGACCCGCAGTCATTCGGGTACTATGTAATCGAGGTAAACCCGAGGGTTTCCCGTTCGTCGGCGCTTGCTTCGAAGGCGACAGGCTACCCCATCGCAAGGGTCAGCGCCAAGATTGCCGTGGGGCTTAATCTCGACGAAATCAAGCTCGTCAACACCCCGGCATGCTTTGAGCCCGCACTTGATTACATCGTTACAAAAATGCCCCGTTTTCCGTTCGATAAATTCGCCTCCGCATCAAACAAGCTTTCTACCCAAATGAAGGCAACAGGCGAGGTCATGAGCGTAGGCAGAACCATGGAGGAAAGCTTGCTTAAGGCAATCCGCTCCCTTGAAACCGGAAAAAACCATATCCATATGGAAAAGTTTGACTGTGCACACATGACAACCGATGAGCTTCTTGAGTACATCAAAGAGGGCACAGACGACCGCCTTTACGCAATTTCGCAGCTTATGTGGATGGGGGTTGACCATTCAAGAATCTGCAACATTACGCAGATTGATATGTTCTTCCTCGATAAAATCAAGAATATCGTAGATTTTGAAAAGGAAATGGAAGCCAATCCGATGAACGAAAAGCTTCTGCCCGAAGCCAAGAAAATGGGCTTTTCGGATTCATACATCGCAGAACTTTGGGAAACGGACGAGGACAGTATTTACAATATGCGTCAGCGCCTCGGCATTTTCCCGGACTATAAGATGATTGACACCTGCGCAAGCGAATTTGCAAGCTATGTTCCGTATTTTTATTCGACTTATGAGAGCGAAAACGAGTCTGTAGTGTCGGACGCCGAAAAGATTATCGTTCTCGGCTCGGGACCGATAAGGATAGGTCAGGGCGTTGAATTCGACTACTCAACCGTGCACGCCGTAAAGGCTATTCATGACGCAGGCTACGAGGCGATTGTTATAAACAACAACCCCGAAACCGTTTCGACCGACTACACAACCGCAGATAAGCTCTATTTCGAGCCGCTCACGCCCGAGGATGTTATGAATGTTGTAAACCTCGAAAAACCGATCGGCGTTATTGCGACATTGGGCGGCCAGACGGCGGTTAACCTTGCTGAGCCTCTCGCAAAAAGGGGCGTAAAGATTATCGGAACGGACTGCGCCGCAATCGAAAAAGCCGAAAACCGCAACGCATTTGACGAAGTGATAAAATCTCTCAAAATTCCAAACCCGAAGGGCGAAGCGGTAACCGACATCGAAAGCGGCGTCAAAGCGGCGGAAAAAATAGGATATCCTGTTCTTGTGCGCCCCAGCTTTGTGCTCGGCGGAAGAGCCATGGAAATCGTTTCAAACGAGAAATCGCTCAGGCATTACCTCAAAAACGCCGTTGAGGTCGATACAGACAAGCCCGTGCTTGTTGACAAATACATCGTCGGCAAAGAGGTTGAGGTTGACGCCGTATGCGACGGAAAATGCGTGTTCGTTCCCGGAATCATGGAGCTTGTTGAAAGAACCGGCGTTCACTCCGGCGACTCGATGAGCGTATATCCCCCGTACAGCATTTCCGAAAAGGTCAAAAACACAATCTTCGATTACACAACAAGGCTCGGGCTCGGTATAGGCATTGTGGGGCTTTTCAACATCCAGTTCATTGTGGATGCAAACGATGATGTGTTTGTAATCGAAGTCAACCCGAGGGCTTCGAGGAGCGTACCGTTCCTCTCAAAGTCAACCGGGCTTGAGCTTGTGCAGATAGCAACCAAAACTATGCTCGGCATTTCGCTTGCAGACCAGGGCATAACCGAACTTTACGCTCCCGAGAAGACAGGGCACTATGTTAAAGCTCCGGCGTTCTCTTTTGAAAAGCTCTCCGGAATCGACGCATACCTCTCCCCCGAAATGAAGTCAACCGGCGAGGCTATAGGTTATGACAACCGCCTCAATCGTGCGCTTTATAAGGCTATTCAGGCATCGGGCGTTAAAATGAAGGATTACGGAACCGTCATCGTTACTCTTGCCGATGAGGATAAGGAAGAAGCGCTGCCGCTTGTTAAGCGCTTCTATCAGCTCGGATTTAATATTGAGGCGACAATCGGCACGGCTAAATTCCTCAAAAATCACGGAATCCGCACAAGGGTAAGAGGCAAGCTCAGCGAGGGAAGCGACGAAATTCTGCAATCAATCCGCGCAGGATATGTAAGCTATATCATCAATACGAGGGCTATCCTCTCCGGCGTTCACTACGAAGACGGCGTTGCAATCAGGCAATGTGCGGTTGAAAACGGAGTTACGATTTTCACTTCTCTCGATACCGTAAAAATTGTTCTGGATGTTCTTGAAGAAACGATTCCGTCTATATCGACAATCGACACTCTTTAATACAATTAAAGGGATTCGCCCATTTAGGCGAATCCCTCAGACTGTCGAAAAAGTCGGTCAACCGCAAACAAAAAATCATTAATTTATTTTTAGTATAAAATTTAAGTGTATTTTTGCTTTATAATTCTTGTTAAAGCAATGAATTTGCATAAGAAAAGCCTTGAAATCATCGAGATTTCAAGGCTTTCTGCTTAGCTGTAAAGAAATTTTGCAATCGAATCCGCCAGATTCTCCGCAATTTCATCAGTGTTGTTTCTTATCCATGCGGCGTCGGACGGGTTATCGTGATAGGCAAGTTCAACAAGCACTGCGGGCGCACGGGTTTTTCTCACTTCACCTATAGTGGTCGTCGGCAGCGCTCTGACCTTATCGGGGTCGGGATAAATTTTTTTTAGATTATCCGCAATAATTTCCGCTGCACGCTTGCCCTGCTCGCTGTAGGGATAATAATAAACATCACTGCCGGTCATTCTGCCGGCAAGGCTCGCAGGTGACGCATTTGAATGAAGCGAAAAATGCAAATCGTAATCGCCGCTGTTCGACTCCCTTATAGCCGTTGCGGCAGATGTGTCGGGGTCGTTGCGGTCAAACTCTATGCCATCTGCACGGAGAAACGGCTCCATTTTGTCGGTTATGAGGTTCATCCAGTATTCCTCGTCACCGACATCGACATACTTATTATATTCCTGCGTGGAAGGGCTTAAATATACTTTAGACATAAATTCACCTCGGTACATTATATGAACCGAGGTGAAAATAATTTACTATTCAGCTTTAACGGACTTGATTGTGCCGTGACCCGTGCCGCCCCTCGGGGTGGTTTTCGGATAATCGGGGTTCACCGTCATATGAACCTCACGCACAAGCCTTTTTGCGTCCGATATTTTCTCGCCGCCGAATTGTATGTTTTTAAGATTGAGATTTGAAACCTCGCAAACAGCGTTGGGATCAAACACCTCGCCCCACTTTTCGGGGTCATCGGAGCCGTTTTTCCAGACCGCCGAAAGCGGACCGACATTCACAAGCCTTACATCCATTTTGTCGCACTCATCTATCGTATTTTTAACATCTACGCCTTCAATAAAAATTCCGTCGCAGTCCGCACAGATTTCAAACAGGCTCTTTACCGGAAGCCCTGAAAATCCCGAAGGCGTAACACGGGCAAAAGAAATATCCTTGCAGAAAACATTCCTGATTGTGCCGACGGTTCCCGAAACATCGTGCTTTGATTTGTCAACCGCATTTGCGATGTTGGGCTGGGCATACATTTTAAATGTATAAATTCCGCTGACATTTTCGATTACGCAATTTTCGATATTGCAGTCAACTCTCTCGCCGCTTTCAAACACCTTTTGCCCCGGAAGCAGCCTGAACTCGTTGTTATTGCTCTGCACATCTTCCACCACAAGATTTGTAATAGGACCGAAAGAAATGGCAGAGGTATCCCAATCCCATGCATTGAGGGCAACCATATCGTCGCCCATGTCGCGACCTGAAAGATGAGCAATATACCCCTTATCCGCCGGGCCGTTCACATGAACGCCATCCTTATGGTAGTTATCAAAATGCAGATTTTCAATCACATAGTCGGAGCAGTCGTCAATCTGCACCGCATATGATGCCGAGTCGGTAAACACAGCGTCTGCCACACGGACTCTTTCAACCGAAGAAAGAATTATATTCCCAAGCGACCCCGGAATTGTATATTCTCTGTTGTTTCGTGCTCTCGAGTCAGCCTTTGTCTGCCAGATTCCGCCTTCTATACTGATATTTTCGTCACGCTTAACAGAAATCGGAGCCTCCGCACCGCTTGCCGCGCTCTCGTTTATTATAAGGCAGGTGGAACAATCCTCAGTCTGCCTTATAAGCTGGTTTTTTGCAACTTTAAGATGATAATCCGAACGCATAATAACGGGATTATCAAATTCAATCGGCGCACCGGTATCGGGAATTATAACATTTTTATGCTTATCCAGCGCCGTCTGGACAGCTTCTCTATCGATTTTACCGCTCAATGTGAACCACTCGCCATGTGTGCTCACCGGCCTAATCGAGTCGATTATCTGTTTTTTAAGTTTTTCTCTCATTGCTGAATCCTTTCTATTGTAACATTATTTTCCTCGAGGCAATCGTAAAGTTTTTTATCAAGCTGCGCCTCGGTTATAAAACAGTCAATCTGCGAAAAACCGGCAAGTTTAACAAAACCTATTCTGCCGATTTTTGAGCTGTCGCAGATATAATACTTTGTGCCCGCAGCGGCGAGCATTTTTTGCTTTATGCCGCACTCTTTCTCGTTGGACTCCAGTATCCCGGACTCCGCCGTAACGCCCTTGCTTGAAAAGAACATCTTGCTTGCCACAAAGTTTTCCTCGATATTCTTTTCCGCAATCGAGCCGACAAACGACTGGTTATCGCTAACCACTCCGCCTACCGCAATTGTTTTTATGTCGGCAGCGCCCGAAAGCTCCGCAACGACCCGAAGCGAATTGGTTATCACGGTAATATTTTTACGTTTTTTAAGTTCTTTTGCGATAAAGAAAGTTGTTGTCGAAGCATCGAGAAAAATCGTGTCGCCGGCAGCAATGAGGTTGCACGCAGCGGCGGCAAGCTTTTTTTTAGCATCGACATTCTTGGACTTTCTCTTTTCCAAAGAAAGCTCATAGGTTCCTTCTTCAATAGAAACAGCTCCGCCGTGAGTACGCCGGAGTGCATCCTGTTTTTCAAGTTTTTCAAGGTCGCGTCTGACCGTTTCCTCCGTAACCGAGAGAACCGAGCTGAGGTTGCTCACGGTAACGGCGCCGTCATTTTCAAGCATTTCAAGTATAAGCTTCTGCCTTTCCAATGCAAACATAGCGCACCTACTTCTTTATAATTCTTACAATGTCGCCGTTTTTAAGGCCTGCGGAGTTTGCATCATCGGTGTCGATATGCATTTCGATATTAAAATCGTCCCTTACCCTAACCTGAACCTCATAAAACCTTGTCGGCTTAATACCGTCAATCTCGACATCCACATAATCGCCGTCTGCAATACCGTGCTTTTCGGCATACTCGGGTGTAAGATGAATATGTCGGTTTGCAATAATAACGCCCTGCTTAAGATAAACCGTACCCTTAGGGCCGACAAGCACAAGCTTTTCCGAGCCTTCTATCTGCCCGGAAGGTCTTACCGGAGGGCTTACTTTAAGCAAAAACGTGTCGGTTCTTGAAATTTCAACCTGTGTATTTTTTCTGACAGGGCCGAGAACCCTTACTTTTTCTATCGATTTAAGCGAAGGACCGACAAGCGTTACGAACTCGTTGGACGCATATTCCCTTCCCATAAGCACTTTTTTAACCGTAAGCTGATATCCTTTGCCGAAGAGTGTGTCAAGATCCTGCTGCGACAGATGAACATGTCTCTGCGAAACGCCGACCTTGATTTCGCCGTTCAAATCACGGTTTTTCTGCACAAGCGCAGCCTTTACGGCCTCGGCAATTGCTTTTTCATCTATAACCATAATCTCAATCCTCCGAGCTCATATCAAAAAACTTTGTAACCTCGCTGTGGGGCGAAGCAATAACCTCATCGCCGTAAACCTTGCCGAGAACCTCCGCCCTTGCCTTGCCTGCTTTAACAGCAGATGTCACAGCGGAAACCGACCCTGCAACAACCAAAGTTACAAGCCTTCCGCCAAGTCTTTTTTCGGTATGGATAAGGCGGACGTTTGCAGTTTTCAGCATTGCATCAAGACCTTCGATTGCCGCAACAAGCCCCTGAACCTCTAAAAGTCCCAAAGATTCCATCACGCCTCGTCCCCCTTCCAAAAGCTTTTCGGAAGCTTTTTGTTATATTTATCTCTGTTAATGTCGATAAGATACGCCATCTTCTCAACCCCCG
>JAXGBA010000053.1:0-10685 GCA_034186235.1 Clostridia bacterium | reverse complement strand
CTTCACAGCCTTTTACCGTTCCGTACTTTTTGTAGTGTGCATTAGCTTTTTTCATCAGCGTTTGCAATTCCTCGCATTTTTGCAGTTTTTCCGTCAGCTTTTCAATAGCCTTCGGGTCATCACTGCTGATAGCGTTGTTTTTGTAACTCATAATCGTGTCCTCCTTATGTTCCGAATAATTCTTTAACAATTCTGTCTGCTCCTTTGATAAGACCTACCAAAACGAGCATATTAAAAATGACCTCTCCGATGTATTTCCATATCATCGTGACGGTTGTAATGCTTGTGTCAATGGTCGGCGTACTGTTTGACGCAAATGCCGAAAATATGATACACGAAAGCACGATAACCCCACCTTCCATACAAACTCCGACATACGACTTCAAAAATGATTTTCCCATAAACGATGTTGTTTCCCCTGCAAATGAGGAAAGGGGAACGGGAGCTATCGCCGTATAGATATACAGCTTAAAAAATCTGCCGTACACGGTCATAATCATTATGAATGACAGTACCGTTATGAATAACGAGCCGAGTATCGTTACAAGCCAAAGCGGAATACTCGCCCAAAAGCCTGTGTCCTCGACTGCCTGTTCAATCGCTGCCGGGAGCGTAACAGAAGCTCCGCCGATACCGCCGAGAGAGCCTGCGATTTGTTCCACAATTCCGCCGCAAATGGTGTATATTGCCGTCATCAAGTCCATTGCATAAGTAATTGCCACCTTTGCAGCACAAAAGCGTATGAAATGCTTTAAGGCATATTCCGGTCGTTGAAAATCACGGAACGATGCCGTTGACTTAAATATGCTCATAGCAAAAAAGAGGACCAACAAACCAAGTCCTATGGCTTGAAGTCCTCCGTTTATGCCGGATATGACATTCCAAATTGCACCGCCTTTGAAGTTTTGCGGCGAGGTTGTAATCAGCGACCATATTTCAGTCATTTTATCGTTCCAAGTGGAAAACGCATTTTCAAAGTTGGCTACAATCCAATTATCGCTTAAAGGTAATTCACCTCCGTTTCTTAAAACGCAAAAACAGCCATAACCGCTGATATAGCAGCTATGACTGTCTTTGTTTAATGTATTTATTATTATGTGTCCTTACGAAGTATTTTCAGATATTCTTCATAAGAATATATTTTGGTTTTTCCCACCTTATCGGAACAAACAAGAATACCGGTATCTATCAATAAATTCACAGCTCTTGACACAGTATTATATGCCATATTTAAGGCTTGTGCCGTCTTTCCGATTTCAATGATAGGATTTTCCTCAAGGTAGGTAATAAGTTTTTGTGCCGATGCTTTTGCCTTTCCGAAAGCATTTATTGTTACCGTAGTTCTGTCGTGCAGTTCTATCAGCTTATCAATGGTATCTATAGCATCCGTTGCCGCTTCTGAAAGAGCCAACAGGAAAAATTTAATCCATTGTTCGTAATTCCCATTTCTGCGAATCTCGGTCATACGGTCATAATACTCGATTCTGTTCTTTTTCAGAAAATATGACAGATAGAGTGCCGGAGTTGACAACACATTCTTTTCCATAAGATAAAGAGTAATTAACAGTCTTCCGACTCTGCCGTTGCCGTCCAAAAACGGGTGTATTGTTTCAAACTGATAGTGAATGAGCGAAGCACAGATTAGAGGATCTAAATTACTGTCACCGTTAATGAATTTTTCAAGGTCGCTCATAGCAGTTTTCATATCCTCCACATTCGGCGGAATATATCTGGCATTTTGAAGTGTACTTCCGCTGCCGCCTATCCAATTCTGTGAAGAACGGAGTTCACCCGGATTTTTTTCGCTGCCTCTGACATCGGATAACAATACAGCGTGTGTTTCCTTGATAAAGCGTGTGCAAAGCGGCAAGGTTTTTAACCGTTCAACTGCAAATTCAGTAGCTTTAATATAGTTTATTATATCTGAAACATCTCTGTTTGCATTTTCTGTAATAAGCGGATTTAACACATCGTCCAAAGTGCATTGCGTACCCTCGATTTGAGAGGATAAAAGCGCTTCTTTTCTCACATACATAGATACAAACAGATTAACATTCGGTATTCGCTTTGCAATACTTTCTATTGTTGCTATCCCTCTATTTGCCTTTACCAAGTATTCCACCATTTCGTCATCTTGCCGGATAGCCGGTATCGGTGGAAGCGGATTTGGTTTGAATGATTTATAAGCCATTTTGCCCGACAGATTTGTTACAAGCTCTCCGGCTCTGTTTTTCATATAAGGTTCACCTCGCACAAGTTGAAATTTCTATGTTTATTATATCATCTATATTTCCACTTGTCAAGTTATGTGGAAATATATAAATGATTTTTATTGCTGTAATTTCAACTTGTGCATATTTTGACGGTTTTATACACTATAATTCGTGCGAATTTTCCACTTACATTATCATATCCAAAATATCTTTCGCAAATGCAATGATGACGCCGCCGAAGAAGGTCAGAAATCCGTTTGCTCTCTGCGATGCGTCGTGCGATTTAAGCGACAGACCTATCTGCACGACACCAAAGCCGAGCAGGATTAGTCCGATAGCCTTAATCGCCGAGAAGATAAAGTCTGAAAGGCTATTTATCGTTCCGAGCGGATCTGCTGCAAAAACTGTTCCCGTGAGGGCGGTCATCATAACCGCAAGTACCATAAGTACAAGTTTAGCCTTGCTGAGAATTTTCTGTGCTTTCGCTATTCTCTGAATTGTTTTCTGATTTTTCATTGTCTGTTACCTCCAAAATTTCAGTTTGTTTTGTTTGTGGGTTTGCAAAATCAAATGCTTTTACATTGTCCCCGTCAACCTCCAATAGCTTGATATTTGATAAATCCTCGTTTATGGTAAAGGATAAATCATTTCGCAAATATTTTTCCGATTTGCTGTGCTTGTACGGCACAGCTTTTCCGTCTGCGGTTTTTGCAATATTCGGGTGCGACAGTATATCGAATTTTTTATCAATTAACGGTCGCTCGCCACGAATAAAAATGAGGGCGTTGCTGTTATCCAAAAGACGCACCTCATCGAGCGTTAAAAGCTCACGCCCTGCATTTTGGTAATTGGTGTTACTGCTGCCGTGCTGACCTTTTGTAATACCTCTTGTGCGTGTGTCAATGGTTTCTTTTCCGAGCATTTTTGAAATATACTCGTGTGTTGACTGCTCGTTGCCGCCGAGATAAAGCAGCGTATCACAGTTACCCGTGATGTTTTCCCAGCTATCCTTGAATAATGCTTTTAACTGTGCCATATTCTGAATAATAATGCTTACCGAAATACGCCGTGACCGCATTGTCGCAAGTATGCGTTCAAAGTTATCGGGCAGAGCGACATTAGCGAACTCGTCCATCACAATATGCACGGGAATAGGCAGCTCGCCGCCGTGATTATTGTCTGCATTGAAATACAACGCTTGAAAGGCTTGTGTATATAACATTCCGACAAGATAATTAAAGGAATTGTCATTGTCGGGAATAACGCAAAATATGGCTCGTTTGCGTTCGCCGAGAGTGCCTATATCAAGATTATCGTATGAAGTCATTTTAGCTATCTCCGGTAAATTAAACGCCGCAAGCCGCACTGCCGCTGAAATCAATATACTTTTCGCCGTTTTGCCGCTTGCCTGTTTGAAAATTTTATATTGCCTTACTGCAATATGCTCCGGCTTTTCCTCCTCCAAGCCTTGAAAAAGAATATCCACAGGGCTTTGATAGCCGCTTTCGTCCTCGTCCTCAACGGTTGCTGCGTTTTCGATTAAAAACATCAGCATTTCAAAGGTCTGTTCTTCGGGCGGGGCTTCGTGCAGAAGATAAAGCATTAAAGCAGAATCAAGTGCAATTTCGGATTTTTCCCAAAACGGGTCATTCTGCGATGCGTTTTTCGGTGTTGTATTCTGAATAAGGTTTGAAATCAGCTTTATAACATCTTCATCCTTGCGGATATACACAAACGGGTTGTATCCGTCCGAGTTTTCCGGCTCGATTAGGTTGAACACCTTAATATCATAGCCGTTTTCAATTAGTAACGGTGCAATGCTTCGGAGCATTTCGCCCTTTGGGTCTGCGACTATGAAAGAAGTGTTGCATTGCATTAAATTCGGTTTTGCATAAAACCGGGTTTTTCCCGCACCGCTGCCGCCGACCACAAGCACATTGAGGTTTCGCCTGTGCTTTTTTGCGTTTAAGCCGAGCCGCATATTTTGAGATAGAATGATGTTTTTATAACTGTCCTTATCCATATACCGCTTGACAACGCTTTTGACATTACCCCAACGAGCCGAGCCGTGTTCTTCACCCGGTCGGCGGTTTTCTTTTGACGAGAAATACACGCCGATACCCATTGCATATAAAAACAAAAAAATGAGTACGGCTTTTAAGCTATACTTATTCAATGTGATGTGCGTCGGGTTGTTCATAGCGACATTCAAACGGTCAAGCAATTCAAATAGCTTTATATTCTCCTCATAGCACCCGGCAACCATTAGGGCAAGCCATATAACGAATACCGAAAGTATTCCGAGAAGGATATATATTGTCCTTTGATTTTCCTGTCTGTTCACGAGGTATCCCTTACTATCATTAAAATTTGAAGCATTGTTATCAGTCCTTTCCGAAAATAAATAAAAAGGGGGCAACCCCTGCATAAGTTTCCTTATACAAAAGCTGCCCCCAAAAGTGTGATAGGCGTTACTTACAGAATTTTTCGTTGTAAATTTCCATAAGCTCATTTAATCTTTCATTCTGCTTAACCCATTGTGCCGTGACGGGTACACCCGTCTTTTCGTCAATGTAGTTACCAAAGGCGAGGATTTCATCATCTGTCGCGTAAACTCTTTGTACCGCCGGAGCGTTATATACCACCGTTCCGTTTGGAATCCATTTTGCGTAAACGGTGTCGCTTTCATTGAATGTAAAATCCGTTACCCGATTTTCCTTTGTTTGCGGGTCTGAATACCAACCGTCAAAGTCATAGCCGTATCTTGTCGGAATAAACTCCGCAAGCGATATTGCAGTGCCAAGCGGTTTTATGACAGGCTCGATATATGAGCCGTCCCCTGCGGCAAAGGTGAGAGTGCGTGTCCCTGTCAAGCTCCAATGTGCATAGAGCGTTGTGTCGGAATAATACTCGGTATCGGACGATACCTTTTTGCCGCTTTCGGTAAACCAACCCTCAAACTGATAGTCGCTGTTTTTATACGGCAGCGGAAGTTTGATTTTGTTCTGCTCCGTAACGGCTTCTGTGATGTCGGTTTTGTAAATTCCGCCGTATAACGAGCCGCCGTTACAATTCAGCGTTATAACCCTCTCGCCCTTTAAGGAATACAGCGGCTTTTCCTTTCCGCACTCACATACATAAACCTTTGAATCCTGCCTTGTATATTCGTGCGTGTGTGCCGCCTGTGCGGTAACTGCGGTTGATAAAATGAGCATCGCTGTTAAGCCTGCAAATACTGATCGTTTCATTTGAAAGTCCTCCGTTTCAATAGTTTATTTTCGGTATCTTTATTGTATCACCATACAAAAAGACCGTCAAAAAATTTTCTGAAACGAAAAAGACAACCCACGATGATTGTCTTATAATTCGCTATATAAACCATAAGTTGTTGCGCAATCAGATCCCGAAATGAATAACCCATTTATTTTTGTCCAATGCCTTTTCTAACAGTTTCTTTAATTCGCACAATTCAGAAATATCAGCAATGACATCAATAAATGCTTTTAGCGAACAAGGCGGAATAAGTGTAACGCCACAATATGCAAGCCCCTTATCTTTGGTAGAAAGCGTATGCCAATAGAACTCAACGGAGGTAAGCCTTTCAACAATACCTTCTAAATCTTTATCATCAACAGAAATGCAGGCGTATTTCCCCGGTTCATATTCATCATATCGTTTGCTTTGTTGAGGAGCCTCCATCATAATTCCAAACTCGTGTTTTGCCATATATATCACTTCCGTAAATTCCGTCTATTTCACAGATATTATACCACAAAATCAACGAGAAAGCAATCGTTTCCGACCGCTTTCTCCGATTTGCACAATGATTTATTTTACCCAAGTTTCGGTATCGTTTGAGGAATTTGCAAGATGCGTATTGGCTGCTTCCATCACATCTGTGTAATACCACATAGAATTGTTGCGAATATCCGTAAATTTATTGAGTACAGATACATTCTTTGTAATATAGCTCTCATCAGCTTTTCTACCTGTTGCACGGTTTACAACTGTTACTACCTCCGCACGGGTAATAGCGTTATCGCCTTTGAATGTTCCGTCAGCGTATCCGTTGAGCCAGCCTGCGTGTTTTGCGTAGGCAACATCGGAATATGCCCAATAATTTGTTGCAACATCGGTGTATTTTACGGTGTAGCTGCCTTTCTTAACATCATTAAACAGAGAATTAAATCTGACCGTCATAGCCACAAATTCCGCACGGCTAACATTATCATCCGGTCTGAATGTGTTGTCTGAATAACCTTTAATAATGCCGTACTTTGAAAGATAGCCGATATAATCGTAATACCATTCGTTTTTGGATACATCATTAAAGTTTGACTTGCCACTGATTTTTTCGCCTTTCTGTTCGGAAATAAGCCTTGCAAAGATAGCAGCAGCTTCAGCACGGCTCATATTGTTGTCCGGTCTGAAAGTGCCGTCATTATACCCGAAAATATATGCCTTATGCTCTGATGCCGGAAGTATCAGCATACCGTTTTTATCCGTTGTGCCGTTAGCGGAATTATTCTTTTTATCCTTTAAGATAATGGAAACATCAGCTTTTGCATTGCCTTTGCTGTCGGTTGCCTTAATTGTATAGAAATTGTCGCCTGTGAGATCAGTACCATTCGGAAGTGTCAGCGTGATTTTGCCGTCTTTGTCGGTTGATTTTGAAACAGATACATTTTTTCCGTTTTTATCGGTTACGGTAATATTTGTGATGTTGGAACTGATGTAGCTGCCACCGCTGCTGCCGCCACGACCACCACCACCCGAAGATGAACCACCGCCTGACGATTTAACCGGAAGCGTAACCTTACCATTTGTATCGGTAGATTTTGTTGCAGTTGCCTTGTTTTTATCCGTAACGGTTACAGAAACATTTGCAATGCCTTTATTCTCCGTATCAAGTACGGTTACGGTTGTCTGATTTGAAGTTGTGAGCGTATGCGTATCGGGAAGCGTAACGGTAATTTTGCCGTCCTTTATTTCGATATACGCATTTTCGATTTTTCCTTTGGTATCCTCAACGGTAATGTTGTATTCCGTTTTTGATTCTTCGGTATCTTCCTTGCCGTCACCATCGGTATCCTTGCCGGGGATAGTTTCGGAAATATCCGTTTTTCCGTCCTTATCCGTTATACCTTCGCTTGCAGGAGGGAGGATAATAATTCCGTCTTTATCGGTAATTCCCGTTAAAGATTTTGTTTCTGTTCCTTCAATAACAAATTCGGAAGTAACAACCGTCATACCTTTAACTGCCGTGTTGTCTACTTTTTTGCTGACCGATATTGTAATCCTGTTCGCATAATCAAACTTTACACCTTCGGGTAATTCAACAGAAATGTTTTCTGCCGATTTAACGCTGCCGTCCTCATTTTTGATTTCCGCATTATGTTTGATATGTGCCTTTTCAATAGCTCCGACAGTATTTTTCACTGTTACAATATATCCGTCAACTTCGCCGTAGCCGTTGAAATCGGTAACATCAATGTTTGTCGGCGGCACGGTTGCTCTGCCGTTTTCGTCCGTAACATTGCTTTCTGTTCTTTCGGCTTTATCTGTAAAGATTACAGTCATATCTTTAACAGGTTTATCCTCGCTGTCGGTAATTGTAGCCGTTATGCGATTATCAATGTCAATCATAACACCATCGGGAAGCATAACATTTATCTGTCCCTCGCCGATAGTAATAAAGGCATTTTCGATAGGCTTTGTTTCGTCTGTAATTAAAACATTGTAGCCGTTGACTTTTGCTTTACCCTCGCTGTCGGTAATATCCTCCGAAAGCGGCGGTACAACCATTTTACCATTTTCATCAGTTTTGTCTGTCAGACTATTTTCCACAGTGTCCGAAACGGTAACGGAAATATCTTTCTGCGGATTTCCGTCTTTGTCGGTTACGGTTACTGTAATGCGGTTTGCGTAGTCAATGCTTGTTTCGTCCGGCAATGTTACCGAGATTGTGCTGTCATCATTCAGCTTTACAAAAGCGTTTTCAATAGCTCCGTTTTCGTCATTGACAAACACATACATTTCGTCAATGCGTACTTTACCCGTATCGTCCGTAAAACCGTCCTTTGCTGTCGGCAATGTAATTTTTCCGAACATATCGGTTACGCCTTTTTCGATGTAGTCCGCATCTCCGAGCGTTATAACCGTAACACCCTGCTGCGGCTGTCCGTGCTGGTCTGTTACTGTGATTATAACGGGATATTCACTTGTCGGCTTAATTCCCTCCGGCAAGTCAACAACGATATTGTTGCTCTCGCCGATATACACTTCACAGTTTGGAATAACGACATTCATTTTGTCGGTAGCCTTTACGACAAATGTGTTTTTCTTATCCTCGTCATCTTTGCCGACCGTACCGCTGTTATCACCGGTAGAGGTTTTGTTGTTCGGCACTTTAAGCTGACCGTTTTCATCTGTTTTACCTGTTGCTGCGTTATTGTTTTCATCATAGATAAAAATTTGTAATTCAGCTTTTGGTGTCTGTGAGTCTGCGTTAATTGCAGTTATAATGGTTTGGTCTGCATAATCAAGCAGTCTGCCGCTTGGCAGTTTGATAGTTACATTATCATTGATGTCAATGCTGATTTCACTGTCAAAAATCGGGTTACCGTCCTTATTGGTTACAAGAATAGAAAAATCACCGACCTTTGAGTTACCATCCTCATCGGTACGGTCTTTTTCTACAAGCTGCGGTATTGCTGCTCTTGATAAAACTTCACCGCAAGTCAAGCACTCAATATGCTTTTCTCCGGCGTGTTCGATAGTAGCAGGCTCATCAACTATCCATTCTGACGGTGCGTGTCCCAGCATATCGGTATACTCTGATTTATAGGTTTTACCGCAGTTTTCGCAAGTGTAGACGGTATATCCGGAAGCTGTACAAGTAGGCTCGGTTACATCAGCAATATAGCTGTGATTGATTTTATCGGTGTAATCACTGATATATTTATAATCACAGTTTTTACACTCATACACCGTATATCCGAGAGCCGTGCAAGTCGGAACAGTTACAGTCTTTGTATAGTCGTGAGCAGCTTTGTCAACATAGTCAGCCTTGTAGCTATCGCCGCAGCTTTCACAGGTATAAATTGTATAGCCTAATTCCGTGCAAGTCGGAGCGACTACCGTTTTCTTGTAGGTGTGCTTTTCGCAGTCGGTTAAATCGCCGATATACTCTTTGCCGCAGTCAGGGCAAGTGTAAACGGTATAACCGTGTTCGGTACAAGTCGGCGGAATAACCTTTTTGTCATAATTGTGTTCTGTTTTATCGGTATAATCCGCAACATAGCTATCACCGCAGTCGGCACAAGTGTAGGTTGTAAACCCAAATTCCGTACAAGTCGGTTTTGTGATTTCTGCTTTATAATTATGAGAGAGCTTGTCTGTGTATCTTTCAAAAATTTCTTGTTTTTGTTTTTTGGGAAATTCCCAGCCGTACACCTTGCCGATTTCATCGCCGAGCCTGTGCGTCAGCCTTGTAATATCAGCTCTTGTTGCCGTTCCGTTATACAGTTTTTCTTTGAAATTTTCTATCTGATAATCCGAAACGCCGTTTTTGAAGGTGCGGTACAGATAATGATTTGTTCCGTCGTGATGAATTGCTCTGCACCGAAAATCGCCTTTTTTATCAACATACCATTCGTTGTAATCACATTCTGGACATAAGCAATCACGGATATTTCCGCTTTTTATTGTTTTATATCCGGAAAATCTGCCGTTCCATAAGCCGAGGTCTGCTATAACAATAATTTCTCTCGGAAGCTGTATGTTAAGATTTGCACGCTCATCATAAAAGTTCATTTCATTGCTTTCGCACATCTTTTCATATAGGAAATCTTCGCTCGCATCGCCATATATTTCGGTTAAGCTGTCCCGCCAATCCTCAAGGTCAAGATTTATATCGGACCATACTATATGTTTTTCTTCAGCCATAATATCATCTCTCCGTTTCACGCTCTGTTTTGCTCTTTTCGGGTGCGGCATATTTTTTAAGTGCGTTCATTGTTTTAAGCGTGCAGCCCTCAAAATCCGCTTTGCTTTTCATAAAGTGTTCTGCCGTTTCTCTGAAATTTTTTGTTCCGACATCACATAATGTACCTTTGGAAATTCCCTCAATGTGAGAGAAGAAGTCCTGCGGTTTCTTATATAGCTTTGCCGCATCCAAAATATCCTCGTTATATATGGTTAGTTCAACGAGTTGTCCTCCGGCATTTGCATCGGGGTTATAGTACATTTCCATAACTCCGTTTGCGGTTTTGTAAAACTTGTCCTTGCTGATTGCGTCATAGTTCTGCTCAACGAATTTCAAATCCTTGTAGGTCTGCAATGCCTGTTTATCATAACAATAGATATATGCGTTATATGTATTTTTGCGTGGATCGCACCGTATGTAAAATACATTTTTATCTGTTGTTACCTTGTAGCCGCAAACATCTTTGTCGCTTGCAAGCCTTTCAG